>NZ_JAKVIJ010000010.1:0-168167 GCF_022760965.1 Simplicispira sedimenti
CCCCACAACAGCAAGAGCCTGACCGATTGGGGACCAAGGGGTAAAGAACCTGCAGTCGTATATCCGGCATCTGTTGTGGACTCTGTGGTGGTCCGTGCCGACATGGAATCTGCGTCACCGCGTCGCCACACGTTGCAAGCGGCAGGCAAGCTGCCGGAAGAGTTATCGGCGTAGTGCGGTGTGGGAGGAACCCGATTGGCCATGATGGTCGATCAAACCCGTCGCAAGTGGTGAAGGAATTGCTGGTCTGGCGTGCTGACTGGCTGTACCGGTTCAGTCGGGCATCGCAAAGCTCTGGCGATTCTCTTTTCTGTTCAACCGGGCTGCTTCATCGAATGGCTCGTGATCGCGCAGCGTCGCATAGCAAATGCGCGCCAGCTTGTTCGCCAGCGCGCAGGTGGCCTTGTTGTGGTTGCTGCGCCCCTGCACATCCAGCGCCCAGCGGCGCACGCCCTGTATCTCCTTGCCCGCCCCTTCGGCCACCTTGGCCGCTCGCAACACACTGCGCGCACCGTGAGTGAGCAGCATGCGCAAGTAGCGGTCTCCTTTCTTGGAGATGCGGCCCAGATAGCGGCTACCGCCCGAGCTGTACTCGCGGGGCGTCAGGCCAAACCAGCTGGAGAAGTGGCGTGCGTCCGCAAAGTGCGTCACATCCCCCGAGGTGGCTGCCACCATCGCGGTGGCCGTGAGCAGCCCGATACCGGGCACCGACAGCAGCAGGGTGCAGGCTGGGCTTTGCTGGGCGGCCATGCTCAACTGCCGCTCCACCTGGGCGATACGCGCTTCCAGCAAACGGATCTCTTCGAGCAATTGCGAAGCCGTGTGGCGGATCAGATCAGGCACCGCCGACTGCGGATCGGCCAGTACGCGGCCGATGACTTCGATGCCGGTGCGCGCTCCTACTGGAATGGCGATGCCAAACTCCCGGCAAAAGCCCCGCAGGGCATTGATACGCGAGGTGCGGGTGCCCATCCACAAGGAACGGATGCGGTGCAGCCCTTGCAGGGCCTGCTGCTCCACAGACTTTACGCGCACGGGGCGAAGATCGGAGGCACGGGCCGCTTCGAGCAAGGCCGCAGCGTCGGTGGCATCGGTCTTGTTGCGCCGCACATAGGCACGTACGTACTGGGCGGGCAGCAGGCGCACTTCAATGCCCAGGCTACCCAGCCAGCGCGCCCAGTGGTGGGCCGAGCCGCAGGCTTCCATGATGACCAGGCCCACGGATCGGTTGACAAACCAGCGCTCGAATTGCGAGCGGGTCAGGCGCTGGGTATCGACGATGTGCCATTGCTCATCGGCAACGGCGATCTGGAAAACGGATTTGGCCAAGTCGACGGCCACGGTAGTAGCATGCATGTCGGACTCCTTTCGTTTGAAGACCTGATCCCCACGCCAATGAAGACCAGTGCGCCAATTTCGCGCAAACAAACGGGGGAGTCCATCCCATCATCCAAGCCGACGCCGCTTCGCGGCGCGGCTTAACTCAGGTGTTATGCATCATGCGCGCCTTGATCCCCACGTTCATCTTTGCTTTTGACAGTTCGGGTGGCACATGAGTAGATGCCACTACATCGGCGACTTATTCGAGGTAGAACCGGAACAGTATGGTCTGCGCGGCGATACATACCTGTGGATGGAAATGCACGAACATTTTTCTGAAATCCCGCGCCCCACAACCACTTCAGAACTTGAAGACCAAGTGGCACAAGCATTTCTGTTGCTCACCGGCCTTCCCATGTCGACCCCAGAATCGTTTCGCGTTGAACGATTTGCACATGGGGGAATTTCCAGCGGCTTTGTTTCTCCTGGATTCTGGCGTGGGCGTGCTATGGCACTAATCAAGAAAAGGTGCGCTGAGTCACAATAATTTTCCGGAAGTGCGGAGGTTAGTTCAGCGTCATGAGGTTATCAATCAGCGGAGGAATCATGCGAATCGGAACCTGGAACGTAGAGTATGCAGACGAGTCGAGGCTCGATTCATTGCGGCAGGTACTTGCCAACAATAGCGCCGACATATGGGTTCTCACCGAGACCCATGACGATCTTGTTCCTGCAAATTGCGCCAATGTTGTCCACTCGGAACCACGACCGAAGAACTGGTGGAAAATTCGGCCGGGGAGTCGCTGGGTCTCGATTTGGAGCAAGTACCCGATTATCAAAAGACTAGTGCTTGATTCAGGCGACAACGAGCGCTCGGTGATGGCGTTGATTGATCTCGGGGAAACGAAATCATTGCTGGTCTACGGAACGGTTCTTCCTTGGAAAGACGACCGAAAAATTGCTGGCTGGTCGGAGCATGAGCGAATCATTCCAATGCAAGGTGCTGAGTGGTTGGAACTACGAGAGAACTACCCGGACACCCCACTGTGAATCGCCGGCGACCTAAATACCGATATGGCAGACGGTCGCCGTTACGGCTCAAAGCTGGGAATTGCAGCTTTACGAACTGCTTTTTCTAGCGTTGGGGTCTTTTGCGCGACGGAGCCTGAGCGTTTTCCAGCAGGACTCTTGCCGATCCTGCCTATTGATCATATCGCGCTGCCAGTCGAGTGGGCAAACATCACTTCGGTTGTCGCCGCATGGCCCGCTGACAAAGCGAATCTTTCTGATCATAGTGGTATGGTGGTTGAAGTCGCAGTGTGATTGGTCATGCACCCTCACAGATACCAAAAATGCTGCATAACCCGGCAGTCCACACGGACGCTGCGCGATAAAGCCGCGCAGCGCCGGTGACTTCTACGTTGGACGCCGAGAGATACCAGATGAAACTGGACACAGAACGTATTGACCAAGCGGTTCTGGCGCTTCTGCGTCTGGGGCTTCACGACGGAACCCGTGCGTGGAAGTCGTTCGATTGGGATGCCATGGCGCGGCTGCATGAAAAGGGCTACATCTCCGATCCAGTGGGAAAGGAAAAGTCCATCGCGTTCACCGATGAAGGTCTTCGTCAGTCGGAGCAGTTGCTCAAAGCCCTGTTCGCTGAACCAGACAAATGAACGCATGAACCCGTTGTGGCGCGTTGCTACGAAGCCATGCGTGGCTGGGCGGCAATGCACAATGGGCGCTTGCCCCATGCCTTTTGAAAGCGATTGCCATGCCCTCCATCGAAACCCTTGTCACCTTCTTTGGTGTTGCGGTTGTTCTGGCGCTGACGCCGGGGCCGGACAACATTTTTGTGCTGGTCCAGTCGGTGCAGCGGGGCTGGCGCCTGGGGCTGGCCGTGGTGTTGGGTTTGTGCCTTGGCATCGTGGGCCACACGGCCGCTGTGGCGCTGGGCTTGGCGGCGGTGTTTGCGGCATCCAGCATGGCATTCACGGTGCTCAAGTTCTGCGGGGCGGCCTACCTGGCGTGGTTGGCCTGGCAGGCGTTGCGTGCCCCCGCGGCCACGGCGCAAGGGCCCGAAGGCTCGGCACCCGCAACCCAGGCGCCGGGCTGGTGGAAGATGGTGGGCCGGGGCATCGTGATGAACCTCACCAATCCCAAGGTGCTGATCTTCTTCCTGGCCTTTCTGCCGCAGTTTGCCGACCCTGCGCGGGGTAGCGTGGCGCTGCAACTGATGGTGCTGGGCCTGGTGTTCATGCTGGCCACCATGCTGGTGTTCGGTGCCGTTGCCTGCTTCTCGGGCGTGTTCGGCACGCTGCTGATGCGGTCGGCGCGGGCACAAACGCTGCTCAACCGCGTGGCAGGGCTGGTGTTCCTGGGGCTGGCGGTCCGGCTGGCCACGGCGCAGCGCAATTGATTCGCTATCAAAAACATAGCTACTTGCGCATGTAGTAAGGGCGCTGGGGCCCATTTTCGTTCAATATTCCGCAGCGCAACAATTTCTTGCACATTGGATGGCCTGTGACCGGGGTTAAGGGCCCGCTCGCTGGTACGCTCGCCGGTTCTTCGGGGCCGAGGGGGCTCCGGGGCTGATTTGGGAGGGATCCATCCATGAACAAGAAAATTGCCTTGGGCTCTGCGGTCGTACTGCTGGGCGCCTTGTATGGCGGTGCTACCTGGTATGCCGGCGAGCGGGCGCAGCAGCGTTACCAGGAGGCCCTGGAAGTGGTACGCAAGGTGATGGGCGCCGATGGCGTGGTGTCGCAGCAGTACCAGCGGGGCTTCTGGACCTCGCAGGCCCAGACCGTGCTGCAGTGGACGCCCCCCGCCGAGCCTGCCGAGGACGGCGCGGCCCCGGTGCCCGCAACCCCGCTGCGCTTGCGCCTGGACAGCACCGTGCGCCATGGCCCGCTGGCGGGCTTCAGGCTGGCTGCTGCCGTGGTCGAAACGCGCATGGCCCTGGACGGCCTGGACGAGCACGCGCGCAAGCTGCTGGAGCGCACCAGCGCCCCCACCCTGACGGTGGTGCACCACTGGACGGGCAGCAACGACCTGGTGCTGGACGTGCCTGCTGGAGAGGTGTCCGAGGGCGAAAACCTGATCCGCTGGAAGGCGCTGCGCTACGACATGGCGCTCAGCGCCGATCGCACGCGCCTGCGCGGCGACATGCAGTGGCCCGAGCTGACCTTGCGCGTCCACGAAGACCCGAAGGAAGCGCTGGCCGATGACGAGGACGAGGCAGGCCAGGAGCCCGAGGTGGCCTCCACCATGGCCATGGCCTTTGTGGGGCTGCGTGGTGATTTCGATGTGCGCATCGAAGACGGTCTGTGGCTGCTGGCGCCGGGCACCTCGCAGGGCCGCCTCGACAAGCTGACAGTGGAGCTGCAAGAGCAGGGCGCCCAACCCAAGGCGCTGGTGGCCTTGCAGGACATGGACTTCAAGGCCGCCATCGAGCGCAAGGACGCCGTGTTCGGCTGGAACGTGACCATGCAGTCCAAGGGCAAGATCGGCCCCATGGCGCTGGACAGCTTCAGCCTGCGTGAGGAGGTAAGCCGCATCGATGTGGAAGCCGTGCGCCTGTTCCAGCAGGCCCTGGTGGGCGCCTACCGCGCCAGCGCGGCGGCCGATGCCAAGGCCGCCTTCGCGCCCGAGGCGCCGTGGCTGGCCACCCTGGCCCAGGCTGCGCCGCGCCTGCTGGCGGCGCTGCCCGCCTATGCCGTGGAAATCAAGGCGACCGTGGGTGGCAAGGAAGGCAGCCTGAAATACGGGGCCCAGATCAAGAGCGCGCCAGACCAGACCCTGGTGGAGGAAAGAGGCTGGGGCCCTGCGCTGCTGAAGCACAGTGCGCTGGACGCCAGCGTGCGCCTGCCCAAGGCCTGGATCCCCCTCATCGCCGAGGCCGTGGGCAAGCCGGTGCCGGCGCCGGACGAATTGAACGCATTGCTGGGCATGGCGCAGGCCCAGGGCTTTTTGACCCAGGAGACCGACCATATCGCCAGCAGCGTGCAGGTCGATGCGGGGCAGGTGCGCCTCAACGGCAAGACCATGCAGATGCCGCAACTGGGCGGGGCGCAGTAAAAGGCCCCTCTGCCTGGCGGTGCCCTACTGCCAGGCAGGGTATCGGCGGCGCGCGATAATGGCGCCCCGGGCCGCTGCGGGCATGACAGACATGCGCAGGCCCGGTCTTGCGGAGCGCTCCATGGCATTGATGATCACCGACGAATGCATCAACTGTGATGTCTGCGAACCCGAGTGCCCCAACCAGGCCATCTATCTGGGTGAAAAGATCTATGAGATCGACCCCAGCAAATGCACCGAATGCGTGGGGCATTTTGACGAACCCCAGTGCATGCAGGTCTGCCCTGTGTCCTGCATTCCGGTCGATCCCCAGCACGTAGAAAGCCGCGAAACCCTGTGGCAAAAATTCCACCGCCTCCAGGCGGCGGTGCGGATTGGTGACTGATGGGTGCTCAATGGCCTGTGGCGCCCGTCCAATAAGCGCAATGCGCTCCTAAATTTATAGCGTCAGACGCTGGCTTCAGGGGCGCCCGTGGCGGGGCGTGGCGGCTTGGGGCGCGGGGCCTTGGTGGTGTGTACCAGCAGCGTGGCCTTGTCCATGTCCCCGGCCAGCAGGGCGGGCCAGGCCTTCAGGCTGTGGGTGATGCTGTCTTCGATGAGTGTGCGCTGGTCGGAGGCCGGTTTCTTGAGCACCCAGTTTGCCACCTCGGACTTGTCGCCTGGGTGGCCAATGCCGATGCGCAGGCGCCAGTAGTCGGGTGAGCCCAGTTGTGCGTGGATGTCGCGCAGGCCGTTGTGCCCGGCGTGGCCGCCACCGCGCTTGAGTTTGACCTGCCCTGGGGCGATGTCCAGTTCGTCGTGCGCCACCAGAATTTCCTCGGGTGCGATCTTGAAGAAACGCGCCAGTGCGGCCACCGATTTGCCCGACAGGTTCATGTAGGTCTGTGGCTCCAGCAGCCACACATGCTGGCCGTGCACCGTGGCGCGTGCCGCCAGGCCCCAGTAGCCGCGCTCGGGTTGCAGCTGTACCTTGAGTTCGCGCGCCAGCGCGTCGATCCACCAGAACCCTGCGTTGTGGCGGGTGGCTTCGTATTCGGACCCTGGATTGCCCAGGCCCACAAAGAGCTTGATCATGGCTGCAATTATCAGATGGCACAAAAGCCAACGGCCCACGCAAAGGTGGGCCGTTGTGCACAGGGCAGCCACACAGGGGTGACTGCCGGGGCTGTGAGCAAGAATTACTTCTTGCCCTTGCCCTTGCCCTTGGCGGGGGCGGCAGCGGCGTCTGCGGCAGGGGCAGCAACTTCCACGGCCGGGGCCACCACGGAGACCAGAACGGGGTTGTTCTTGGCGCCACGGGTCACCGCGCTCACGCCCTTGGGCAGCTTGATGTCCTTGAGGTGCAGGGAAACGTTCTTCTGCAGGTTGGACAGGTCCACGGCGATGAATTCGGGCAGGTCCGAAGGCATGCAGGAAACGTCCAATTCGGTCATCACGGGGGTGACCAGGCACTTGTCCACCTTGACGGCGGGCGACTCTTCAGCGCCGCTGTAGTGCAGGGGCACCTTCATATGCAGCTTGGTCTTTTCGTCCACGCGCTGGAAGTCGATGTGCAGCACCAGTTGCTTGAAGGGGTGGTATTGCACGTCGCGCAGCAGCACCTTGCTGGTCTGGCCGTTCAGTTCCATGTCCAGCACGCTGGAGTGGAAGGCTTCTTTCTTCAGGGCGTGCCACAGGGCGTTGTGGTCCACTTCGATGGCCACGGGCTGGGCGCCAGCGCCATAAACGATACCGGGCGTACGGCCCGAATTGCGCAGGCGGCGGCTCGCACCCGTGCCTTGCTTGGCGCGCTCAAAAGCGACGAATTGCATGAGGATTCTCCGTTCGAGGAGCACCGCGACCAGTGCCACCTCCGTTTGACAAAAAAGGCGCCCCGAGGGACGCCCTGCGTGTTGTTCGCGCGGTCAGAACAGGTTGTCCTGGTCGGCAAACAGACTCATCACCGAGTCTCCCTTGGCAATGCGCTGGATCGTTTCGGCGATCAGCGGGGCCACGGAGAGCTGGCGGATCTTGGCGCAGCCGCGTGCAGCTTCGCTCAAGGGAATGGTGTTGGTGACCACGACTTCGTCAAGGGCAGCGCCCTGGGCGATGCGCTCGATGGCGGGGCCAGAAAAAATGGGGTGTGTGCAGTAGGCGTACACCTTCTTGGCACCGCGCTCCTTCAGCACCTCGGCAGCTTTGACCAGCGTACCGGCGGTGTCGATCATGTCGTCCATGATCACGCAGTTGCGCCCTTCGATGTCGCCGATCACATGCATCACTTCGGATACGTTGGCCTTGGGGCGGCGCTTGTCGATGATGGCCAGGTCGCACCCCAGTTGCTTGGCCAGTGCGCGTGCGCGCACTACGCCGCCCACGTCGGGCGAGACGACGATCAGGTCGTCGTAGTCCTTCTGGCGCAGATCACCCAGCAGCACGGGGGACGCGTAGATGTTGTCCACCGGAATGTCGAAAAAGCCTTGGATCTGGTCGGCGTGCAGGTCCATGGTCAGCACGCGGGCCACGCCCACGGCCTGAAGCATGTTGGCGACGACTTTGGCCGAGATAGGCACACGCGTGGAGCGCGGACGGCGATCCTGGCGGGCGTAGCCAAAATAGGGAATCACGGCACTGATGCGTTCGGCCGAGGCGCGCTTGAGCGCATCGACCATGATCAGCAGTTCCATGAGGTTTTCGTTGGTGGGCGCGCAGGTGGACTGCACCACGAACACGTCGCGGGCGCGCACGTTCTGGTTGACCTCCACGGTGACTTCGCCGTCGGAAAAGCGGCCTACGTGGGCTGCGCCGAGGGAAATATGGAGGTGTTGGGCAATTTCAGCCGCCAATGCGGGATTGGCATTGCCGGTGAAAACCATGAAGTCGGGTTGGTTGGCCTGCATGAGCGTCCCAGCGGTCTGAAATGATTTGCCTGTGCGCGATGAGGATTTGGCAGGGGAGGAAGGACTCGAACCCTCGCATGCCGGAATCAAAATCCGGTGCCTTTACCAACTTGGCGACTCCCCTACACAGGTGACTTGCCGAAGCGGCAAACCACCGAAACTTCAATCCTCTGCCCATCCTGCCAGAGGATGCTGCGTCAGATTCTCGCATGCCTTGACCTGCCAGGTGCCAGGAGCACCGCTAAGATCCACTGCATGTGGCATTTGTGCAAACACTGCACTTCCAGAGCCCGTCATTCTACCATGTAATCCGCGTGCCTGGAGCCAATCGAGGGCTTGTTGCACATCGGGGCACAGTGCCTGCGCGATGCTTTGCAAGTCATTACGACCAAAGTCGTAGTGTGCTGCAGCAAAGCCTATGATTGTAGCACTATCTGAATCGCGTTTCAAAACGGGGGATGCAAAAATTTTTGCAGTCTCGATGCCGGCCGCGGGTTTGACCACGGCAAAGCGCGCAGTCGGCAGTGCGCTCGCACCTGTAAGAGGTGTGATGCGCTCGCCAATGCCCTCGACCCAGGCATGGTGGCCGCACAGGAAAAACGGCACGTCGGCACCCAGGCGCACCGCAATGGCCTGCAGTTGCGGCGTGCGCAGGCCCAGCTTCCAGAGGCGGTTGAGTGCCAGCAGCGTGGTGGCGGCGTCCGAGGAGCCCCCGCCCATGCCCGCCTGCGCCGGAACGCGCTTGAGCACGCCGATGTGCGCGCCCAGGGAGCAGCCCGTGCTCTGCTGCAGCGCGCGCGCAGCGCGCAGCGTCAAATCGTCTGGGGGCAGTGCGGGGCCCAGGTCTTCCCGCGTGAGCTGGCCGTCCCTGCGCAGCGAGAAGTGCAGTGTGTCGCACCAGTCGATCAGCATGAAAACCGATTGCAGCAGGTGGTAGCCATCGTCCCTGCGCCCGGTGATGTGCAGAAAGAGATTCAGTTTGGCGGGGGCTGGAACGTCGTAAAGGGACAGCATCGCAAAAGAAGGCAGGGCGGTGTCAGGGGTTCAACAGTATGCGCAGCATGGCGGCTGGTGGTGGTTGGGTGCGTGTGGCACTCAGGCGTCCTTCGTCCAGTTGCTGCAGGTCTGCCTGCCAACCGCCAGCCAAGGTGGGCACTCCTGAGAGCCAGTCGAACAGCGCATCAATGGGCAGGGCTTCGCCCGTCACCTCGCGCAGCAGGGCTGAAAGTGTTGCTGCGCTGCGGCGTTCCTGGGCTGTTTCAATGGAGGCTTCGCCCACGGACCATTGAAGACGCGCCAGCAGGGTGCCCAGAGGGGTGGACAGTTCCAGGCGGCCGTTGTCTGCGGAGCCCTGCAGGTCGAAAAGGGCGGCGAAGGAGCGAGGAGCATCAGGGTCGTCCACACGCAGATGGATGCGTCCACTCCAGGGGCCGGTGGACGGCGTATGCGCACTCCGGCTCTGTGGCTGCGCACAGCCCACCAGCCACACCGACGACAGGGCATACAGCCCGGCCTGGCAGAGGGCGCGCCGGTTCCAGGGAGACATGAGGGAGACTCTCACGCCTTCTCAGGGCTTGACACCCAGGCGCTTGAGGGTTTCGCGCAGCACCTCATTGTCGGCATTGAGCCTGGCGCTTTCCTTCCAGAGCTTCCGCGCCGCCTCTTTTTCGCCCAAGACCCAGAGCACTTCACCCAGGTGCGCCGCAATTTCTGCGTCGGGGCGTAGCCGGTAGGCGCGTTCCAGCAACTGGCGCGCCTGGGGCATATTGCCCATGCGGTACTCGATCCAGCCCAGGCTGTCGGTGATGAAGGGGTCGTTGGGGGCCAGGCTCAGGGCGCGCTCGATCAGGAGCCTGGCTTCTTCGAGTTGCACTCCACGGTCGGCCAGCGAGTAGCCCAGGGCGTTGAGCGCATGTTGGTAGTTGGGGTTGCGGGCAATCACCTTGCGCAACAGGCGCTCCATTTCGTCGTGCCGCCCCAGTTTGTCTGCCAGCATGGCCAGCTCGTACTCCAGATCGTCGTCATCGGGGGTGGCCTTGACCAGCTTTCCCTGCAGTGTGTAGGCCTCGCGGTATGCACGTGCATCGCGCAGTAATTGCACCTCGGCTTGTTGGTTCATGCGCCGGGCCTCATCGGTCTCGGCGGGCAGGCTCTGCAACAGGGCGCGTGCTTCCTTGAGCTTGCCCTGGCGGGCCAGCAAGGATGCGCGCCGGGTTTGGGCGCTGAAAAGCTCTTTGCCGTCTTCGATGCGCTGCAACCATTGCTCAGCCGCCGCATAGTCCCCGCGTTTTTCCGCGATCTGAGCATGCAACAGGTAGGCCTGCGTCAGGCTGGCACGCAGCGTTTCATTGTCCGGCGATGACTTTGCGAGGCGCAGCAGTTCACCCAGCGATGCTTCGGCGGCCTCGTACTGCTGGTCTTGTACCTGAAGCGCCGCCTGCGCGAGCCAAGCCTGGGGCAGGTCGGGCTTTTCGGTGGTCACGGCCTTCAATTGGCTGCGGGCCTCGGGGTAGCGCTGTTGTTCAAGCAACAGCCGGGCATAGGCCATGCGCACTTCAGGGCTGGGACGTTGCTGCAGGTAGGCGGTCAATAAGGGCTCGGCATCGGCAGTGCCGTTCTCCATCAGCTCCAGGGCGAGCACGGCAGGACCGTCGGCTTGTGCATGTGACGCCTGCCCCCGCCGCGCCGCATCCAGGGCTCCGGTGGCGTCTTGGGCCTGCAGGCGCATGCGTCCGATGGCGGTCCAGGCAGCGGCGGCGGTTGCCCCCTCGGCGCGCAGTTCAGTGTTCAGTGCCTTTTCGAGCATGCGCGCGGCTTGCGCCTTGTCTGGCGCTCTGCGCAACAACTGTGGCAAGGCCAGCAGCATTCCCGGCTTTTCGGCGTCCGGCGTCTGGTCCAGCATCTCGCGCAGGGGGGTAGGAATGTCGTCGATGCGGTTGAGGGCGATCAGGATCTGCAGCACATAGCGGTTGGCGTCGGTGGACTGCGGTGTCGCCTGCTTCCAGGCCTGGGCGGCAGCCAGTGCCTGGTCTCCCGCACGCGCCTGCAGGGCGATGTCCGTGGCACGTTGGAACAGCCGCTCGTCGTTGCTGCGGCGGGCTGCCTCCAGAACCAGTGCATACCCGGTGCCGGGATCACCTTCGCGTGTGACGATTTCTCCCAGCAGTATTTCGTAAAACAGGGTGGCATCCAGCAGCGCCGAAGCGATCGGCCTGTCCCCTGGGGCGGCAGTCTGGTGCTGGGGTGTTTGTGGGGGTGCTGCGAGACAGGCGCTCGCCACGAGTGCGCCCGGCAAGAAGGTCGCCAGAATGCGAAGAATATGGAGCATCAAACCATAATAATCCATGCCCGTGGTGGGCAAGGGGAGTACCTTTATGCCGGAGTTGCCCGAAGTGGAAGTCACTCGCCGTGGCATTGCTACCGCCTTGGTGGGAGCGCGGATACGAGCGGTGGTGCTTGGCAAACCCTTGCGTTGGCCACTGGGCTGTGACCCAGCCCGCTTGGTCGGGCGTGCCTTCACCGCCGTGGGGCGACGTGGCAAGTACCTGTTGCTGGAGTTGGACGAAGGCTGCCTGATCGTGCACCTGGGCATGTCCGGCAGCCTGCGCTGGCTGGTGCAACCTACTGAGCCGGGCCCACACGACCATTTCGATGCTTGCACCGACCGGGGGACGCTGCGTTTGCATGATCCGCGGCGCTTCGGCGCCGTGGTCCATGTGGCCAGTTTGCAGGATCCGATGGCGTGCAAGCTGCTGGGCGGCCTGGGGGTGGAACCCCTGTCGGACGATTTTCAAATGCGTAACTGGCTGCTCGCGCTGCGCCACAGCCGCCAGGCGATCAAGCAACTTCTGCTGTCGGGGCGCGTGGTGGTTGGTGTGGGCAACATCTATGCGTGTGAGGCCTTGTTCCGAGCGGGCATCCGACCCAGCACCCCCGCCTTGCGCATCGGTCCCGCACGGGCGCACCGGCTCCATGCGGCCATCCGGGAAGTGTTGGCCGAGGCGGTGAATCTGGGGGGGAGCACCTTGCGGGACTTCGCCAGCGCACATGGCCACGCCGGGGAATTTCAGCAGCATGCACAGGTGTATGGCCGGGAGGGCCTGCCCTGCAGGGTGTGCGGCACCCAGGTGCGCATGGAGCGGCAGGGGCAGCGCAGCAGCTTCTTTTGTCCACGCTGTCAGCGTCCCTGATTTGAGGCGCTGAAACCACGTTTCCTCGTGGTGCAGGGCGCAATGGCTGCGTCCGGTGCTATATTTTGTGCCTATTCGTGGCAGCCTATCCATAGACCATCGGGAGCAAAGTGGGACCCTCCTTCAACGAGCAGTTCGAGCAGCACGGCGTCTGGCGGCGCGAATTCGCCCGGCAACTCAAGCAGCTGGGCGAGTGGATGTCTGCGCACGATCTCATGGATGCCGCCGTCCAGGAGCGTTTGCAACGGCTCGAAGGGCAACTGCGGTCCGACCGCATCATGGTGGCCTTCGTGGCCGAGTTCTCGCGAGGCAAGTCCGAGCTGATCAACGCCATCTTCTTTGCCGACTACGGCAGGCGCATCATGCCGGCCAGTGCGGGGCGCACCACAATGTGCCCCACCGAGCTGGGCTACGACCCGCAGGTTCCTCATTGCCTGCGCCTTCTTCCCATTGAAACGCGCCTGCAGATGCAGGGGCTGGCCGAGTGGCGGCTCAAGCCCGAGCGTTGGGTCGAGGTGCCCTTGCAGGTAGGGGATGCCGATCAGATTTCGCGTGCGCTCGAAAAAGTGGCGCAGGTGCGCAAGGTCAGCGTGGACGATGCACGGGCCATGGGCTTCTGGCATGACGACATGCCCGATGACAACCCGTCGCTCGATGCGCAGGGCATGGTCGAGGTGCCTCTGTGGCGTCACGCCATCATCAACCTGCCCCATCCGTTGCTCAAGCAGGGCTTGGTCATTCTGGACACGCCGGGCCTCAACGCTGTGGGTGCCGAGCCTGAACTGACCGTCAACCTGATTCCCCAGGCCCATGCAGTGGTGTTCATTCTGGGTGCGGACACGGGCGTGACCCGCTCGGACCTGAGCATCTGGCGCGAGCATCTGGCAGCCGCATCGCAAGGGGCCGACGCGCGCCTGGTGGTGCTCAACAAGATCGACACCCTCTGGGACACGCTCAACTCGGCCCAGCAAATCCAGGACCAACTGGAGCGCCAGCGCCAGACCTCCGCCGAAATGTTGGGCGTGCGATTGGACCAGGTGCTGCCCGTCTCGGCCCAAAAGGGGCTGGTGGCCAAGATCCAGTGCGACGACGTCATGTTGGAGGCCAGCGGCCTGCCGGTACTGGAAGAGGCGCTCGGGCGCGGCATCATGGGCCAGCGCCAGGCCATTCTGCGTTCGGCCATCAGTGCAGGCATTGCCAGCCTGCGCACTGAAACTGCGCGGGTGCTCAACATCCGTCGGCGGGACTTGGACGAGCAGATGCTGGAACTGCGCAGCCTGCGCGGCAAGAATTCGTCCGTCATCCTGGCCATGCGCAACCGCATCGAGCAGGAACAGCGCGAGTTTGACCTGAGCACCACGCGTATCCATGCCGTGCGGGCCGTGCACATCAAGCTCTTGCGCGATGTGTTCCACAAGCTCGGCAGCAAGGCCCTCAAGGAGCAACTGGCGCCGCTGATGGCCAGCCTGCAGCAAAAGGGTCTCAAGCTGGGTGTGCGCAAGCAGTATGAAGAGGTTTTCCGTAAGTTGCAGGACACGCTCGATGGTGTGCAGTCCGCTGCCACGGAAATCCAGGCCATGTTGGAAGGCACGTTTCGTCAGCTCAATGCCGAGTTTGGCTTTTCGCTGCAGGTTCCTGCGGCGCCCCAGCTTCAGGAATTCGGTAACGAAATTGCGCGCATCGAGCAAGGACACCTGCAGTACCTGGGCATGGGCAATACGCTCAAACTGTTGCAGCCGGAATTTGCCGAACGGCTGGGGCGCGCGCTGTCCATCCGCTTGCGCTCGGTGTACGAATCGGTGGCCAACGACCTGGAACTGTGGAGCAAGTCCGCCACGGCCCAGCTTGATGCCCAACTGCGTGAGCGCAAGCGCAGCTTTGCGCGCCGCATCGAGGCGGTGGACCGCATCCAGCAGGCCGCTACCGGCCTGGAAGAGCGCATCACCGAGATCGAGGAAGGCGAGGCCGAACTGCAGCGGCTGGACGACCATCTGCTGCAGCTGACCGAGCAGCTCATGGCCCTGGCCGAAGATCCGGCCGAGGTCGAGCACCACGATATCTTTGCCCCAGCATGAGTGGCGCCCTCCCGCCAGTGGCACCCCTGGTGGTGTGCTGGCAGGCCGAACATGGCCGCTCCAGCCTGCCCTGGCAGTGCACCCGTGATCCTTATCGCGTTTGGCTCTCCGAAATCATGCTGCAGCAGACGCAGGTGGCTACGGTGCTGGACTACTACGCACGTTTCCTGGCGCAGTTTCCTGATGTGCATGCGCTGGCAGCGGCGCCGCCGGACGATGTGTTGGCCTTGTGGAGCGGGCTGGGCTACTACAGCCGTGCCCGCAATCTGCACCGTTGTGCGCAGCAGGTGGTGCAGGTGCACGGAGGCCGTTTTCCCGCCACGGTGGCAGAACTGTCGGCCCTGCCAGGCATAGGTCGCTCTACCGCAGGCGCGATTGCCGCATTCTGTTTTGGCCAGCGGGCTCCCATTCTGGACGCCAACGTGCGCCGTGTTCTGACTCGCCTGTTGGGCTTTGATGGCGACTTGGCGCAGGCGGCGCAGGAGCGCGCACTCTGGCAGCATGCCCAGGACTTGCTGCCGACCCAGCAGTTGGATGAATCCATGCCGCGCTACACCCAGGGAATGATGGATCTGGGGGCCATGGTGTGCTTGCCCCGCCAGCCCCGGTGTGAGGCGTGCCCCTTGCAGGCGCACTGTGTGGCTCGGGCCAAAGGCACCCCCGAGCAGTACCCGGTGCGCACACGCAAGCTGGTGCGCAAGGCCCAGGCATGGTGGTTGCTGCAATTGCAGGATGCCCAGGGCCAGGTGTGGCTGGAGCGCCGTCCTGAACGCGGTATCTGGGCGGGCTTGTACAGCCTGCCGGTGTTCGAGGAGCGCGAAGCGCTGATGGCCTGGCTGGAAGGTGCGCAGGCCCAGTTGCAGCAGGAACACCCTTCCATGCTGCATGTACTGACCCACCGTGACCTGTACCTGCACCGCGTGGTGGCCACGGTGGCGCAGCCGCCTGCCATGCCTGTGCCTGGCGGTTGGTACGCCTTGGCAGAGACAGCCGCGCTGGGGCTGGCCGCACCGGTGCGCAAACTGCTGCAGTCGGGCGCAGCGTAGCGGGCTTAGCGGCCGTCCAGCTCGCGGTGGCGGCGCAGCGTGGGCCACTGGCTGGCAAAGCGCGCGGCCAGTCGCTCCACCAGATAAACCGAACGGTGCTGGCCACCCGTGCAACCAATGGCCACGGTCACATAGCTGCGGTGGTTGCGTGCCATGGCGGGCAGCCAGTGTTCCAGGAAGGCGGCAATGTGCTGCTCCATCACGTCCACTTCGGGTTGCTGCTTCAGAAAATCGGCCACCGGCGCATCCAGCCCGGTGAGATCGCGCAGATCGTTTTCGTAGTGCGGGTTGGGCAACATGCGCACGTCGAACACGTAGTCGGCATCCACAGGTACGCCGTGCTTGAAGGCGAAAGACTGGAACACCAGCGACAGCCCGCCTTTGTCGGTGCCGATCAAGTCCTTGATGTAGGCCTGCAATTGCGATCCGCGCAGGTTGCTGGTGTCGATGACCTGGGCCTGTTCGCGCAATTCGGCCAGCAGCTCGCGTTCCAGCTCGATGACCTGCACCAGCGCCAGCCGCCCGTCGTCCTGCCTGCCGCCAGACAGTGGATGGCGGCGGCGCGTTTCCGAAAAGCGCCGGACCAGCGTGCCGGTGGTGGCATCGAGAAAAATCGAGTGCACGGCGCAACCCTGGCGGCGCAGTTCCTGCAGCTTGGAGGGCACCAGCGGCAAGGAGGTGGCGCTGCGCACATCCATGGCAATGGCCAGCCGGTTGCCGTGGTGCGTGTGTTCCAGCGCCACAAACGACAGCAGTAGCTCGGGCGGCAGGTTGTCCACGCAGTAGTAGCCCGCGTCTTCCAGCGCGCGCAGCGCAATGGATTTGCCCGAGCCCGACATGCCGGTGATGAGCACGATTTCCATGGTGGGGTGTTCTTTCAGGCCTGCTTGCGGCGGGGTGCCGTGGTGTCCAGCATTTCGCGGGCGTGGGCCAGGGAGCGGGCGGTGGGCTTGTCGCCACCCAGCATGCGGGCAATTTCCGCGACCCGATCGTCGTCCTCGACCGCGGCCACAGCGCTGGTGGTGGGCTCGCCACGCCGCTTGGTCACCACCAGGTGGTGGTGTGCGCTGGCAGCCACCTGTGGCAGATGGGTGACCGCCAGCACCTGCCGGTCCTGCCCGATCTGGCGCATCAAGCGGCCTACGCTGGCGGCCACGGCACCGCCCACGCCCGCGTCCACCTCGTCGAAGATCAGCGTGTCTGCGCTGCCCAAGGTGCTGGTGGCCACGGCTATGGCCAGCGAGATGCGCGAGAGCTCACCGCCCGAGGCGATCTTGCCAATGGGCCGGGGGGTGGCGCCAGGATGGCCTGCCACCAGAAAGTCGATGTCGTCCAGCCCATGGGCTGCGGGTTCGGCGGCTTGGCATACCTGCACCACAAACTGGCCGCCTGCCATGCCCAGCTCTTGCATGGCTGCGGTGATTTCTGCCGACAGCCGGGGGGCTGCCTTGCTGCGCTGGCGCGACAGCGCCTGGGCTGCTGCCTGGTAGGCCTTGGCATGCTGCTGCACGGCCTGCTCCAGCGTGGCCAGGTCGCTGGCGGCGTCCAGTTGTTGCAGGGCCTGTTCCCAGGATTGGCGCAGCGCGGGCAGTTCTTCTGCGGGGCGTTTGTGGCGGCGTGCCAGCGCCAGCCATTGGGCCACGCGGGCGTCCAGCTGCGCGAGCCGGTCGGGGTCGAGCTCGGTGTGGTCCAGGTAGCTATGCAGACCGTGCAAAGCGTCGTCCGTCAGCGCCAGGGCCGAAGCCAGTGTGCCAGCCAGCTCCTTGAACGCAGGCTCCAGGTGCTCCTGGCGTTGCAGGGTGTCCAGTGCCCGCGACAGCCCTGCGCGTGCACCACCATCTTCCGCATCGAGCAGGTTCACGGCGGACTGGGCAGATTCCAGCAGCGACTGGGCGTGCGTGAGCCGGGTGTGCTGGGCATTCAGGCTGTCCCACTCGCCTTCGGCGGGCGAGAGCTTGTCCATTTCGGACAGTTGCCATTGCAGCCGTTCGCGCTCTTGCTGCAACTGGTCCTGGGCACTGCGGGCCTGCGCGCAGGCCCGCAGTGCCTCGCGCCAGCGCGCCCAGCAGACCGTCACTTCGTGCGGCGACGCGCCCGCGTAGGCATCCAGCAGGTCACGCACCGCGTCGGCACGGGTCAAGCTCTGCCAGGCGTGCTGGCCGTGGATGTCGATCAGCCGCTCACCCAGGTGGCGCAACTGCGCGGCGGTAGCGGGCAGGCCGTTGATCCAGGCGCGGCTCTTGCCGGTGGCGTCGATGGTGCGTCGCAGCAGCAACTCCGGCTGGGCATCGAACCCGGATTCTTCCAGCCAGGGCGTGAGGGGCTCTGCACCGTCGAACTCGGCGCACAGGTCGGCGCGCTGTGCGCCTTCGCGCACCACTGCCGCATCGGAGCGCCCACCCAGGATGAGTTGCAAGGCCTCGATGAGGATGGACTTGCCCGCGCCCGTTTCGCCGGTCAGTGCAGTGAAGCCCTCATGCAGATCCAGCTCCAGCGTCTGGACGATCACGAAATCACGCAAAACGATGCGTTTGAGCGCCATGCTCAGGATCCTCCTTCATTCCAGCGCAGCTTCTTGCGCAAGGTGTCGAAGTAATTCCACCCCCGAGGGTGCAAGAAGCGCACGCTGAATTCCGAGCGGCGCACGATGATGCGGTCGCCATGCAGCAGGGATGCCAGCGACTGCATGTCAAAGTTGGCGCTGGCATCGCGCCCGCTGACCAGTTCGATGGCCACCTCGGCCACGTCGGCCAGCACAATGGGCCGGTTGGACAGCGTGTGCGGCGCAATCGGCACCAGCACCCAGCCTGGAATGGAGGGGTGCAGCATGGGCCCGCCCGCCGACAGTGCATACGCCGTGGACCCCGTAGGCGAGGCCACGATCAGGCCGTCGGCACGCTGGTTGGCCACGAAATGGCCATCCACCTCCACGCGCACCTCCACCATGCCCGATGTGGCGCCCCGGTTGAGCACCACATCGTTCATGGCCAATGCGTCGAACACCACACGCCCCTCGCGCTGCACCTGGGCATGCATCAGAGGGCGGTGGTCTTCCTCGTACTCGCCGCGCAGCATGGGCGTGAGCGTGGCGCGGTAGTTCTCCAGCGGAATGTCGGTGACGAACCCCAACCGCCCCTGGTTGATGCCGATGAGCGGCGTGCCAAAGCGTGCAAGCTGGCGCCCGATGCTGAGCATGGTGCCGTCGCCCCCCACCACCAGGCCCAGGTCGCACTGCTTGCCGATGGCTTCGACGTCCAGCGTGTCGCACTGCGTCAGACCCGAGGTGGCGGCGGTTTGCGCCTCCAGCGCCACCTCGCAGCCTTGGGCGTGCAGGAAGTGGGCAATGTCGTCCAGCACCTTGCGGGCACCGCAGGCGGCCGTGCTGGCGGCAGGGTATTGGTACTTGCCTACCAAGGCCACATGGCGAAAGTGGAGTTTCATGCCGAAATTACATCATTAAAATCGTGACATGCTCGATGACCGTGCCAAGTTGTTGCTCAAGACGCTGGTGGAGCGTTATATCGACGAGGGCCAACCCGTGGGCTCGCGAACGCTGTCGCGGGCCTCGGGCCTGGACCTGTCGCCCGCCACCATCCGCAATGTGATGGCCGATCTGGAGGAGCTGGGCCTCATCGTCAGCCCGCACACCTCCGCCGGACGCATCCCCACCGCCAAGGGTTACCGTCTGTTCGTGGACACCATGCTCACCGTGCAGCGCGAGCACATCACCTCGCCGCAACTCGCGCCCGAGCCCCCGCAAAAAGTCATTGCCAACGCCGCGCAGATGCTTTCCAACCTGTCGCAGTTTGTTGGCGTGGTCATGGCGCCGCGGCGTACCTCGGTGTTTCGGCAGATCGAATTCCTGCGGCTGTCGCAGCAACGCTACCTGGTCATCATCGTGTCCCCCGACGGCGATGTGCAGAACCGCGTCATCGTTTCGGAAACCGACTTCACCCAGTCGCAACTGACCGAGGCGGCCAACTACCTCAACGCCCACTACGCGGGCATGGCCATCGAAATGGTGCGCGAGCGCCTGCGCACCGAGGTTGAGTCGCTCCAGGGCGAAATCGCCGCCCTGATGCGGGCGGCCGTCAATGTCAGCTCAGAGGCGTTGCATGAAGCGCAGGAAGAGGTGGTCTTTGCAGGTGAAAGCAAACTGCTCGCCGTCAGCGAATTCTCGCGCGACATGGGCAACCTGCGCCGTGCCTTCGAGCTGTTCGAGCAAAAGACCCAGATCCTGCGCCTGCTCGACGTCTCCAGCCAGGCCCAGGGCGTGCGCATCTTCATCGGGGGCGAGAGCCAGGTCGTACCGTTCGAAGACCTCTCGGTCGTCAGCGCCCCGTACGAGGTCGATGGCCAGGTGGTTGGCACCCTGGGCGTGATCGGCCCCACGCGCATGCCGTACGACAAGATGATCCAGATCGTGGACATCACCTCCCGCATGGTTTCCAACGCCCTGAGCCACCAGCGCTGAGCCGTGCGGTGCGGCGGGTAGAATCCACGCCTGTTTTTCCGCGCCGCACCGGGCCTGCTCCGGGGCGGACGCTGGGGGCCTCTAGCTCATGCTTGGTTAGAGCAGCGGACTCATAATCCGTTGGTGCGGGGTTCGACTCCCCGGGGGCCTACCAAACACCCGCAAGCACTGGCATGGTTGGGGCGCGATTTTCTGGCGCCTCCTGCGTGCTTGAGTGGCCCATCTGCCGTGCATATGTGGATTTCAATGGTGGCATGCACGATCTCTTCATGCACCGACAGGCGCTGGCGCAGCGTATCCGGGGTGAGTGTGCGGTCGTGGGTCACCACCGTCAGGGCGCAGGCATAGGCCTGCTGGCCTACGCGCCAGACGTGCAAGTCGGTGACCCGGATGTCGCCGTCCTGGGGGCTGGTTTCCACCACCTCCCGGATTTCAGCGACCACGGGGTGGTCCATCTCGCGGTCCAGCAGTACCTTGGCGGTGTCGGCCAGCAGCCCCTTGGCCCAGACGGCGACCAGCACGGCGCCCACGATGCCCATGACTGGGTCCATCCACTGCCAGCCCAGCATCCAGCCGCCCAGCAGTGCCGCAATGGCCAGCACCGAGGTCGCCGCGTCGGCCAGCACGTGCAGGTAGGCAGATTTCAGGTTTAGGTCGTGGTGTGCGTGGTGGTGCGCGCCGTGATCGTGCGCGCCGTGGTCGTGACTGTGGTCATGGCCGTGTGCATGTCCGTGCCCGTGGTGGTGTGCCTTGCCCAGGATCAGCGCGCACACCACGTTGACCGTCAGTCCGAGAATGGCCACCACGATGGCTTCCTGGTACTGGATGGTCTGTGGGGAGAATATGCGTTCGACCGAGCCGACCACCATCATCAGCGCCACACCGAGCAGGAAGGTGGCGCTGGCAAAACCGCCCAGGATTTCGATTTTCCAAGTGCCAAAGGCAAAGCGCGGATCGTTGGCATAGCGGCGCGCGGCGGCATAGGCCAGGGCGGACAAGCCAATGGCGAAAGCGTGGGAGCTCATGTGCCAGCCGTCGGCCAGCAAGGCCATCGAATTGAACCACCAGCCCGCCGTGATTTCCACCACCATGGCCACGACGGTGATGGCCACAACCACCCGCGTGCCGCGCTCTGCGGCTGCGTTGCCGGTGTCGAAGCGGTGATCGTGCTGCCAGGGGGAGAGATGGTCAGTGTGCATGGTTCATTTGAGGTAGGAGCGCAGCACCTCGATCAGCTCGTCGGCGCCCTGAGTGCGTTCGGCGGCGCTGGTGATCGCGGGGTCTGCGATGTGCGCGCGCACGTGTTCTTCCAGCACCACGGTCATCAGGCCGCTGGTGGCGCCGCGCACGGCGGCGATCTGGTGCAGGATTTCGGCGCAGCCCTTTCCAGCTTCGAGCGCGCGCTCCAGGGCCTGTACCTGGCCCTGGATGCGGCGTACGCGGGCCAGCAGCTTGGCTTTGTCACGGATGGTGTGGCTCATGGCGTGGCATTCTATATGGTATAGGTGGGTAGGGTATGTTTTGCAATGTTCTGCCGATGGTGCGCAGGCAGTCGCTGGTATGGGCTGGCCCTATTCCTGCGCGCCTTCCACCACAAACTGCACCTTGCGCTCGCCGCGCCATTCGTTGACGTCCAGGCGCCAGGCGAGCAGGGCGCGTGCGGGCAGGGGCTCGGTGCGGCCGAACCAGATGCCGTCCACCGGCTCGCCCCGGTGGCGCAGTTTGAGCGAGAGGTGGCGTTCGCCCACCAGGCGTTGGCTGAGGATGTCCACTTCCTCGCTGAACACGGGCGGCGCAAAGCCCTGGCCCCAGACCTCGCGCTGCAGTGTGTCGGCCAGGTCGGCGCGGCGCCACTCGGGGGCCAGGGGGCCGTCGGTCTCCAGGCGGCGTGTGAGGGTGGCGGCGTCCAGCCATTCGCGGGCGACCTGGGCCAGGGCCTGCTCGAAGTCGGCAAAGCGCTCGGCGGGCACGGTGCAGCCCGCGGCCATGGCGTGGCCGCCAAAGCGCAGCAGCACGCCAGGGTGGCGCTTGGCCACCAGGTCCAGCGCGTCGCGCAAATGAAAGCCCGCAATGGAGCGGCCCGAGCCCTTGAGCTCGTGTTCCTTGCCCGGTGCACCGCTGGCGGCAAAGACGAAGGTGGGGCGGTGCAGTTTGTCCTTGATGCGTGAGGCGACGATGCCGACCACGCCTTCGTGAAAGTCCGGGTCGAACACGCTGACGGCGGGCGGTGGCTCGTCCTGCGCGCCAAACAGATCTTCGGCCAGCAGCAGGGCCTGCTCGCGCATGCCGCCCTCGATCTCGCGGCGTTCGCGGTTGATGGCGTCGAGCTGCTGCGCCAGGTGGTCGGCGTGCGCGGCGTCGTCGGTCAGCAGGCATTCGATGCCCAGCGTCATGTCGGCCAGGCGCCCGGCGGCGTTGATGCGCGGACCCAGCGCAAAGCCGAAGTCGAAGGTGGTGGCCAGCGGGGCCTGGCGCCCAGCCACGCGCAACAGCGCGGCAATGCCCGGCGGCATCTGGCCCGCGCGGATGCGCTTGAGGCCCTGCGCCACCAGGCGGCGGTTGTTGGCGTCGAGCCGCACCACATCGGCCACGGTGCCCAGGGCGACCAGGGGCAGCAGGGGCTCCAGGCGCGGCTGCTGGGCGGCGTCGAACACGCCGCGCTGGCGCAGTTCGGCGCGCAGTTGCATGAGCACGTAGAACATCACGCCCACCCCGGCGATGGATTTGCTCGGGAACGTGCAGCCCGGCTGGTTGGGGTTGACGATGGCGTTGGCCTGCGGCAGTTCGGCGCCGGGCAGGTGGTGGTCGGTGACCAGCACCGCCAGGCCCAGCGCCTTGGCCTGGGCCACGCCCTCGCAGCTGGCGATGCCGTTGTCCACGGTGATGAGCAGGTCGGCGCCGCGTTCCTTCACGCGCCGGGCGATAGGCGGGGTGAGGCCGTAGCCGTCCACCACGCGGTCGGGCACCAGGTAGTCCACATGCCGCGCGCCCAGCAGGCGCAGGCCGCGCACGGCCACGGCGCAGGCGGTGGCACCGTCGCAGTCGTAGTCGGCCACGATGCACAGGCGCTGGTCGCTGGCGATGGCGTCGGCCAGCAACTGGGCCGCCTGCTGCACGCCTTGCAGGCCGCTGGGCGGCAGCAGGCGGGACAGGCTGTCGTCCAGCTCGTCGCTGGTGTGCACGCCGCGTGCAGCGTACAGACGCGCCAGCAGCGGGTGCAGGCCGGCCTGCTCCAGCGCCCAGGCGGCGCGGGGCGGAATGTCTCTTGCTATTATTTTCATAGCTGCTCGCACACGTCAGCAAAGCGCTGTGGCCGGAAAATACTCATAATTTTTTGCACCAGGCTGCGCGGCACCTGCTGCCAGGTGAGTGCGCCGCGCTCGCCACACAGCGTCAGCCGCACGCCGTGGCCTTGCGTCGCTTGCTGGTGCAGGGCGGCCAGGGCCGTGGCGTCCAGCGTTTGCCAGGCCTGCGCCCAGGCGGGCCAGTCGCCACGCAGGGCGGCGTCCTGCAGGCGGGCATCGACCTGGGGCACCGTGGCGGTGGAGGGGGGCGGTGTGTCCAGGCGGCCCGCGCCATGCACCCAGAAGGCGTTGACCGGCGGCAGGCCCTGGGCTTCGCGGGCGTCGTTCCAGGGGTGGGTGTAGAGCAGCATCTGCATCTCGCTGTGCAGGCGGCGCATCGGGTGGGCCTTGTGCTCGCCCGGCAGCCAGTGCGACACATCGCGGTGCAGCACGCGCTCGACCGAGGCGGTGGCCAGGTCGGCCAGCGTGTCGCCCTGGGCCAGCCAGCGTGTGGGGCGGTCGTAGTGCAGGGTGACGCCGTCCTGCGCGAACCAGGGCGCCAGCACCTCCAGCAGCGCGCGCGAGGCCGCCTCGTCCAGGCGCAGCGCGGCCGGGTCGGACAGCGTGACGTGGTCGGTGCGTACCTGCCAGTGGCAGGGCGTGACAAAAGCCCAGGCGCTGTGCAGGGCGTCCTGCGTGCGCCCGCGCTGGTGCAGCTCCCAGGCGGCCCAGGGCGTGCGCCCGTCGCCATCGGGCAGGCCCAGGGCGCGGGCCTGCGCGCGCTCGTGCGGGGCGCTCAGGGCGTCGTCGGGGCTTTGGGTGTTGTCCTGAAGTGTCAGGCGCTGGAGCAGCGCGTCCAGGTGCGGCAGGCGCAGGTTCTGCAAGGCCTGGCGGCAGGCGTCGCTGGGGTGGGCGGCGTAGGGAATGATGAGGTGCGGGGTGTCCGGCATGCCGGGTATTTTGCGGGATGCCACAATCGCGCTCTCATGCAGATCCCCTACGAACTGGCCCTGGGCTGGCGCTACACGCGCGCGGGCCGCGCCACGCGGCGCAATGGCTTTATTTCTTTCATCTCGGGCGTGTCCATGCTGGGCATCGCGCTCGGGGTGGCGGCGCTCATCATCGTGCTGTCGGTGATGAACGGTTTTCAGAAAGAAGTGCGCGACCGCATGCTCAGCGTGGTCTCGCACATCGAGATTTTTGCGCCCGGCGGCGCGGCCATGCCCGATGTGCAGCGCACGTTGACGGAGGCACGCCAGCACCCGCAGGTGGTGGGCGCGGCGCCGTTTGTCTCGGCGCAGGCACTGCTGGCGCGCGGCGAGGACATGAAGGGTGCGCTGGTGCGCGGCATCGACCCGGCGCGCGAGCCCGAGGTCACCGACCTGGTGGCGGGCAGCCAGGGCGAGGCGCTGGCGCAACTGGTGCCGGGCGAGTTCCGCGTGGTGCTGGGCGGCGAGCTGGCGCGCATGCTGGGCGTGCGCCGGGGCGATGTGGTCACGCTGATCGCGCCCACCGGCCAGGTCACGCCCGCGGGCGTGGTGCCGCGCATCAAGCAGATGCTGGTGGCGGGCACCTTCGATTCGGGCCACTACGAATACGACTCCACCCTGGTGCTGCTGCACCACGAGGACGCGCAGCGCATCTTCCGCCTTGAAGGGCCCACGGGCATCCGCCTGAAGCTGCGCAACCTGCACGAGGCGCGCAGCGTGGCGCTGGACCTGGCGGGCAGCCTGAGCGGCGATCTGCGCATCCGCGACTGGACGCAGCAGAACCGCACCTGGTTCGCCGCTGTGCAGCTGGAAAAACGCATGATGTTCATCATCCTCACGCTGATCGTGGCCGTGGCGGCGTTCAACCTGGTGTCCACGCTGGTGATGACGGTGCAGGACAAGCGTGCCGACATCGCCATCCTGCGCACCCTGGGCGCGAGCCCGCGCAGCATCATGGGCATCTTCGTGGTGCAGGGCGCGATGGTGGGCGTCATCGGTACGCTGGCCGGGCTGCTGCTGGGCCTCTCCATCGCCTTCAACATCGACGTGATCGTGCCCGCCATCGAGCAAATGCTGAGCGCCAGCTTTTTGCCCAAGGACATCTACCTCATCAGCCGCATGCCCAGCGACCCGCAGCCTGCCGACATCGTGCCGGTGGGCGTGATCTCGCTGGTGCTGGCCTTCGTGGCCACGCTGTACCCGAGCTGGCGCGCCAGCCGCGTCAACCCTGCCGAGGCTCTTCGCTATGAATAATGTAGCTGGCAGCGCTTATCCAGCAAGCGCTGGAGGCCAAAATGGCTTCAAAAACCAAGTCGTGCTGCAGGCCCGGGGCCTGACCAAGCGCTTCACCGAGGGGCGGCTTGACGTGACCGTGCTGCAGGGCGTGGACCTGGAAGTGCGCGCGGGCGAGACGCTGGCCATCGTCGGCGCCTCGGGCTCGGGCAAGAGCACGCTCTTGCACCTGCTGGGCGCGCTGGACGCGCCCACCTCGGGCAGCGTGCACCTGCATGGGCAGAACCTGGCGCAACTGTCGGCGGCGCAGCAGGGTGATTTGCGCAACCAACACCTGGGTTTTGTCTATCAGTTCCACCACCTGCTGCCCGAGTTCAGCGCGCTGGACAACGTGGCCATGCCGCTGCGCATCCGGCGCCTGCCTTACGAGGAATGCTCGCGCCGCGCGGAGCAGATGCTGGCCCAGGTGGGCCTGGCCGGGCGTGTGCAGCACCGCCCGGCCGAGCTGTCGGGCGGCGAGCGCCAGCGCGTGGCCATCGCCCGTGCCCTGGTCACCCAGCCGGCCTGCGTGCTGGCCGACGAGCCCACGGGCAACCTGGACCGCGCCACGGCAGAGAGCGTGTTCCAGCTCATGCTGCAACTGGCGCGGGAGCAGGGCACGGCGTTCGTCATGGTGACGCACGACGAGCAGCTTGCCGCGCGGTGCGACCGGGTGCTCAGGCTGGTGGCGGGGCGCCTGGACCTGGCGCAGTAGCGCGATCGCAGGCGCAATTCGCCGTCCGCCTGCTCAGGGCGCAATCTTGCGTTTGAGCACCCGCGCCACCGGCTGCGGCAGGCTGGGCAGCGAGCGCAGCAGCCAGGGCAGCACCTTGCGCTTGGCGCCGGACAGCGACTCGGGCACCACGGCCTCGATGAGGTGGGGGCCGGGGTGTGCCAGCGCGTACTCCAGCGCCTTGCAAAAGCCCTCCGCTGCATCGGTGCGCACCGCGTGCACGCCCATGCCCTGGGCGAGCTGGGCGAAGTTCAGCACCGGGCCCTTCAGGTCGAGCTGCGACTTGGCCTTGGGGCCAGGCTCTTCGGCGCCCACGCGTTCCAGCTCCACGTTCAGCACCGAGTACGACGCGTTGTTGAAGATGATGGCCGTCACGTTGAGCCCCTCGCGGGCCATGGTCCACAGCGCCTGGATGGTGTACATGGCCGTACCGTCGCCAATCAGCGCAATCACCGGGCGTTGCGGGCAGGCAATGGCCGCGCCCACGGCGCCCGGCAGGCCCTGGCCGATGGCGCCGCCCGTGAGGGTGATGAGGTCGTGGCGCGGGCCGCCAGCGGTCATCACATTGAGCATGAGGCCGGAGGTGATGGCCTCGTCGATCAGGATGGCGTTCTCGGGCAGCAGGTGGCCCACGGCCTTGCACACCTTGGGGGCCGTGAGCGCGCCACGCGGGCGGTCGGGGCGATGCGGGGCCTGCAGTGCAGGCTGGGCCTGCGCTGCGCCCAGGGCCTGCACCAGCTTGTCCAGGCTGGCGCGCGCATCCTGTGCGGGGGTGGAGAGCTCGTGCACGGCGCAGGTGTCGGGCACCAGGTAGCTCTTCTTGCCGGGGTAGGCAAAGAAGGACACGGGCGCCTTGGCGTCCACCAGGATCAGGTGCTCGATGGGCGCGAGCTGCACGCCCGCCATTTCCGCGAGGTAGGCAATGCGCTCCACGGCGGGCAGGCCCGCGCCGCGCTCCAGCCGGTTGGGGAAGACTTCGGCCAGCAGCTGCGCGCCGCAGTGCGCGGCAATGCGCGCGGCGGCCAGCAGGCTGGGCTCGCGCAGCGCCTGCCCGCCCAGCAGCAGCGCGGTCTTTTTGCCCGAGCGCACGACCTGGGCGATACGCTCCACCGTGGCATCGTCGGCCGCCGGGGGCGTGGTGGCGGGTGGCGGGGGGCAGGGCACGCCGCCTTCGCCCCAGGACACGTCGGCGGGCAGAATCAGTGTGGCCACCTGGCCCGGCAGGCCGCGTGCGGCGGTGATGGCGTCCGTCGCGTCCTGGCACAGCGCCGCCGTGCTTTGCGAGGTGCGCACAAAGCCCGGCGATACGTTGCGCGCCACGGTTTCGATGTCGCTTTGCAGTTGCGCGTCGTACTGCGTGTGGGTGGTGGCATGGTCGCCCACGATGTTGACCACAGGAACCTTGCCCTTGCGCGCGTTGTGCAGGTTGGCCAGGCCGTTGCCCAGGCCGCAGCCCAGGTGCAAGAGTGTGGCGGCGGGCTTGTCGGCCATGCGGGCGTAGCCGTCGGCAGCGCCCGTGGCCACGCCTTCAAACAGGGCCAGCACGGCGCGCATCTTCGGTTCGCTGTCCAGCGCGGCCACAAAGTGCATTTCGCTGGTGCCGGGGTTGGTGAAGCAGACCTCGATGCCGGCATCGACCAGGGTTTTCATCAGCGCCTGGGCGCCATTCATGGGGGGGGTGGTCATGGGAACAACTCCTGCAAATCAATCAATCAATGGGCGGGCGCGGCCACCGGGGGCAGCAGGCGCCGCATGGCCAGGGCAAACAGCAGGCCACCGGCGTACATCAGCACGCCATAGAGCGCACCGGGAATGGCCATGGCGTCGTCCTTGAGTACGGTGCTGGCAATCACCAGCGCCAGCGCGGCGTTCTGCACCGCCGTTTCAATGCCCAGCGTGACCGACTGGCTGCGCGAAAGCCGCACGGCACGCGCCACGGCAAAGCCCACGGCCAGCATGCTGAGGTTCAGCAGCAGCGCAAACGGCGCCAGGGTGCTGAAGTTGTCGCGCAGCAAGGCCCAGTTCTTGAGCACCGCCAACACCACGATGAGCACGAACAGCACTGTGGCAATGCGGGTGGCGCGCGGCTCGAAGGCCCGCGCCCAGGCGCCCCAGCGGTGGCGTGCCCACATGCCGGCGCTCACCGGCAGGCCCAGCACCATGGCCACCTGGCCCATCATCAGGCCCACGGGCACATCGACCGCCCGGGCCGCGCCCAGGTAGTGGCCCAGCGCCCAGGTCACCACCAGCGGCAGGGTGAAGATGGTGGCCACGCTGGCCACGGCGGTAAAGCTCAGCGCCAGGGCCACGTCGCCGCGGGCCAGGTAGGTGAGCAGGTTGGAGGTGCTGCCCGTGGGGCAGGCCGCCAGCACCATGAAGCCCACGGCAAACACGCCGGTCATGCCCCAGGCGCTGAGCAACAGAAAGCAGGCCAGCGGCAGCAGCACAAAGTGGCACACCACCCCCACCAGCAGCGCGCGTGGCTGGGTGAAGATGCGCCGGAAGTCGTCCACGGTCAGCCCCAGGCCGAGGGAAAACATGATGAATGCCAGGATGAGCGGCAGCAGCACGCCTGAGATCAAATCGCCTTGCACGGTGTGTCTCCTTGGGTGTTCTTGTCTTGTGGTTGCAGGCGTGCCTCAGCGGTTGCGCCAGAGCATGACGTTCAGCAGCTTGCTCGCCAGACCGGCATAGGGCGGCTGCAGAAAGTCCACCGTGCGCAGCGGCCCCTGCCGGAACACCGGGCGCAGCTTGGAAAACGTGAGGAAACCCTCGCGCCCGTGGTAGTGGCCCATGCCGCTGTGGCCCACGCCGCCAAAGGGCAGGCTGTGCTGGCCCGCGTGCAGCAGCGTGTCGTTGAGCGTGACGCCGCCCGAGAGCGTTTGGCGCAGGTAATAGTCCTGCAGGCCGTGCTCGTGGCTGAACAGGTACAGCGCCAGGGGATGGGGGCGGTCGTTGATGTACTGCACCACCTCTTCTTTGTGGCGGTAGGTGCGGATGGGCAGCAGCGGGCCAAAAATCTCGCGCTGCATGACCTGCATTCCGTCGTGCACGTTCAACAGTGCGATGGGCGCCATGATGCGCCGTGCCGCATCGCCCGTCTGGCCGGGGGCCAGCGGCACGGCCTGCGCGCCTTGTTGCACGGCGTCGGCCAGCATGGTCTGCAGGCGGTCGTACTGGCGCTGGTCGATGATGGCGGTGTAGTCGCCGCCCAGCAGATCTGGGTAGCGCTGCGCGACGATGCGCTGCGCCTGCGTGACGAAGGCCTGCTCCTGGCCTTCGGGCAGGAACAGGTAATCTACGTTGGTGCAAATCTGCCCGGCGTTGAGCATCTTGACCCACAGGATGCGCTCGGCCGCCTTTTCCAGCGGGTAGTCGGGCGCGACGATGGCGGGGGACTTGCCGCCCAGCTCCAGCGTCACCGGCGTCAGGTTGGCGGCGCAGTTGGCCATGACGGCCTTGCCTGTTTGCGGCGAGCCGGTGAAGAACAGGTGGTTGAACGGCAACTGCGTGAACAGCGGGCCGATGCTCTGGCCGTCGTCCCCTGCGTCCTGGAACAGGCTCACCTTGTCGGCAGCAAAGTAGCGCGGCAGCAGGCTTTGCAGCAGCCGGGCCAGGTGGGCCGAGTTTTCCGACATCTTGACCATCACGCGGTTGCCCGCGGCCAGCGCGCCGATCATGGGCTGCACTGTCATGGCGATCGGAAAGTTCCACGGCACGACGATGCCGACCACACCCAGCGGCTGTGGCACGACGTAGGCGCTGGCCAGTGGGTACTGGGTAACGTCGAGCGCGCGCCTTTGCTTCTTCATCCAGTGCGGCACATGCCGGATGGCGTCCAGCGCCGCTTCCTGGCCTTGCAACAGCTCGGTCATCAGGGTCTCGAAGCGGCTGCGGCAGCCAAAGTCCTGGTTGACGGCGGCGACCAGGGCCTCGCGGTTTTCCAGCAGCAGCCGGTGCAGCGCGCGCAGGTCCTGGCGGCGCTCCTGCAGGCTGGGGTTGCGTGCCTGCTGGAAGGCGGCGCGCTGCTCGGTAAAGCAGTCGCGCAGGGTTTGCGGGATGTGCTCGGGCAAGGGGGCGTGGATCATTGCGGGACTTTCGGTGCGGTGTGAGGGTGGCCAATGCAGCGGGTACTGTCGGTGGTGATTGCTACTGTTTTGATAGCTTATAGCGCTTAATGTGTAAGCGTTGCAGCCTGTTTTTGCTCAAAAATTCCAGGTGCATCAACCGGCAGTGATATGCCGCGCCGCCGCACGCGCCGTGAGGATGCAGCCGGGCAGGAAGGTGCCTTCCAGCGAGCGTTTGCCGCTGGCCCCGCCGCCGCCAAAGCCCGCGGCCTCGCCCACGCAGTACAGGCCGCTGATGGGGGAGCCCGCGCCATCGAGCACGCGGCTGTGCAGGTCGGTGCGCAGCCCGCCCAGGCTCTTGCGCGTGATGAGCTGCATCTGGATGGCGATGAACGGCCTGGCGCCCTGCATCTGCAGTGGCGCGGGCTGGCAGGTGCGCAGCTTGTCCGGCCCCCACTGGCGTGCGTGCAGGATGCGGCGGATCTGGTCGTCGTTGTGCAGCTTGGCGCCTGCCGCAAAGTTGGCGTCAAAGGCGTCGGCCGTGGCCTGCAGCACTTGCGGATTCACGTCGTGCGAGGCGGTCAGCGCGTTCATCTTGGCGGCCAGGCCGGCCAGCGTGTCGTCCACCAGGAAGTGGCGGCTCTCGGCGGCCATTTGCTTGACCAGCCGGTGGTTGCCCAGCAGCGTCTCCTTGAGGAACAGCGGGAACTGCATGTCTCGGATGCGCTGGTTGTGCTCGGCGCCCGAAATGGCGAATTCCTTGGCGGCGATGCGCCAGTTCAGCAAATGCCAGGTCCAGGGTTTCTCTTGCGCGGCCACGCGCTGGCACAGCCAGTGCGTGTCAAAGCCGGTGACCAGCGGCTCGGGGCCGATGCGCTCGCCCCGGTGGTTGAGCCACAGCGCCGATTTGCAGGGAATGGTCGAGAGGCCGTGCCCCTCGAAGTGCGGAAACGGGTGCGGAAAGCCTGCCGCGTAGTTCCACATCTCGCCCGCGTGTGTGATCTGTGCGCCCAAGGTGTCTGCAGCGGCGTGGTGCAGCGCACCGTCGGCAAAGGGGTGGGCGCCGTTGAGCATGGTGGTGGGCAGGGGGCGGTGCCGGGGCCAGTTGCGCCGGGTCTCGGCGTGGCTGCCATTGATGCCGCCCATGGCCAGCACCACCACCGGGGCTTGCAGGCGCACTTCGGTGCCCGTGGCCTCGCTCACCGCCACGGCGCCCGCAATGCGCCCGCCCGCATGGTCGAGCTGGGATACGCGGTGGCCGTGCAGCACCGTCAGGCGGCCACCGCTGTCGGCAGCGCGCATCTGCGCGACCATGCGCCGCGTGAGTTCGCGCGAGGTGCCCCACACGATGTGGTAGCGCGGCACGCTGTTGCCGTCGCCGTGCATGCCGCGCTCCACCCAGTTCACGGCGGGCATGAACTTCACGCCTTCGCCAATGAGCCAGTCGTACACCTGGCTGCGCGAGTGCTCCACGTAGTAGCGCGCCCACTGCTGGGGGTAGGTGTCGTCGGGGGCGATCTCGCCAAAGCGCAGCCAGTCGGCCAGGGCGCGTTCGGGCGTGTCGGGAATCTTCATGCGGGCCTGCAGCGGCGTGCCCACCAGGGCCATGCCGCCAAAAGCCCACAGGGCCAGCCCGCCCAGGCGCTCGGGCGTGTCGCGATCCACCAGCGTCACGCGCTGGCCTTGGCGCAGCGCCTCCAGGGCGGTGACGATGCCGGCCAGGCCGCCGCCGATGACCAGGATGTCGGAAGAATGGGTGTGTGCCATGCGGGCGTGTCTCCGGTGCGGGCGCTGTGCTTCGCCCTGTTCTGCTTTGCTGTTGTGCCCAAAAGATAGCGGCTTATGATGCGGCAAGATTGACTTTGAAGGACAGTCGAATTGACTTTGCAGGCCACGGTCTCGATGAGCTGGGTCAACACGGTGCTCGCAGCGGCGCAGCGCCAGGGGGTGGAGCGCGCCCAGGTGCTGGCGGTGGCGGGCATTGCGCCCGAGGAACTGCAGGCCGAGCGCTGGCCCATTGACCACATCACGCGGCTGTGGCGCGCGGCCGCGCAGTGCACGCAGGACGCCAGCTTTGGCTTGCGCGCCGGGGCGGTGGTGGGCCCGGCGAGCTTCAATGTGGTGAGCTTTCTGCTGCAGTCGGCCCCCAGCCTGCGCGCGGCCATTGCCCTGGTGCAACAGTACCAGCGCCTGATTTCGGACGGCGGCCGGTTTCAGACGATTGCGGGCGAGTCCGCCAGCTGGGTGGTGTACCACCCGCGCCAGGGGGCGCTGGCCTTCAGCCCGCACCAGATCGAGGCGGTGCTGGCGGCGGTGGTGGCGTTTGCGCGCTGGGTCACGGCGCAGCCGGTGGTCCCCCAGCGTGTGCAGTTCAGTCAGGCACAGATCGGGCCGCTGGTGGTGTACCGCGAGGTGTTCGCCTGCCCGGTGGAGTTCGAGCAGGCCTTCAGCGGCGTGCTGCTGGACAACGCGGTGCTGGACGCCCCCTTGCCGCAGGCCGATGCACAACTGGCGCAGATGCACCACCAATACGCCCAGGCGCGCTTGCAGGCCCTGTCCAGCGCCGAGCCCTTGGCGCCCCAGTTGCGCGCCTGGATCGTGCGTCGGCTGCCCTTGGGCCTGCCCACGCGGGTACAGGCGGCGCAGGCCCTGGGTCTGAGCGAGCGCACGCTGGCGCGGCGCATGCAGGCGCAGGGCCTGAGCTTTTCGGCCCTGCTGGACGAGGCCCGGCGCGACGCCGCCCTGCATGCGGTGGCGCACACCGACAGGGCGCTGGGCGACATTGGCCAATCCTTGGGTTTTGCCGAGCCCAGCACCTTCTGGCGGGCGTTCCGGCGCTGGACGGGCGGCACACCGCAGGCGTGGCGCAGCCAGGCCCAGGCCTGATGTGTGCTATCAAAACAATAGCTGTTTGCGCAATAAATACGGGCGCTAGAGCCCGTTTTTACTTGGATTCGCCGCCGGGCATGGGTTCCAGCCGACCGAGCTTGTGCGCCAGTTCGATGGCCGATTCGACGCCCATTTTCTCGAAGATGTTGGCACGGTGGAATTCCACCGTGCGCTGGGTGATGCCCAGGTGGTCGGCGATGTTCTTGTTGTAGTGGCCCAGGATCAGCTGGTCGAGCACTTCGCGCTCGCGCGGGCTCAGGCTGGCCAGGGCCTGGCGCAGGCGCTGGGCCTCGCGCTCCGCATCGGTCTGCGCGCAGGCGGCCTGCATGGCCTGTTCGACGCGGTCCACCAGCATGTTGTCCTGGAAGGGCTTTTCCAGAAAGTCCCAGGCGCCGTTCTTGACGGCGCCCACGGCCGTGCCCACGTCGCCATGGCCGGTGAGAAACAGCACCGGCCAGGGGCAGCCCAGGGCCTTGAGCTGCTCGAAGGTGACCGGGCCCGACAGCGGCTGCATGCGCACGTCCAGCAGCACCACCGCCAGGCCCCAGTCGCCCTGGCGCTGGCGGGCCGCCTCCAGCAGCGCGGCGCCGCTGTCCCAGGTGCGAGACTGGTAGCCGCGCGAGTCGAACAGCCAGGCCAGGCCGTCGCGCACGTCGGCGTCGTCGTCCACGATATGGATGTCCACGGCGCGCAGTTCGTTGGTCATGGCGTGGGGCAGGGGGCGGTTGCAGGGGCGGGGGCCAAGGGTAACTGAACGGTGAACAGCGCGCCACCCAGGCTTTCATCCTGGCCGACGAAGATGCGCCCGTGGTGCGCCTCGGTGATGGAGCGGCAAATCGCCAGCCCCATGCCCATGCCGCCGTCCTTGGTGCTGAAGAAGGCGTCGAAGATGCGCGCGCGTTCGGCCTCGGGCACGCCAGGGCCGCTGTCGGCCACCGCCAGGGTGACCAGCACGTTGGCATTGGGGCGCAGCCGCACCTGGACCTGGGGGCGTGCGGTGCCGCGCTGCGCCCAGTCGAGCGCATTGCCGCACAGGTTGTGCACCAGGTGTTCCAGCAGCAGGGCGTCGCCTTGCACCCAGACCGGCTGGGCGGGCAGTTCCAGCACCACGGGGGTGGCGTGCGCCTCCTGCACGGAAGACACGGCGCGGCGCACCAGGGCCGTGAGATCCACGCTGTCCAGGTTCAATTCGCGCCGGCGCGCAAAGGCGTTGACGCGCTGGATCACGCCCCCGGCACGTTCGGCGAGCTGGGCCATGCGCTGCACCACGGTGTGCAGTTCCTCGGGCGTAATGTTGCCGTCGCGCAGCCGGTTGAGCAGGCCGTTGGCAAAACTGGCCAGCGCGCCCAGCGGCTGGTTGAGTTCGTGCGCCAGGGTGGATGCCACCTCGCCCACGGCCACCAGGCGGCCCGAGGCTTCGAGCTTTTCCTGCTGCAGTGCGGCCAGTTGCTGGGCGCGCTTGCGCTCGCTGATGTCGAGCACCGAGCTCATCCAGCCCAACTGGCTGCCGTCGGCGGCAGTCAGCGGTGCTTCGTGGATCAGCACGTCCACGCGGTGGCCGCTGCGGTGCTGGAACTGCACCTCGATGCCCTGGGCCTGCGTGCCCTGGCTGATGACCGCGCGGTGCAGCAGTGCCAGCTCGTCGGCCTGGTCGGCGGGCCAGTAGGGCAAGGGGGCTCGGGCGCCGCGCAGCTCTTGTGCGCTGTAGCCCACCATGGAGCAGAAGGCCTGGTTCACGTAGAGGATCTTGCCCGTCATGTCCCAGGCGCGCATGCCGATGGTGACCGAGCGCTCCATGGCCGAGCGCAGTGCCACCTCGGCCTGCAGGCGCTGCTGCACCTGCTGGCGCTTGATGAAGTCGCGCCGCAGCGCGGCCAGGCTGGCCAGCATGCCCAGCAGAAACAGCAGCGCCACGACAAAGAAGATGCGCGGCACGGTCGAGGTCTGCGGCCCCTGGGGCACCACTTCCAGCATCAGGTCGGTGCCGGGCAGGTTCATCACCGTGCGGTAGGGGCCTTGCGCCTGGTCGGTGGGGGGCGTGTCCACGGCGTCCACGACCAGGCGCACGGTCTGGCTTTGCAGGAACCACGGCGGCAGCAAGGCGTCCACCGCCGCCTGGGTGGACAGCGCGGCCACATAGATGCCCATCAGTCGGCTGCCGTCGAAGTAGGGCACCGCGAGCCAGACGCGGTCGGTGGTGCGGCCATCGAAGCGACGCATGGGCCCGGCGTAGCTGGAGCGGCGCAGCCCACTGACGATGTCCTGCAGCGTCTTCAGGGCCTGGAAGTTGTCGTCGTGCTCTGCCTGGTCGTTCTGCCAGGCGCGCACGTCGCCTGCGCTGGTGCCCTGCGTGGCCAGCCAGGCATGGGCCAGCACCACACCGGGTGTGCGCCACAGCATGCCTGCGGGCGCGCTGTCGCCTTCACCCTGGCCCGCAGCGCGCAAGGCCTGCGGGCCATCGAGCGCGGACTGCCGCGCCAGTGCGGCGAGGTCGTCTTCCAGGCGGCGAAAGTGGAACTGCACGCTTTGCTCCAGCCACTGGGCGTCGGCGCCCCGGCGGCGCTCTTCTTCCTCGGTCTCGAAGCTGTTGAGGTACCACACCAGCGCCATCACGGCCGAGACGACCAGCACCACCAGGCCCATCATCCACAGCACGGTCCAGCGGCCCCGGTCGCTCAGGGTGCGTTTGCTGGCGTGCAGCAGGGCAAAGTCGTCAGAGGATTGGGAGGGCAGGGGCATGGCGGCGTGCAGGCTGCCGTCACTCGGGCAGCGTGGCCATAATACCGGCCATGCGCGCCGCCGCCATTCCTCGCCGCCGTTGTCTGCAGGCACTGGCCTTGGCGGGTGTCCCTGCGCTGGGGGCTGCGCAAGGGGTGGTGACCATCCGCCTGTCCCACGTGGTGGCGCGGCAAACGCCCAAGGGCCTGGCGCTGGAGCGCTTCCGTGAGCGCGTGCAGTCGCTCAGTCAGGGGCGTATCCAGGTGGTCATCTACCCCAACTCGGCGCTGTTTGGCGACGCCGACGAGATCCAGGCGCTGCAACTGGGGGCGGTGGATATGCTGGCCCCTTCGCTGTCCAAGTTCGGGCGCGTGGGTTTCCCGGAGTTCGAGCTGTTTGATCTGCCGTTCCTGTTCGACTCCAAGGAGCAGGTGCACCGCGTGATGCACAGCGCGATTGGCAGGGAGCTGCTCGCCGCGCTGGAGCGCCAGCGCATGGTGGGGCTGGGTTACCTGGACAACGGCTTCAAGCACATGAGCGCCAACCGACCGTTGCTGGCGCCGCAGGACTTTGTCGGTCTGCGCATGCGCATCCAGAGCTCGCGCGTGATTGCCCACCAGATGCGCGCCCTGGGTGCCAAGCCGGTGGTGCTGGGCTTTGGAGAAACCCGCCGTGCCCTGGCCACGGGCGTGGTGGACGGGACGGAGAACCCGGTGTCCAACCTCTGGACGCAGCGCATGCACGAGGTGCAGACCGACCTGAGCCTGACCCGCCATGGCTACCTGGGCTATTGCGTGGTGGTGAACCAGCGCTTCTGGAACCACCTGCCCCAGGCCGACCGTGCCCTGGTCCGGCAGGCCATGACCGAGGCGCTGGACTGGGGCAACACCATTGCCCAGTACGAGAACGACGAGGCCCTGGCGCACCTGCGCCTGCGTGGGGGCACACGCATCCATGTGCCCGACGAAGACCAGCGCCAGCGCCTGCGCCAGGCGACGCAGGAGGTGTCACTGGGTCTGCAAGGGCGCATCGGACGCCAGTGGATCGACAGGGTGCACACCCTGCTGGCCAGCAAAAGCGCGGGTTAACCCTAGCTGTGGAACGCCACAGTTACAAAGCCGTGACATGCGGCCTACAGTGCGCTCCGTTGTCATCCGTTTCCATCCAAGGAGTCAGTCATGCAATTTCCGGTGAAAAAGGTACTCGTGTGCGCGCTGGTGGCGTTTGGTGCCACGGTGGCCCAGGCCCAGCAGGTCGTCATCAAGTTCAGCCACGTGGTCGCTCAGGACACGCCCAAGGGCAAGGCGGCAGAGTTCTTTGCCAAGAAGGCTGCAGAGCTGACTGGTGGCAAGGTCAAGGTCGAGGTGTACGCCAACAGCGCGCTGTACAAGGACAAGGAAGAAATGGAAGCCCTGCAAATGGGCTCGGTGCAGATGCTGGCGCCTTCGCTGGCCAAGTTCGGCCCTTTGGGGGTGAAGGAGTTCGAGGTGTTCGACCTGCCCTTCATCTTTGATGATCGCGACGATCTGCACAAGGTCACCAACGGTCCGGTGGGCGAAAAGCTGCTCAAGAAGTTGGAGGCTCGGGGTATTACTGGCCTGGCTTATTGGGACAATGGCTTCAAGGTCTTCTCGGCCAACAAGCCGCTCAAGAGCGTGGCCGACTACAAGGGTTTGAAGTACCGTATCCAGTCGTCCAAGGTGATCGAGGAGCAGATCCGCGCCCTGGGTGGCATTCCCCAGGTCATGGCCTTTGGCGAAACCTACCAGGCGCTGCAGACGGGCGTGGTCGATGGCACCGAGAACCCGCCTTCCAACTTCTACACCCAGAAGATGCACGAGGTGCAAAAGCACCTGAGCCTGACCAACCACGGCTACCTGGGCTACGCCGTGATCGTGAACAAGAAGTTCTGGGACGGCCTGCCTGCCGATGTGCGTGACCAACTGAACCAGGCCATGAAGCAGGCCACCTTCTACGCCAACCAGATTGCCCAGGACGACAACGACCAGGCGCTCGAAGGCGTGAAGAAGAGCGGCAAGACCGCCATCTACACCCCCACCAAGGAAGAGCGCACGGCGCTGAAGAAGGCCCTGGTGCCCGTGCACGAAAAGATGTCCAGCCGCGTGGGCAAGGAAACCATCCAAGAGGTGTACAAGGCCACCGGCTTCGATCCGGCCAAGCTCTGATTCTGTGATACCCCTGGCAGCGGTGTGCAGTCGCACCGCTGCCGCAGGGCGCACCTCATGGCAAGTGCGCCGGATTGACCGCGATGCCTGTGGGCGCGCAGCAGCGATCCACACAACGATCTCCCCTGGAGAATTCCCATGAAATTTCTTGATCACCTGGAAGAGTGGTTCATCACCTTCCTGATGGGCGGAGCCACGCTCATCGTTTTTCTCGCGGTGCTGCACCGCTACGGGGCTGGCTTTGCCATTCCGGGCGTGCAGGACTGGTTGTTGTCCATCAACATGACCTGGGCGCAGGAGCTGACCATCATCATGTTTGTGTGGATGGCGAAGTTTGGCGCGGCCTACGGGGTGCGCACCGGCATCCACGTGGGGGTCGATGTGCTCATCAACCGCCTGAGCGATGCCAACCGCGGCAAGTTCATCATTTTTGGCCTGGCGGCGGGGGCTGTGTTCACCGCCATCGTGGCCTACCTGGGCTCGCACTTCGTGTGGGAGAACGGGGCGCACTACGGGCTGTACAAGCTCTTCGGCCTGCCGGTGGACGACCTGATCGAAGGCCCCACCACCCCCGACCTGGAGTGGCCCACCTGGGTTGTGTACAGCGCCATTCCGCTGGGCACCAGCCTGATGTGTTTCCGCTTTCTGCAGGTGTTGGTGGGCTTCATCCGTACGGGTGAACTGCCGCACCACGACCATGGTCATGTGGACGGACTGGAAGAGAGTGCAGAAGAAGCTGCCGCGCAGGACATCAACCCCTACGCCATGAAAGACAACCTGCACCCCGCAGACACTGCCCACAAGGAAGGGGGCCTGAAATGAACGCCACCATCATCTTCCTCATCCTGCTGGTGCTCATGCTCACCGGCATGCCGATCTCGATTTCGCTCGGCCTGACGGTACTGACCTTCCTGTTCGGCTTTACCAATGTGCCGCTGGAGTCGGTGGCGCTCAAGCTGTTCACCGGCATCGAGAAGTTCGAGATCATGGCGATCCCTTTCTTCATCCTGGCGGGCAACTTCCTCACCCACGGTGGCGTGGCCCGGCGCATGATCAACTTTGCCACTGCCATGGTGGGCCACTGGTACGGTGGCCTGGGCCTGGGCGGTGTTGTGGCCTGCGCCCTGTTTGCTGCGGTGTCGGGCTCCAGCCCGGCCACGGTGGTGGCCATTGGCTCCATCCTGCTGCCGGCCATGGTCAAGGCAGGGTTTCCCAACAAGTTCGGTGCGGGGGTCATCACCACCTCGGGCGCCTTGGGTATCCTGATTCCGCCTTCCATCGTGATGGTGATGTACTCGGTGGCCACCAACACCTCGGTGGGCGCCTTGTTCATGGCTGGCGTGGTGCCGGGTCTGGCGCTGGCGGGTGTGCTCGGTGGGGTGACCTACTGGCGTGCACGCAAGTTCAACTACCCGCGCTTGCCCAAGGCCAGCTGGGGCGAGCGCTGGAAGGCCTTCCGCGCATCGGCATGGGGCTTGCTGTTGATCGTGATCGTGATGGGCGGCATCTACGCTGGTGTCTTCACGCCCACCGAAGCGGCGGCCATGAGCGCGGTGTACGCCTTCTTCGTGGCCGTGTTCATCTACAAGGACATGGGTCTCAAGGACGTGCCCAAGGTGCTGCTCAACTCGGCCAACATGAGCGCCATGCTGCTGTACATCATCACCAACGCGGTGCTGTTCAGCTTCATCATGACCAACGAGAACATCCCGCAGGCCCTGGCCGACTGGATGCTGGGCAATGGTCTGGGTGTCATCACCTTCCTGCTGGCCGTGAACGTGATCCTGCTGCTGGCGGGCAACTTCATGGAGCCGTCCTCCATCGTGCTGATCTTCGCGCCCATCCTGTTCCCGGTCGCGATGAAGCTGGGCATTGACCCGGTGCACTTCGGCATCATCATGGTGGTGAACATGGAGGTGGGCATGTGCCACCCGCCGGTGGGCCTTAACCTGTACGTGGCCTCGGGCATTACGAAGATGGGCATCACCGAGCTGACGGTGGCCGTGTGGCCCTGGTTGCTGGCCATGCTGGGCTTCCTGGCGGTGGTCACCTACTGGCCGGGCCTGAGCCTGTGGTTCCCGCGCATGCTGGGGATGATGTAGCCATGACCGCGCCGCACGTCAAAACCCTGGTGGTGGCGTGTGCGCTGGCCCTGGCTGCCAGCGCCGCCTTCGCGCAATTGCGCATCGGGCAGACCGTGGGCGTCACCGGAACGGTGGCGGCCACGGTCAAGGAATCCATGCAGGGCGCGCAGCTCTACCTGGACCATGTCAACGCCAAGGGCGGCGTGGGCGGCGAAAAGATCGAAATCATCACCCTGGACGACGCCTTCGACGTCAAGAAGGCCGAGGCCAATGCCCGCACCCTGATCGAGGAGCGTGGCGTGCTGGCCTTGTTCATGAGCCGGGGCACACCGCACACCGAGGCCATCAATGCGGTGCTGGAGCAGCATCGGGTGGCGCTCATTGGTCCGTCCACCGGTGCCATGGTGCTGCACCAGCCGGTCAAGCCCTACATCTTCAATGTGCGCGCTACCTACCAGCGCGAGGCCGAGCGTGCCATGGCGCACCTCACGTCCATTGGCGTGCGCAAAGTGGCGGTGGTGCACGTGGACGACAGCTTCGGTGCCGACGGTCTGCAGGGCGCGCGCAACGGCCTCAAGGCGGCCGGGCTGGAGCCCGTGGCCGTGGCCAAGTTCGACCGCACCAAGCCCGACTTTGCGCCGCTGTTGCCTGCATTGCAGGCGGCGGAGCCGCAGGCCGTGCTCATCATCGGCTCGGGCACCGCGGTGGTGGAGGGGATCCGCAGCCTCAAGGCGGCCCGTGTGGGCGGGCAGTACCTCACGCTGTCCAACAATGCCTCCGGGGGCTTCATCAAGCTGCTGGGAGACCAGGCGCAGGGCGTCATCGTCAGCCAGGTCATGCCTGCCAGCCTGAACTTTGGCTTGGTCAAGGAGGCCACCCAGTTGGCCAAGGCCAAGGGGGTGGACGAGGTGAGCCCCGCCATGCTCGAAGGATTTGCTTCGGCCAAGGTGCTGGTCGAGGGCCTGCGCCGCGCGGGCGCCAAGCCGAGCCGCGCCAGCCTGCATCAGGCGCTGGACAACCTGGGCCGCCTCGACCTGGGCGGCCTGGTGCTGGACTACAGCCCCAGCGACCACACAGGTTTGGACTTTGCCGATCTTTCCATCGTCGGCACCGGCGGGCGCTTTCGCCGCTGAACGCAGGTTCTGAGAGAGCCTGCAGGGAGCCCTGGGCCGCCGTGATGGGTGGCTGCGGCGGCTTTGCCAACATGGGGCGGTGCCTACCGCCAGGAGGACGACACCATGCGCATCGATGATTTGCGGATTTCCACCCGGCTGGAGTTGGGTTTTGGGATCCTGGGCCTGATGATTCTTGCCATGGTGGCGGTGGTCTGGGTGCAGGTGTCCACCATGACCGGGTTGTTTGGTGACGTGGCCAACGCGCGCATTCCGCGCATGGTGGTGGGCAGCTCCATCAAGGAAGATGTGCAGACCATCTCCAGCAGCGTGCGCAACATGATTCTGATGAGCGACACCGCCGCCATCCTGGCCGAGGCCCAGAGCATAGGGCGCGTGCAAAAGCGCATTGACCAGCGCTTTGGCGAGCTGGAAAAGCTCCTGGCGGACGACAGCGCAGCGCAGGCCGCGCTGCAGCAGGTGCAGGCTGCGCGCAGGGCCTATGAGCCGCTGCAGAACGAAACCCAGGAGCTGGCGGGCTCAGGCCAGGTGTTTGACGCCAAGGATCTGCTGGTGGGCAAGATGCACCCCGCCCAGCAGGCCTATTTCAGCGCCATGGACGCCCTGCTGCTGCAGCAGCAACAGCAACTCGGCCAGGCCACGGGCGCCACCGAGCGCGCTGCCAACAGCGTGCGCGGCATGTTGCTGGCCACCACGCTGGTGGTCATGGTGCTGGGGGGCTTGTTGGCCTGGTGGATCATTCGTTCCATCACCGGACCTTTGCGCCAGGCAGTGCGTGTGGCCCGTTCGGTGGCCGCGGGCAAGCTGCAGGAGCCCATCGATGCGCAGGGCCGCAACGAGGTGGCGCAGTTGCTGCTGGCCCTGAAGGACATGCAGGGCGGGCTGGCGCGTGTGGTCACGCATGTGCGCCAGGGGGCGCAAAACGTGCTGGGCGGCAGCACCGAGATCGCGCAAGGCAACATGGACCTGTCCAACCGCACCGAGGCCCAGGCCGGTGCGCTGCAGGAAACCTCGGCCTCCATGCAAGAGCTGCGCGATGCGGTGGTGCACAACGCCGACAACGCCCAGCAGGCCAACACCCTGGCGCGCGATGCCAGTGCCGTGGCAGAGCGCGGCGGCGCCGTGGTCGGGCAGGTGGTGGACACCATGCGCGACATCAACACCTCCAGCCAGAAGATCGCCGACATCATCGGCGTGATCGACGGCATTGCCTTCCAGACCAACATCCTGGCCCTGAACGCCGCCGTGGAAGCGGCGCGCGCGGGTGAGCAGGGGCGCGGTTTTGCCGTGGTGGCCAGTGAGGTGCGGGCCCTGGCCGGGCGCAGCGCCGAGGCTGCGCGCGAGATCAAGGGCCTGATCTCCGCCAGCGTGGAGCGCGTGGCGCAGGGCTCGGAGCTGGTGGACAAGGCAGGCGCCACCATGCAGGAAGTGGTGCAGTCCATTCGCCGGGTCACGGCCCTGGTGGGCGAGATCAGTAGCGCCAGCGCCGAGCAGCGCTCGGGCGTGGCCCAGATTGGCGAGGCCATTGCCCAGATGGACCATGTGACGCAGCAGAACGCCGCACTGGTGGAGCAGATCGCCGCCGCAGCCACCGGCCTGAGCACCCAGGCCCAGGAGCTGGTGCAGGCGGTGGCCGTGTTCCAGGTGGATGCGGATGCCGCCGCAGCGCAGCCTGTGGCTGCGCCCGCCGCCTACGTGGCTGCTGCGGCCTTAGGCAGTACCCGACAGCGGCTCCTGTCCTGAAGCGGGTGCTGCTGGCGGGCCCTGCCCGGCCAGCCTGGCGATGAACCCCGAGCGCTCCATCAGCGAGCGTGCCTGCTCCTGTGGGTCGTGTACCGTCAGGTGGCCGCCACGCTGGGCCACCGCCTTGAGGATTTGCTCCAGGCCATCAAGCCCGGTGGTGTCCAGCGCAAACAGGTGGCGCATGTCCAGCCTCACCTGCACACCGTGCGGCGCCGCTTCGATGGCCTGCACCAGAGGGTCGATCTTGGCGGCCGCGCCAAAGAACAGTGCGCCGTGCAGGCTCCAGCCCAGGCGCGTGCTGGGTGCTTCTGCATCCAGCGGCAAGGGGTCGGCGCGGAACAGCGCGCTCATGCGCCGCACGAACAGCACGCAGGCCAGCACCAGGCCGACCTCTACCGCCACCGTCAGGTCGAACACCACGGTCAGGAAGAAGGTGCCCAGCATCAGCAGCCGGTAGTGGTTGCTGAAATGCCGCAGGCGCCCGAACTCGTGCCACTCGCCCATGTTCCAGGCCACATACAGCAGGATGCCTGCCAGTACCGCCAGCGGAATGTGCAGCGCCAGCGGTGCAGCCAGCAACACGATGGCGCACAGCGTTGCCGCATGCACGATGCCCGCGATGGGCGAGGTGGCACCGGAGCGCAGGTTGGTCACCGTGCGCGCAATGGTGCCCGTGACCGGCATGCCGCCAAAAAACGGCACCACAAAGTTGGCGACGCCCTGCGCCATCAGTTCCTGGTTGGGGTCGTGCTTGCGGTGGTGTTCACCCGTGCCGAGCTGGTCGGCCACGCGCGCGCACAGCAGCGACTCGATGGCGCCCAGCAGCGCAATGGTCAGCGTGGGAATCACGAGCTGGCGCACGGTGTCCCATGACAAGGTCGGCAGCTCGATGCTGGGCAGGCTTTGTGGAATGCCGCCAAAGCGTGTGCCAATGGTTTCCACTGGCATGTTCGTGAAACTCGCTAGTGCGGTAAGCGAGACCAGCGCGACCACCGGAGCGGGAATGCGTGCAAACGAGCGCACGGTCTTGCCATCGGCCAGGCGCAGCAGCAGCGTGTTGTGCCGCACAAACAGCACGGGCCAGAGAAACAGCCCGCCCAGGCAGGCGCCCGCCAACCCGAGGGCGTAGGGATTGATGCTGCCGATGTGTTGAGCCAGCACCTGCACCTGCGCCACAAAATCACCCGGCATCTTGGCGATGGACAGGCCCAGCGCGTCTTTCACCTGCGACAGCGCAATCAGCACCGCAATGCCGTTGGTGAAGCCAATGACGATGCTCACCGGCACAAAGCGCACCAGGTTGCCCAGCCTAAGCAAGCCCAGCGCAAACAGCAACAGACCGGCGCAGGTGGTGGAGATCAGGAGGCCCGCCACACCGTGGCGCTCGACGATGCCATAGACGATCACGATGAAGGCCCCGGCGGGCCCGCCGATCTGCACGTTGGTGCCACCCAGCAGCGAGACGAGAAAGCCCCCGATGATGGCGGTCCACAGCCCGGCCTCGGGCTTGAGCCCGCTGGCGATGGCAAAGGCCATGGCCAGCGGCAACGCCACGATGCCCACGGTGATGCCCGCGCCCATGTCGGCAAACCAGCGGGCACGTGTGTAGCCCTTGAGGGCATCCAGAATGCGTGGGCGGAAGGCGAACGAGACAGACATGCAGACAACTCCAGACCGGTGCAACCAGGGATCGAGGCGATCAGTGCAACGGTGCTGGCGGGCTGCAGGGGCAGTGGTCGTGCGTGCGGATCGTGCGCTGGGGGGCTGGATGGTTCATTCGGCACCCCAGTGTAGGCCGCGCGTGCGGCGCTGCAATTGCCGTAAGTCCGTAGCCCGGCTAGGCCGGGTTGTCAGCCAGTGGCAAGCCGTGTGTGTTCGGCTCGCTGAAGTCAGCGCACGCGCATGCCAGGCTGGGCGCCGGGCCACGGGTTCAGCACATAGATGCCGGGGTTCGTCTTCTCGTCCGCATGGCTGCCCGCCAGCACCATGCCCTCGGACACGCCGAACTTCATCTTGCGCGGGGCCAGGTTGGCCACCACTACGGTCAGCTTGCCCACCAGGTCGGCGGGCTGGTAGCTGCTGGCGATGCCGCTGAAGACGTTGCGCGTGCGGCCCTCGCCCACGTCGAGTGTGAGGCGCAGCAGTTTGGTGGAACCTTCCACGGCCTCGCAGTTGACGATCTGCGCGATGCGCAGGTCGATCTTGGCGAAGTCGTCGATGGTGATGGTGGGGGCCAGTTCCTCGCCGCCGGGTGCTACGGTTTCGGTAGCTGCTGGCGCTTGTACCGTCTGGGCTGGGGGCTCGAACAATGCTTCAAGCTGCTTCACGTCCACGCGCTGCATCAGGTGCTTGTATTCGCCGATCCCATGGCCCTTGCCGAGCGCGGTCTGCGCGTCGGCGAAGGTGAAGGGCTGGACCTTCAGGAAGGCCTCGACCTGCGCGGCCAGCGCCGGCAACACGGGCTTGAGCAGGATGGTGAGCAGGCGGAAGGCCTCGATGCAGGTGGTGCACACGTCCTGCAGGCGGCCTTCCATGCCCTCCTGCTTGGCCAGCTCCCAGGGCTTGTTCTGGTCCACGTAGGCGTTCACGCGATCGGTCAGCAGCATGGTCTCGCGCAGGGCCTTGCCGTACTCGCGCTCGGCCATCAGCTCGATGATGGTGGGCGCCACGGTGCGCAGGTGCTCCAGCAGCGCATCGCCGTCGGCCGAGACTTCGCCGAGCTGGCCGCCGAAGCGCTTGCTGATGAAGCCGGCCGCACGGCTGGCGATGTTGACGTACTTGCCGATCAGGTCGCTGTTGACGCGCAGCATGAAGTCTTCGGCGTTGAAGTCGATGTCTTCGTTGCGGCTGCTCAGCTTGGTGGCCAGGTAGTAGCGCAGCCACTCGGCGTTCATGCCCAGGCCCAGGTACTTGAGCGGGTCCAGGCCGGTGCCGCGGCTCTTGCTCATCTTCTCGCCGTTGTTCACCGTGAGGAAGCCGTGCACGAACACCGAATCGGGCACCTTGCGGCCGCTGAACTTCAGCGTGGCGGGCCAGAACAGCGTGTGGAACGTGACGATGTCCTTGCCGATGAAGTGGTACTGCTCCAGCTGCGGGTCGGCCATGTAGGCCTCGTAGTCCTGGCCGCGCTTGTCCAGCAGGTTCTTCAGCGAGGCGAGATACCCGATGGGCGCGTCGAGCCACACATAGAAATACTTTCCCGGCGCGTCGGGGATCTCGATGCCGAAGTAGGGCGCGTCGCGTGAAATGTCCCAGTCGCCCAGGCCCTCGCTGGTGCTGCCGTCGGGGTTGGTGCGCACGGTGAACCATTCGCGCACCTTGTTCGCCACCTCGCTCTGCAGGCGGCCGTCCTGCGTCCAGTCTTCCAGGAAGGCCACGCAGCGCGGGTCCGACAGCTTGAAGAAGAAGTGCTCCGAGTGCTTGAGCACCGGCTTGGCGCCCGAGAGGGCCGAATAGGGGTTGATGAGGTCGGTGGGCGCATAGACGGCGCCGCAGACCTCGCAGTTGTCGCCGTACTGGTCCTTGGCGTGGCACTTGGGGCACTCGCCCTTGATGAAGCGGTCGGGCAGGAACATGTTCTTCTCGGGGTCGAAGAACTGCTCGATGGTGCGCGTCTCGATCAGGCCGTTGGCCTTGAGGTCCAGGTAGATCTGCTGCGCGAGCTGGTGGTTCTCGGGCGCGTCGGTGCTGTGCCAGTTGTCGAACTGGATGTGGAAACCGTCGAGGTACTGCTGGCGCCCGGCGGCGATGTCGGCCACGAACTGCTGCGGCGTCTTGCCAGCCTTCTCGGCGGCGATCATGATAGGCGCGCCGTGCGTGTCGTCGGCGCCGACGAAGTTCACCTCGTTGCCCAGCAGCCGCTGCGTGCGCACCCAGATGTCGGCCTGGATGTATTCCATGATGTGGCCGATGTGGAAGTTGCCGTTGGCGTAGGGCAGGGCGGTGGTGACGAAGAGTTTGCGTGCGGGCATGGAGCGGCTCTCAAAAGCGGATTCGCCTTTTTTGGCGGAGCCTGTAATTTTACGGGTCCGTCGCCCAGGCGTCAGCGCTGGCTGGGCAAGGGCTGGCAGCCCTGGGCACAATGCGCGCCAGAAACACCCTGGAGGAGACGCGCATGTTCAAGAAGCTGTTCATCGGCCTGGGAGCCGTGGTAGTGGCCGGCCTGGCCTATCTGCTGGCCTGGCCCGTGCCCATCGCCCCCGTGGCCTGGCAGGCCCCGCCCGCGCCGGGCTACCAAGGGCCGCACGCACCCAACCAGCGCCTGGCGAACCTGCAGATGATCGACCTGCGCGGCGAGATCGGCCCCGAGCACATCGCCATCGGCAAGGACGGCAAGCTCTACACCACGGTGCTCAGCGGCAACATCCTGCGCATGAGCCCGGACGGCTCGGCGCAGGAGGTCTTCATCAACACCGGCGGCCGGGTGCTGGGCTTCGATTTCGACGCGGCCGGGAACCTCATCGCGGCCGATGCCGTCAAGGGCCTGCTGTCGGTTTCGCCGCAGGGCCAGGTGCAGGTGCTGGCCGACCGCATCGGCGACGATCCGATCCGTTACGCCGACGGCGTGGTGGTGGCCAGGAACGGCAAGATCTACCTCAGCGACGCCTCCACCCGCTTCGCGCCCAAGGACTGGGGCGGCACCTTCGAGGCCAGCGTGCTCGACATCCTGGAGCAGTCCGCCACCGGCCGCGTGCTGGAGTACGACCCCGCCAGCCGCGCCGTGCGCGTGGTGGCCAGGGGCCTGAGCTTCGCCAACGGCGTGGCGCTGAGCAGCGACGAGCAGCACCTGTTCGTCAACGAAACCGGCAAGTACCGCGTCTGGAAAATCGCCGTGGGCGCGCAGGATCTCGACATCGCCCAGGGTGGGAATGCACAGGCCCAGGTGCTGCTGGACAACCTGCCCGGCTACCCCGACAACCTGATGCGCGGGCTGGACGGCAAGATCTGGCTGGGCTTCGCCAAGCCGCGCAACCCCACCATCGACGGCATGGCCGGCAAGCCCTGGCTGCGCGCGCTGACGTTGCGCCTGCCGCGCGCGCTGTGGCCCATCCCCAAGGCCTACGGTCATGTGATCGCCTTCACCGAGGACGGCAAAGTCGTGGCCGACCTGCAGGATCCCACGGGCGCCTACCCCGAAACCACCGCCATCACCGAAACGCCCGAGCGCCTGTACGTGCAGAGCTTGCACGCCAAGGGTTTAGGTTGGTTGAAGAAGTGAGCGCGTGCCTGGGTCGCTGCGCCCAGGTCAGGCCTTGGGGCGCTGGGGCAGCTCGGCGCCCGTGTCCGTCCAGCCAAAGAAGCGGCACACGGCTGCGCGCTGCGCCAGCGTGTCGGCCCGGCCCAGGGCCATGAGGTCGCGCGTGTAGTTCTGCTCGAACAGCAGGTAGCTGGCCAGCGCGGCGCTGCGCACGTCCTGGCTTTTCGACGACACCCCCAGAGCCCCCAGCATGGTGCGCACGGGGGTGGGCAGGTCGGCCACATGGCGCGCGGCCACGGCGTCCAGGCGCTCCGACGGCGCGATCACCAGCAGCTCGATGGGCCGCAGGCTGCTGCGCGCGCGCGCCTCGGGCGGGATCAGCGAGATCGTCTGGTTGATGCGCTGCATGCGCTCCACGTCCACCCACAGCGCGTCGAGGAAGATGTTCGACAGCGCGTGGCCGGCGATCTGCGCCAGCGAGGGGTAGCCGGTGGAGAGCGCCGCCGTCACGTCGCCCTTGGGCTCGTGCATGCGGCCTGCGCCCACCACCAGCACGCGCTCGGCGCCCAGGTGGATGGCCGGCGCGATGGGGGCCGACTGGCGCATGGAGCCGTCGCCGAAGTATTCGGTGTGGCCTTCGATGTCGATCGCCGTGGCCGGGAACACGAAGGGAATGGCCGCCGAAGCCAGCAGGTGCTCGTGCGTGATGCGGTCGCGCACGGCGCGGCGCTGCGAGCGCACCCAGGGGTCCTGGCGCTCCCCGGCCTCAAAGAAGGTCACGTGCTCGCCCGAGCTGTAGCTCGATGCGGTGACGGCCAGCGCCTGCAGGTGGCCCTGGCGGATCAGTCGCGGCAGGCGCACCAGCGGCACCATCTTGACGAGCAGATGTGCCAGCGGATCGTTGTCCAGCAATGAGCGCGGGCGCATGCGGCGCCAGCGCGCCAGCACCCAGCCCAGCGACAGCAGCGTGAGCCAGCGCGCGCCACTGCGCATCACGCTGATGGAGTCGGCACGGTACACGTTGTGTGCGTGGAAGTTGCTCCACACGCGCGCGATGCGGCGCACCGCGCGGTCGAACTGGTCGGCGCCGCAGGCCAGCGCGGCGGCGTTGATGGCGCCAGCCGAGGTGCCTGTGACGATGGGGAAGGGGTTGGGCTCCTTGCCTGCACCGCAGGCCAGGCGCAGATCAGCGATGGCTTCGAGCACGCCCACCTGATAGGCAGCACGTGCGCCGCCGCCGGTCAGCAGCAGCCCGGTGCGTGGTGCGGATGGGTCGGTGGGTGGCAGCGGCATGGTGGGGCAGGCAGGTACACGCGACTCCATGGACGGAGCCTGTCCCGAGTGTGCGTGAGGGCGCGGGCCCCCGGTCTTGGGGAAACCCCATGGACGTTGCGCGGATGCCGCAGATCAGCGCGCCGCGAGCAGCAGACCGGCCAGCGCGTCGCCCTGCACCACGGTGATGCCATGGTCGCGCGCGAAAAGGCGGGCGTTGTCGCTCAGGCTGCCCTGGGCCAGCAGGTACAGGCCGCCCTGGGCGCCGCGCGCCTGCATGGCGGCGTGCAGCTCGCGCAGCGGCTCCACGCCGTGGTTGGCAGCCTTCCAGCGCCGGGCACTGGCCAGCAGCGTCTGCCCGCCCTTGGTCAGCACGAAGTCGGCTGCGCCGCCTGCGGCAAGGCGTTCCACACCATGGCCGTCGGCACGCCACGCGGCCTCCAGCGCATCGGCAAATGCGCGCCAGGGCCAGGTCTGCAATTGGGCGTGCATGGCGGCCACGCGCGCGGCGCTGGGCGCGCGCCACTGGCGCCAGGCGGCCATGCAGCCGACCACAAAAAACGGGAAGGTGCCCAGTGCACCGGCCCACGCATAGTCACGCGGCAGCAAGGCTACCGCAGCCAAGGAGAGCACGCCCACCAGCGCAAAGCTGATCCACCACGGCGAGCGCAGCAGCACGGCAAACAGCGAGTTGGGCGACATCTTGAACTTCACGGGATTCCTTGGGCGGGTCTATTGGGCGGGGCCGCATTGTCATGCAGGCAGTGGGGTCGCGGGGCGCTTGGATAGACTACCGCACCCACAGGAGTACATCGGATGGCTATCAATGAACAAGGGCTCATGGCGGCCCTGGGCGCCGTGCAGGACCCCGGTACCGGCAAGGATTTTGTCAGCACGCGTGCCTTGCGCGATCTGCGCATCGACGGCGACGCAGTGTCTTTTCAGGTGGAGCTGGGCTACCCTGCACGCAGCCAGGAGCCCGCGCTGCGCGCCAGCCTGGAAGCGGCGGCACGCTCGGTCGAGGGCGTTCGCAGCGTGCAAGTCGAGGTGGTCACCAAGGTGGTGGCCCATGCGGTGCAACGCGGCGTGCAGCTCTTGCCCGGTGTGAAGAACATCGTGGCCGTGGCCTCGGGCAAGGGCGGGGTGGGCAAGAGCACCACCGCCGCGAATCTGGCGCTGGCTCTGGCCGCCGAAGGCGCGACCGTGGGCTTGCTGGACGCCGATATCTACGGCCCCAGCCAGCCCATGATGATGGGCATTGACCGCAGGCCCGACAGCCTGGACGGCAAGACCATGGAGCCGCTGGTCAACCATGGTGTGCAGGTCATGTCCATCGGCTTTCTCGTGAACCCGGACCAGGCCATGATCTGGCGCGGCCCCATGGCGACGCAGGCGCTGGAACAACTGCTGCGCCAGACCCACTGGAAGGACGTGGACTACCTGGTGGTGGACATGCCGCCCGGTACGGGCGATATCCAGCTCACCCTGAGTCAGCGCGTGCCCATTACCGGCGCGGTGATCGTGACCACGCCGCAGGACATTGCACTGCTGGATGCACGCAAGGGCATCACGATGTTCGAGAAGGTGGGTGTGCCCATTCTGGGCTTGGTGGAAAACATGGCCGTGCATGTGTGCTCGAACTGCGGGCACGCAGAGCACATCTTTGGCGAGGGCGGCGGGCGGCGCCTGGCGCAGGAGCTGGGCATGCACTACCTGGGAGCGCTGCCGCTGGATCTGAAGATCCGCCAGCAGGCCGACAGTGGCCAGCCGACCGTGGTGGCCGATCCGCAGAGCGAGGCGGCGGGCATCTACCGCCAGGTGGCGCGCGATGTGGCAGCCCGCATTGCCTTGCAGTCCAAGGATTTCTCAGCCAAGTTTCCGACCATCACGGTGAGCAAGAACACCTGACGCGTTTCACGCCTCCACGGCGTGTGGGACGGGGGGCGCAGTGTAGGCGGTCACCCTGTCCCGGCCTGCTTTCTTGGCCTCGTAGAGCGCGCTGTCGGCCTGCTCCAGCAGCGCATGCGCTGCAACGCCGACGTCGGCGGATGGGTTCGCCAGTGCGTGGTGGTGGGGCTCAAGGCAGGCCACGCCAATGCTCACCGTCACATGCTGACCACCGGGCGCGCAAGCGTGGGCCAATCCCAGTGCGCTGATGGAATGGCGTACGCGCTCGGCCTGTTCCACAGCCTGTTCCAGCGTTGTGTGCGGCAGCAAGACGGCAAACTCTTCGCCGCCATAGCGGGCCACCATTTCCCCCTCCCGCCCCACGGAGGCTGACAGCGCCTGGGCCACCTGGCGCAGGCACTGGTCGCCCTGCACGTGGCCGTAGTGATCGTTGTAGGCCTTGAAGTGGTCCACGTCGATCATCAGCAGCGCCAGCGGCGCGCCACCACGCAGGGCCCGCTTGCACTCGCTGGCCAGGGTTTCGTCGAGCGCACGGCGGTTGGCCACCAGGGTCAAGGGGTCCATGCGCACCTGGGTTTCCAGCGCGGCACGGTAGCTTGCGAGTTGCTCCTCCGTCTGCTTGCGTTCGGTTATGTCCTGCACGGTTCCGGTCAACCAGGCATTGCCGCCCGGCGTCGCTTGGCCTTCGAACTCGCCCCACACCTGAATCCAGCGCTGCTGCCGGTCGCAGGGGCGCACGATGCGGTACTGCGCGCTCAAGGGCAGGCGTTCTTCCAGCGATTTTCCGTGCCGTGCCAGCACGCTCTTGCGGTCGTCTGGGTGCAGTGCATCCACCCAGGTGCGCAGCCCGATGCGGCCCGTTGCGGGCAGGCCGTAGATCTGGCGCGCGATGCGCGAGAGAAAAAACTCCTGGTTCTGCGCATCCCAGGCAAAAAAGCCCACCGAGGCGGCCTGCTGGGCGCTTTCCAGCCAGCGCATGTTGCGTTCCAGTTCCTGCTTGAGGGCGCTCTCGCGCCGACGTGCGCGCCATTGCCAGTAGGTGGTGGCCAAGCCCGCCAGCACCACCACCAGGCTCACCGGCAGGCTCAGGGCCAGCCATTCGCGCTGCAAGTGGCCACCCAAGGCCTCTTTCACATGGACCTGTGATATCAGCACCCAGGGCGTATCCGGAACGGCGTTCACGGCGGCCAGAACGGGCTGGCCTCGGTCATCGCGCCCATACACAATGCCCCGGCTGCCCGAAAAAGCCTGTACGGCAGGGTTGTCGGTGTGCGACATGGACAGGCGCAGGGTCATGGGTGGGTCGGGGCGGTGCTTCAGTGGGCTGAGTACCAACACTTCCTCCCCGGTGCGCTGAACCAGAAAAGACTCCGCAGTCTGGCTGCGGGTGGGCCAGAAATCCAGAATGGGGTAGAGCGTGGCACGCACGTCTTTCACCAGCCAGATGCCTCCCAGAGCGGTGGAGCCATCGTAGAGCGGCACCAGCACGCTGAAGAACGGGAAGGCAAAGAACGCATCGCCGCGTGGCTCCACCAATACCGGCTCGTCTTGGGCCAGCGCCCGTGTCAGGGCATTGATCTCGGCCTGTGGAGCCAGGCCCAAAACCTCGCCCCCGGATGTCAGCAGCAAGTTGCCCCGCGCGTCCATCAGGTAGGCCGCTGTGTAGAGCGAGCGCTCCTCCAGGATGCGCAAGCGCTCGCGCACGGGGGCCTCTTGTTCCAGCCCCGGAAGCTGGATCCAGCGCGCCACCAGTTGGGCGAAGGCCGAATCGTCTGCCAGTCCCATGGCCTGGGAGGTCTGGCGCTCACGCCATTCGGCCACGCTGCGCACCTGCAACTGGCCGATGGCCTGCAACTCCCCCTCGACCTGATGGCGAAAGCGCTGCTCGCGCTCACGGTAGGTGGACAGCAGCGCCCACACCGCCAGCGCCAGCAATAGCAGCCCCAACCCCAGCCCCCACCAGAACCAGGGGGGAGCTTTGCGTTGGCGCAGAACACGGAGTGAGGGCATGGCTCCAGAGGCGAGGTCAGGGCCCAATGGGCAAAATTCATTCTATGTCACACTTTGTAGCCATTTGTGTGCCTTGACTCGCTTTGTGCGAGCATCTGGGCGAAATCGTCAAGGAACAAGCGCTTTGTCCCACTTCTTCCGTGCTCCTGGGTGGCTCGCCGCGTGGATGGTGGGGCTGGGTTTGTGTCTGGCTTTGCCATGGGGTGCACTCGCCCAGCAGCGTGCGGGATCATCGGTGTCCATCAGCCTCTCCTTGGAGCCCGATGGCTTGGACCCCACCATGGGTGCCGCGGCTTCGATTGGCGAGGTGGTGCACTACAACGTGCTGGAGGGCCTGACCCGCATCGACGAAAACGGCCAGGTCAAACCCCTGCTGGCCCAATCCTGGAGCCAGGATGCCAGCGGCCTGGTCCATGTGTTCAAGCTGCGGCGAGGGGTGCGCTTTCACGATGGTGCGGTGTTGGATGCGCAGGCCGTGCGCTTCAGCTTCGAGCGCGCCAAGGCCCCTGGTTCCACCAACAAGGCGCGCAAGGCCTTGTTCGACAACATCGCCCGCATCGAGACCCCTGATGCCCACACCGTGGTGCTGGCCCTGGAGCGGCCAGATGTTCACTTGCTGTTCCGCCTTGGCGAGGGCCCGGCGGTGATCCTGCACCCGGCCAGCGCTGCCCAGGCAAGCAGCCACCCCGTGGGCACGGGCCCCTACCGCTTCGTGCAATGGAGCCGTGGGACATCCATCACGCTGGTCAGGGCCGACACCTACCGCGACCCGACCCAGGCATCCATCGAGCGTGTGGTGTTCCATTTCATCCCAGACCCCAAGGCCCAGGAGGCCGCGTTCCGTTCGGGGGCCATGGACCTGTTCTTCAACCTGGCAACGCAGGACGTAGGCCACTTTCAGGGCGACAGCCGCTACCAGGTGCTGGTGGGCTCTTCGACGGGCAAGGGCATGGTGGCCATCAACCACCGGCGCACACCCCTGAACGATGTGCGCGTGCGTCGGGCCATCTCCCATGCCATCGACCGCGAAGCCTTTATCCGCAAGGTACTGCAAGGCCGGGCGCGTGCCATTGGCAGCCACTTTGCGCCCACCGATCCGGGGTATGTGCACCTGGCAGGCGTGTACCCCTATTCCCCCGAGCGAGCGCGCGGCCTGCTGAAAGAGGCGGGCGTGGCCTTGCCTCTGCGACTGACGCTGACGCTCCCGCCCACGCCCTATGCCCGTGAGGGCGGCCCCCTCATCGCCGCCGATCTGGCCAAGGTCGGCATTGAGGCGCGCACAGAAATGGTGGAATGGTCGCAATGGTTGGGCGGGGTGTTCAAGGGGCAGTTCGATCTGACGCTGATCACCCATGTCGAATCTCTGGACTACCTCATCTACACCGACCCCGACTACTACTTTGGCTACGACAGCCCAGCCTTTCGCCACCTGGCAGGGCGCCATGCGCTGGCGGGCAACCCCCGCGAGCGCAGCCGTCTGTTTGCGCAAATGCAGCGCCATCTGGCCGACGACGCCGTCAACGCGTGGATTTTTGCGCCCCAGGTCGCCACGGTGGCGCGCAAAGGCTTGCGCGGGGTGTGGATGAATTACCCCATCGTGGTGCACGACATTGCGGCCATGCGCTGGGAGTGACTTCCCCCACTTGCGCTAAGGTAGCGCGGATGAACGTTTCCCTTTTCTCTCTGGGCTGGCGCACCCTGTGGCGTGACTGGCGCGCCGGCGAGCTGCGCCTGCTGGCCGTGGCTGTGACGCTGGCGGTCGCCGCGCTCACCTCGGTGGCCTTTTTTGCCGACCGGCTGAACGGTGGGCTGCAGCGCGATGCACTGCAGATTCTGGGCGGCGACGCCGTGGTGGCCAGCGACAACGCCACGCCCGCGGCCTTTGTCGAACGCGCCCGCGCCCTGGGCCTGCAGACCGTGACCACGGTGGGCTTTCCCACCATGGGGCGCGCCGGGGATGAGTTTGGCGGCGCTGCCCGCCTGGTGGCCTTCAAGAGCGTGGAGCCGGGCTACCCGCTGCGTGGCAACCTGAAGGTGGCCGCAGCGCCCGGCGGCGCTTCCGCCAACACCCGCGATATTCCCGCGCCTGGGGAGGTCTGGGTCGATGCGCCACTGCTCGACGCGCTGGGCCTGCGCATGGGTGACCCGCTGCTGCTGGGTGACGCGAGCCTGCGCATCGCGCGCATCATCGTCATCGAGCCCGACCGGGGTGCAGGCTTCATGGCCTTTGCGCCGCGCGTCATGGTCAACGCCGCCGACGTGGCCGCCACCGGCCTGGTGCAGCCGGCCAGCCGCCTGACCTACCGCTTTGCCGTGGCCGGCGAAGCTGCGGCCGTGCGCCAGTTCACCACCTGGGCCGAGCAGGAGGTGCAGCGCCCTGGCGTGCGCGGTGTGCGGCTCGAATCCATCGAATCGGGCCGCCCCGAGATGACGCAGACGCTGGAGCGTGCGCAGAAATTCCTCAGCCTCGTGGCGCTGCTGGCCGCGCTGCTGTCCGCCGTGGCGGTGGCTCTGGCGGCGCGCGGCTTTGCGGCCGGGCACCTGGATGCATCGGCCATGCTGCGCGTGCTGGGCCTGAGCCAGCGCGCCATTGCGGGCAGCTATGCGGTCGAATTCTTGCTGGTGGGCCTGGCTGCCAGCCTGGCCGGCTTGCTGCTGGGCTATGGCGTGCACCATGTGTTCGTGCTGCTGCTGGCCGGGCTGGTGGAAAGTGGGCTGCCCGCGCCCAGCCTGTGGCCGCTGGGCCTGGGCTTGGGCGTGGGCCTGACCCTGCTGGCTGCCTTTGGCCTGCCGCCCGTGCTGCAACTGGCCCAGGTGCCGCCGCTGCGCGTCATCCGGCGCGACATGGGCGCGCTGCGCCCGGCCTCGCTGGCCGTGCTGGGCTTGGGTGTGGCGGGTTTTGCGGCCCTGCTGCTGGTGGTCAGCAGCGACCTCCGGCTGGGGCTCATCGCCGTGGGGGGCTTTGGTGTGGCGGCGGGCCTGTTTGCCCTGCTGAGCTGGCTGGCCGTGCATGCGCTGCGCCGCAGTGTGAATGAGGCCACCGCACCGCGCTGGCTGGTGCTGGCCACGCGCCAGATCGCCGCGCGCCCGGCCTATGCCGTGGTGCAGGTCAGCAGCCTGGCCGTGGGGCTGCTGGCGCTGGTGCTGCTGGTGCTGCTGCGCACCGACCTCATCGCCAGCTGGCGCCAGGCCACGCCGCCCGATGCGCCCAACCGCTTCGTCATCAACATCCAGCCCGACCAGGCAGAACCCTTCCGCCAGACGCTGGACGATGCGGGCGTGCGCCGCTACGACTGGTACCCCATGATCCGTGGCCGCCTGGTCGCCGTGAATGGCCGGGCCATCACCCCCGAGAGTTACACCGAAGACCGCGCCCAGCGCCTGGTGGAGCGTGAATTCAACCTCTCCAACGCCCAGGAGCAGCCACCGCACAACCAGGTGGTGGCCGGCCGCTGGACGCCCGGCGAACAGGACGGCGCCAGCGTCGAAGAGGGCCTGGCCAAGACGCTGGGCCTGAAGCTGGGCGACACCCTGCGTTTTGACATGGCGGGTGTGCAGCACGAGGTGCGCATCACCTCGCTGCGCAAGGTGGACTGGGCCTCCATGCGCGCCAACTTCTTCGTGATGTTCCCTGTGGCGCAGGTGCCCGATGCGCCGCTCACCTACCTGGCGGCCTACCGCGCCCCTGAGCAGGCGGGCTTTGACAACGCCCTGGTACGCCAATTCCCCAACATCACCAACGTGGACATGGGCGCCACGCTCACGCAGGTGCAGACCGTGCTCGACCAGGTGGTGCGTGCGGTGGAATTTTTGTTCGGTTTCACCCTGGCCGCTGGGCTGGTGGTGCTGTTTGCCGCCGTGACTGCCACGCGCGAAGAACGCGCCCGCGAATACGCCATCATGCGCGCCCTGGGCGCCCGCGCCAGCCTGTTGGGCCAGGTGCAGCGGGCCGAACTGGCGGGCGTGGGTCTGCTGGCCGGGGTGCTGGCCAGCTCCGTGGCCGTGGCCGTGGGCTGGGCGCTGGCGCGCTACGCCTTTGAGTTCACCTGGACGGCGTCCCCCCTGGTGCCCCTGGCCGGCGGCCTGGTTGGCGCCGTGCTGGCCCTGCTGGCTGGCTGGTGGGGGCTGCGCGAGGTGCTGCGCCGCCCGGTGGTGGACACCCTGCGGCGGGCGACTGAATGATGCTATTATTTTTATAGCTGTTCGCGCAATATGGTATTGCGCTACAGCCTGTTTTTGATATGAATTCTGAAGACTTGCCTGTCCAAGAGTCGCCATTTGAACGCATCGGCGGCGAGCCCGCCGTGCGCGCCCTGGTGGACCGCTTTTACGACCTCATGGACCTGGAGCCCGGCTACGCCGCGCTGCGCGCCACGCATGGCAGCACGCTGGATGAATCGCGTGACAAGCTGTTCTGGTTTCTCTGCGGCTGGCTCGGCGGGCCGGACCATTACCAGAGCCGCTTTGGCCACCCGCGCCTGCGCGCGCGCCACATGCCGTTTGCCATCGGTGTGAAAGAGCGCGACCAGTGGGTCGCCTGCATGGACCAGGCCATGGCCGAATGCGCCACGCCCGAGGAATCGCGCACGCGGCTGAAGGCGAGCTTCTTCAACACCGCCGATTGGATGCGCAACAAGGGGTTGTAAGTTTGCTATTGAATCAATAGCTGCTTGCGCAGTATGGACGGGCGTTGGAGGCCTTTTTTCTTCAATAATCCTGCTGGGACAAGATACGCGCCTGGCAACCAAGCACCTGGGAGCACCATGGCCAAGTCCCAAACCCGCAAGACAAGCGCCCGCCCTGGCTACCGCTGCACCCATTGCGGTGAGTGGCACGACGAGCTCCTGACCGACATCGGCTGTGGCCTGCCCGACGCCGTGTTCGCGCTGGGCTACCTGGAGCGCTACCGCCGCGCCCGCTACAACCAAGACTTCTGCACCCTGGACGACACGCGCCACTTCATCCGCTGCGTGCTGCCCGTGCCTTTCACCTACCGCGACGACTACTTCGGCTGGGGCGTGTGGGTGGAGGTGGACCGGGCGACGCACGACCTGTGCCTGCGCTGTTTCGACACCGAAGGCGCCGCCACCGTGCTGCCCCAGCACGGCGTGCTGGCCAATGAACTCAAGGCCTACCGCAAGACGACAGGCCTGTCGGTGCGGATCGAACTCTCGGACGAGCACCGCCCGCTGGTGTACCTGCTTCCAGCCTCGCGGCATGCGCTGGCGCTGGAGCAGCGGCGGGGAATGGATGAACGGCGACACCACGCATTGGTGGAGCCCTATCTCTGACGCAGGCCCACCGGCTGCAAAAGCACCAGCATCGCCCCCGCGCCGCCATCCACCGGCCGTGCCTGCACGAAGGCCAGCACCTCGTGCTTCTGCACCAGCCAGCGCTGCACGCGGCTCTTGAGCACAGGGCTTTTGCCGGGCGAGCCCAGGCCCTTGCCATGCACCACGCGCACGCAGCGCACGCCGTTCTTGTGGGCGGTGCGGATGAATTCGCCCAGGGCCAGGCGCGCCTCGTCCACGCGCAGTCCGTGCAGGTCGAGCTGGCGCTGGATGCTCCAGTGCCCGGCGCGCAAGCGCTGCGTCACCTCCACACCGATGCCGGGGCGGCGGAAGCTGAGCTGGTCGTCGGTATCGAGCAGGGTGCTCACATCGAAGTCGTCGCTGATCGACTCCTGCAGCGCGCGCTGCTCGTCCAGCTGGTGCTGCACCGGCAGGGGAGGCGGCAGCGGGCGGCGCGGCAGGGCGAGGTTGCGCTCGCGCAGCCGGGTGATGGGCCCCACCGCATGGCTGAAGAGGTGGCGCTCGGCCTCGCGCCGGGCGGCGGCCTCGCGCTGGGCCTTTTCTTCGGCCTCCCTGCGGCTCTTTTCCTCGTGCAGGTGGCGGGCCACGGCGGCCAGGTCCTGCAGGTCGGTGATGCGCACGCTCGCGCGGCGGGGCTTGGGGGCGCTGCTGCGGCGGGCCTGACGGGGCGCCGGGTTGGCCTGTGCGCTGGGGGCGGGTGGGGGAGGGCGCGGCGTGGGGGCTGGCCGGGGTGGCGCCACCGGTGTACTGGCGGTTGCCGCAGCCGGGGCGGCGGCGGGTGCCGGGGCGTCCTTGGGCGCACGGGCGCGCTCCAGCGCCAGGCGCAAGGCGGTGTGGCCGGGCAGGCTCACGTTACACCAGGCCTTTCTCGGCCATCGACAAGGCCTGGCCTGGCGCCACGATCACATGGTCGAGCACGCGCACGTCCACCAGGGCCAGCGCAGCCTTGAGGGTCTGGGTGAGTGCTTCGTCGGCACGGCTGGGCTGCACGCTGCCACTGGGGTGGTTGTGCGCCAGCACCACGGCGGCGGCCTGGTGGTGCAGGGCGCGCAGCACCACCTCGCGCGGGTACACGCTGGTCTGCGTGAGCGTGCCGCGGAACAGCTCTTCCATGGCCAGCAGGCGGTGCTGGCTGTCGAGAAACAGCACGGCAAACACCTCGTGCCCCTTGGCGGCCAGGTGCAGTTGCAGGTAGTGCTTGACGGCCTGGGGCGAGTCGAACACCTCGCGCTCGCGCAGTTGCTGGGCCAGCGCGCGGCGCGCCAGTTCCAGCACGGCCACGAGTTCAGCGCGCTTGGCCGGACCCAGGCCCTTGATGCGTTCCAGGTCGGCGGCACTGGCGTGCAGCAGCCCGGCGATGCCGCCAAAGCCGCCCGTGGGCTGGCCACTGGTGGGGTCTTGTGTGGGGGGCTCCAGCAGCTCTTGCGCCAGTTGCAGCACGCCTTTGCCCACGATGCCGGTGCGCAGCAGGATGGCCAGCAACTCCGCATCGGCCAGCGCGGCGGGCCCGCGCGCCAGGAGCTTTTCGCGCGGCTGCGCGTCGGCAGGAAGGTCTTTGAGCGGCATGGAGACGGGGGTGTAAACGCCGAAACGTAAAATGGCGCCAGTTTATCGAGGCATCCATGGCAACTGTTCAACCGGGTTCTTTCCTGACCCTGCATTACCGTCTGGCGGGCCCTGAGGGCGACGTCATCAACACTTTCGAAGACAAACCCGCCACGCTCACGCTGGGCAACAGCGAGCTTTCACCCGTGCTGGAGCAGCGCCTGCTGGGCCTGGAAGAGGGCACGCGCACCAGCTTCGAGCTGGCGCAGGGTGAGGCCTTTGGCGAGCGCAACCCGGCCATGCAGCAGTGGGTATCGCGCAAGCTGCTGGACACCCTGGGCGACCCCGACGAGCAGTACCACGTCGGCGAGGCGGTGGAATTTGCCACGCCCGACGGCTCGGGCTCCTACGCGGGCGTGGTGGTGCAGGTGGGCAACGCCGACAGCCAGGATGCGCTGCTCATCGACTTCAACCACCCGCTGGCGGGGCAGCCCGTGACCTTCGAAGTGCACGTGATCGGGGTGCTATGAACCATCCCCAGGAGGTGCTTCTGGCTGAACCGCGCGGTTTCTGCGCGGGGGTGGACCGGGCCATCGAGATCGTCGAGCGTGCGCTGGCCAAGTTTGGCGCGCCGATCTACGTGCGCCATGAAATCGTGCACAACACCTACGTGGTGAACGACCTCAAGGCCAAGGGCGCGATCTTCATCGAGGAGCTGTCCGACGTACCGCCCGGCGCCACGCTGATCTTCAGCGCCCACGGCGTGAGCAAGGCGGTGCAGGAAGAAGCCCGCGCGCGCGGCTTCCATATCTTCGACGCCACCTGCCCGCTGGTGTCCAAGGTGCATGTGGAGGTGGCCAAGCTCGCCCAGGAGGGCTACGAGTTCATCATGATCGGCCACAAGGGCCACCCCGAGGTGGAGGGCACGCTGGGCCAGCTCGACGGCGGCATCCACCTGGTGGAAGACGTGGACGACGTGGCACGCGTGCAGCCTGCGCAAACCGAAAAGCTGGCCGTGGTCACACAGACCACCTTGAGCGTGGACGACGCCGCAGAGATCACGGCCGCCGTGCGTGCGCGTTTCCCCAAGGTGCGCGAGCCCAAGCAGCAGGACATCTGCTACGCCACGCAGAACCGCCAGGACGCGGTCAAGCTGCTGAGCCCGCAGGTGGACTTGGTCATCGTGGTGGGCAGCCCCACCAGCTCCAACAGCAACCGCCTGCGCGAACTGGCGCAGCGCATGGGCACCACCAGCTACATGGTGGATTCTGCGGACGAGCTGCGTGCCGAGTGGTTCAGCGGCATCGCCCGCGTGGGGCTGACGGCGGGGGCTTCTGCGCCGGAGGTGCTGGTGCAGCAGGTGATCGAGCGCATCAAGGCCCTTGGTGCCGTGTCGGTGCGCAAGCTCAGCGGTATTGAGGAAACGCTCAAGTTCCCGCTGCCCAAGGGGCTCAAGCTCGATGGTGCCGGGCAGGCGGCGGACGACGGCGAATAATTTGCTATCAATTTGATAGCTGTTTGCGCAAGCAAAACGGGCCTTGGAGCCCGTTTTTTTATTGAATTTGCAGGCGATCTGCTCGCACTGGTTGAGGGGGCGCTCCCTTATCAACTCCACAGGTCGAGTGGTGGATCTGCCGCCACGGCGCGCAGGATGTCGGTGCGCGACACAAAGCCCACCGGAATGCCCGCTTCGTCTGTCACGGGCAGGCCGGGCAGCCCGGTGTCCAGCAGCACCGAGGCCAGACGGCGCACATCGGTGTCGGGCGCCACGGTGGGCACGGGGCTCACCATCACGGCAGACACGGGCCGCCGGGCCAGCGCGATGGTGGCCTGGATGTGGCCCGGCTCGGGCAGCAGGTCCAGCGGCGCCATGTCGGCACGCACCAGCAGACCGATCACTCGGCCCAGGGCATCCACGACGGGCGCCTGTGCCACACCATGTTCGGCGAGTTGCTGCCAAGCGTGGTTGACGATGGTATCGGGCTGCACCGTCAGGCTGCGCGGCGTCATCACGTCGCGCACGCGCGAGAGGGGCTGGCGCGTGGCCGGTGTGGGGTGGCCGGTCTGTGCATAGGCACTCACTGCGTCGTGTGCGCGCAGGTTGGCGCTGCCGGTGGGCGCTGTGGCGCCCGCGGTTTCGGCGGCGCCGCTTGGGTGCGCGCCGCCAGGCAGCAGGGATTCCAATGAGAAGGGTGGCGCCTCGTCGGTTCCGCGCGTGCGCAGCGCCTGGGGGCGGTTGACCCGCCGTGCCGATGTGATGCGCGCAAGGTTCTCGGGGCCACCCCGGTACATCTGTCCCGATGGGCCAAACACAAAAAACATGGCAGCCTCCTGCCACCCCTGGATGCGGGATGGGACTGCACATGTTATCGGCAAGGCCCGCAGCTTCCGCAGTGGGGCCATCTAAAATCGCACCATGCTAGATATTCTTCTCCTGCGCAAAGACCTCGGCACCACCGTCGAGCGCCTGCAAACCCGCAAAAATCCCCAGCCCTTCCTCAACGTCGAGGTCTTCCAGGCCCTGGAAGCCGAGCGCAAGACCCTGCAGACCCGCACCGAGGAGCTGCAGGCCCAGCGCAACCAGCTCTCCAAGCAGATCGGTATGCTCATGGGCAAGGGCGACAAGGAGGGCGCAGAGGCCGCCAAGGCCCAGGTGGCCGCCTCCAAGGTCGAACTGGAGCAGTCCGCCGCCCGCCTGGACCAGATCCAGGCCGAGCTGCAAACTCTGCTCCTGGCCGTGCCCAACCTGCCGCACGAGAGCGTTCCCGTGGGCGCCGACGAGCACGGCAACGTGGAAGTGCGCCGCTGGGGGCAGCCGCGCGCCTTCGACTTCGAGGTGAAGGACCATGTGGACGTGGGCACCCCACTGGGGCTGGACTTCGACATGGGCGTCAAGCTCTCGGGCTCGCGCTTCACCGTGATGAAGGGCCCGATCGCGCGCCTGCACCGCGCCCTGAGCCAGTTCATGCTCGACCTGCAGACCCAGCAGCACGGCTACACCGAGTGCTACGTGCCCTACGCCGTCAACGCCGACTCGCTCAAGGGCACGGGCCAGTTGCCCAAGTTCGAGGGCGATCTGTTCGCCGCCAAGAAGGGCGGCCAGGACGGCGAGCCCGTGCCGGACAACGCCGCGCTCTACCTCATTCCCACCAGCGAGGTGCCGCTGACCAACTTCGTGCGCGACGTGGTGCTGCAAGAGTCCGACCTGCCCATCAAGCTGACGGCGCACACGCCGTGCTTCCGCTCCGAGGCTGGCAGCTACGGTCGAGACACGCGCGGCATGATCCGCCAGCACCAGTTCGACAAGGTCGAAATGGTGCAGATCACGCACCCCGACAAGAGCTACGAGGCGCTGGAAGAAATGACCCGCCACGCCGAGACCGTGCTGCAGCAACTGGGCTTGCCCTACCGCGTGATGGCCCTGTGCACCGGCGACATGGGCTTTGGCTCGGCCAAGACCTACGACCTGGAGGTCTGGCTGCCCGCGCAGAACACCTACCGCGAGATCAGTTCGGTGAGCAATTGCGAGGCCTTCCAGGCACGCCGCCTGCAGGCTCGCTTCAAGAACGCGCAAGGCAAGAACGAACTCGTGCACACGCTCAACGGTTCTGGCCTGGCCGTAGGCCGCACATTGGTGGCCGTGCTGGAGAACTACCAGCAGGCCGACGGCAGCGTGACGGTGCCCGAAGTGCTGCGCCCGTATTTAGGCGGGGTTGAACGGTTGGTGCCGTAAAAATCCTGCTACAATCTAAAGCTTGCCCGCCAGGAGAGGTGGCAGAGTGGTCGAATGTACCTGACTCGAAATCAGGCGTAGTGGTAACACTACCGAGGGTTCGAATCCCTCCCTCTCCGCCAGCACAGATTTGCAGAAACTCTGAAAATTCGTGCTACAATGCAAGGCTTAGCGGCTGTAGCTCAGCTGGATAGAGTACTTGGCTACGAACCAAGGGGTCGTGGGTTCGATTCCTGCCAGCCGCACCAACAGGTAAGCCCTGAGTCTGAAAAGACTCAGGGCTTTTTCCTTTGGTCTCTTCCCAGGGCCACTATTGTCATCACCATGAGCAAGGCTTTCACCAAGGAAACCGACCCCGACGAGGACGACGGCCCGGCATTGCCGCCGATCCCCGCCGGGGGCAAGAACTACATCACGCCCCAGGGCTATGCCCGTCTGCGCGCCGAGCTGCTGCAGCTGATGGACGAGGAACGCCCCCGTGTGGTCGAGGTGGTGCATTGGGCAGCCAGCAATGGGGATCGGTCAGAGAACGGCGACTATCTGTACGGCAAGAAGCGGTTGCGCGAGATTGATCGCCGCATCCGTTTTCTGACCAAGCGGCTGGAGATTGCTGAGGTGGTCGATCCGTCGCTGCATTCTGGCAGCGACCAGGTCTTTTTTGGCGCCACGGTGCGCTATGTGGATGACCTGGGCGAGGAGCGCTGCATCACTATCATGGGCATCGACGAAGCCGACAGCAGCCAGGGGCAGGTGAGCTGGGTGGCGCCGGTGGCGCGCGCTCTGCTCAAGGCCCGAGTGGGTGATGAGGTGGCCTTGCCCACGCCCTCGGGCGTGCGTCAGTTGGAGGTGGTGGAAGTGCGCTACCCGCAGCCTGGCTGAGGCGCGGTCAGTGGCGCATCATTGCTGGGGCATGGCGCGCACTGCACGCAGCACGTCTGCGGTGCGGCGCAGATTGCGCAGCGCGGTTTCCAGATGCTGGAGGTCGTGCACGGCAATGCTGAAGCGCAGGTCTATGGTGTCCATGGCCGTTTGTTCGTCCATGTCCACATGGGTGATGTCCGCCTCCGAGCGTGCCAGATTGGCGGCAATGCGTGCCAGGGTGCCTTTGCCGTTGCGTGCCGTGACGACGATGCGTGCTTCAAAGGGTCGGGTGGGTTCTTCGGACCAATCCACAGCGATGAAGCGCTCGCTGTCCTTGTGCTGCAGGCGCTGGGCCACGGCGCATTGGCTGGAGTGCACCACCAGCCCTTCGCCGCGCCCCAGGTAGCCCATGATCGGTTCACCAGGCACCGGACGGCAGCAGGCAGCGTATTGCACCGATGCGCCTTCGCTACCGTCCAGCGTGACGCCGCCTTGCGAGACGGTTTCGTGCGAGGTGTAGCGCTCCCGGGTCATCAGCAGCGCATCGGGTTTGTGGCCGTGTTCGGTCATCAGCACCACCAGTCGTTTGGCGACGATGCTGGCAATGCGTTTGCCCAGGCCGATATCGGTCAGCAACTCGCTGCGGGTGCGGTTGCCGGTAAAACGCAGCAACCGTTCCCAGATCTGCTGGTGGCCGTCGTCCTGGGACGGCAGTTGCTGCATGCCTTCAGAGCGCAGGGCCTGGGTCAGCAACTTTTCGCCCAGGTTTTCAGATTCGGTCTGGGCCAGTGTCTTGAGGTGGTGCCGGATCTTGGATCGGGCACGGCCCGTGCGCACAAAGCCCAGCCAGGCGGGGTTGGGCGTGGCGGCGGGGTCGGTGATGATCTCCACCACATCGCCGTTCTTGAGCTCGGTGCGCAGCGGCACCTGCTCGTTGTTGATGCGTGCACCTGCTGTGTGGCTGCCCACATTGCTGTGGATGGCAAAGGCAAAGTCCACCGCCGTGGCGCCCCGGGGCAAGGCCATGATCTGGCTCTTGGGGGTGAAGACGTACACCGCATCGGGAAACAGGTCCACCTTGACGTGGTCCCAGAACTCGGCTGCGTCGCGGGTTTCGTTCTGGATGTCCAGCAGGGACTGCAACCACTTGGTGCCCAGGCGCTCTGCGGCAGCGCCGTCGGCATCCTGGGCCTTGTAGAGCCAGTGGGCGGCCACGCCCGCTTCGGCCACGAGGTGCATTTCCTCGGTGCGCATCTGGAACTCGACGTTCACTCCCGAGGGGCCCACCAGCGTGGTGTGCAGCGACTGGTAGCCGTTGAGTTTGGGGATGGCAATGTGATCCTTGAACTTGCCGGGCACCGGCTTGTACATCTGGTGCAGCACGCCCAGGGCGGTGTAGCAGTCGGTCACCGAGGGTACGATCACCCGGAAGCCATAGATGTCGGTCACCTGGGCAAAGCTCAGGTGCTTGAGCACCATCTTCTGGTAGATGGCGTAAAGGGTCTTTTCGCGCCCGGCCAGGCGCACCGGCATGCCCAGGCGTGAGAAGGCAGCATCGACATCGGTCTGCACTTTCTGCACCAGGTCACGCCTGCGGTTGCGCGCCTTGCCCACGGCCTTGGCCAGGGTGGCGTAGCGCCAGGGGTGCAGGTGGCGGAAGGACAGGTCCTGCAGCTCACGATAGGTTTGGTTCAGGCCCAGCCGGTGGGCAATCGGGGCGTAGATCTCCAGGGTTTCCGAGGAGATGCGTCGCCATTTGCTGCGCGGCATGTCCGACAGCGTTCGCATGTTGTGCGAGCGGTCGGCCAGTTTGATGAGGATGACACGCACATCGCGCGCCATGGCCAGGAGCATCTTGCGGAAGGATTCGGCCTGGTTTTCCTCGCGTGTGTCGAATTCCAGCTTGTCGAGCTTGGTGAGGCCATCGACCAGTTCTGCCACGGGTGCACCAAAGCGCTCGATCAGATCCATCTTGGTGACGCCACAGTCTTCCATGGCGTCGTGCAGCAAGGCGGCCATCAGGGCCTGGGCATCGAGTTTCCAGGTGGCACACTGCGCAGCCACGGCGATGGGATGGGTGATGTAAGGCTCGCCGTTCTTGCGCAGTTGGCCCAGGTGGGCCTCGTCAGCGAAGCGGTAGGCCTGGCGCACCTGCTCGATGCTGGCGTTGTCCAGGTAGTCCAGGCTGTCCGTGAGCGCAGCAAAGCTGGCCGCTGCGGCATTCGCTGCGGCCCTGGGCGGGGCGCCGGCTGGCATGGCATTGACAGAGGGACTGGCCTGCATTTCCATTCCTTTAATGTAGCGCGGTTGCTTGCAACCCTGCGCGCAAATGCTTCTATGGCCCTGATCCATAAAAAAAGCACCGCATTGCGGTGCTTGGCAGGTGCCAGGGGGAGATCAGCCCGGCACTTTTTTGAGCATTTCCAGCCCGACCTTGCCCGCCGCGATTTCGCGCAGTGCGGTCACGCCAGGCTTGTTGCGGCTCTCGATACGCGGTGCGTGGCCATGGCTCAGCATGCGGGCGCGGTAGGTCGCAGCCAGAACGAGCTGAAAACGGTTGGGAATCTGCTCCAGGCAGTCTTCGACGGTGATGCGGGCCATGGGGTACTCCGGAAAATCAGGAAATGTTGAGCGATTCGAAGGTCTGGGCACGGGCGCGGCGCTGGGCCGCGTACTTGAGGCGTTGTGCGTGGACGATGGCTTTCATGTCGAAAAGCGCGCGCTCAAATAGCTCGTTGATTATAACGAAGTCGAATTTGTGCACCTGGGCCATTTCCTCGGCGGCATTCTTGAGGCGCAGTTCGATGACTTCGGCAGAGTCTTCTCCGCGGCGCTCCAGGCGCGAGCGCAGTTCTTCCCAACTGGGCGGCAGGATGAAGATCAGCACGGCATTGGCAAAGGTCTGTTTGACCTGGAGTGCGCCCTGGTAGTCGATTTCCAGGATCACGTCGTTGCCCTGGGCAATGCGCTCTTCGATGGCCTTTTTGGACGTGCCATAGCGCCGACCGTGCACATGGGCCCATTCCACAAAGGCGTCGGAGGCAACCATGGCGTCGAATTCGGCGTCGGAGGCGAAGTAGTACTCGCGGCCGTGCTTTTCCTGCCCTCGGGGGGCGCGCGTGGTGTGCGACACCGAGGCGCGTACCTGGGAATCGAGTTCCATCAAGGCCTTCACGAGGCTGGATTTGCCTGCCCCGCTGGGGGCAGCAACAACAAATAGATTTCCCGGATATTCCATAACAGACAAGCGCCAGGCGCTATCAAATTAAAAGCGTTATTCGATGTTCTGAACCTGCTCGCGCATCTGCTCGATCAGCACTTTCATATCGACACTGATGCGGGTGAGTTCCAGCGCCGCCGATTTGGAGCCCAGGGTGTTGGCCTCGCGGTGCAACTCCTGTATGAGGAAATCCAGGCGTTTGCCGATGTCGCCGCCCTTTTTCAGCAGGCGCTCGATTTCGTCCAGGTGGGACTGCAGCCGGGTGACTTCCTCGGCCACGTCGATCCGGATGGCAAAGGCCGTGGCCTCGGACAGGGCGCGCTCCTGGGCCGCTTCGGGGGATGCACTGGAGCCTTCGGTCAGGCCCATGGCCTCTTTCCAGCGCTCCAGAAAGCGTTGGCGCTGTTGTTCCACGAGTTTGGGCACCAGCGGCACTGCCTGCTGGGCCAGGCTGCGCAGCTGTGCCAGGTGGCCTTGGAGCATGGTTGCCAGGCGTGCGCCTTCCTGGGCGCGAGCCTCCAGCAACGCGGCCAGGGCTTGCTCTGCCAGTTCCATGGCCGTGGGGCTCCAGTCTTCTTCCGCAGGCCCCGAGTGCACTGACAGCCGCAGCACATCGGCCACCGACAGGGGTGTGGCTTGGGGCAACCAGGAACGGATGGTGTCCTGCGCAGCGTTCAGGCGTTGCAACAGGCGTGGCGAAGGGTCGGGCACGCTGGTGGTGTCGGTGCTTTCCAGGGTGGCGCGCACTTCCACCTTGCCGCGCTTGATCTGGCTGGTCAGCAGGCTGCGCAGGGAGGGTTCGAGGGCGCGCAGCTCGTCGGGCAGGCGGAAAGCCAGGTCCAGAAATCGGCTGTTGACCGACCGGATCTCCAGTCCCAGACGGCGTGTGGACGCCGCGCGACCCTCGGTAGCAGGGGCTGTGGCGGCGCCAGCGGCCTGTGCGCTGGCGTATCCGGTCATGCTGTAAACTGGCATCGGACTTCTGATGGTGGCTTGCGATTCCCGTGATTATCCGGGTTCTGCCGGATGCCTGAATCTTCTTCGCAGAATATGTCAAAAATCAAACCGGCCCCGTTGCCGCCCGATACCGTCATTGGTGGGTACCGCGTGATTCGCCGGTTGTCTGCCGGCGGTTTCGGCGTGGTCTATCTGGCCGAGGACAGCGAAGGCCAGCAGGTGGCGATCAAGGAATACCTTCCATCCTCGCTGGCCACCCGCGCTCCGGGGGAATTGCTTCCCAAGGTGCAGCCCGAGAAGCTCTCGCTGTACCGCCTGGGGCTCAAGAGCTTTTTTGAAGAAGGCCGGGCGCTGGCGCAGATCTCGCACGCCTCGGTGGTGAGCGTGCTCAATTTCTTCCGCGAGAACGAAACCGTGTACATGGTGATGAACTACCTGGAGGGCGCCACCCTGCAGGACTACATCATCACGGCGCGCGATCTCAAGGGCCAGAAGGTCTTCCGCGAATCCACCATTCGCTCGCTGTTCGACGAAGTGCTGCGTGGCATGCGCATCGTGCACCAGCACAAGATGCTGCACCTGGACATCAAGCCGGCCAACATCTTCATCACCGACGACAACAAGGCCGTGATGATCGACTTTGGCGCTGCGCGCGAGGTGCTGTCCAAAGAGGGCAACTTCATCCGCCCCATGTACACCCCTGGCTTTGCCGCACCCGAGATGTACCGGCGCGACGCCTCCATGGGGCCCTGGACCGACATCTACGCCCTGGGCGCCTGCATATATGCCTGCATGCAGGGCTATCCGCCCAACGAGGCGCCGCAGCGCCAGGAAAAGGATCGCCTGTCGCTGGCGTTGGCCAAGCTGCGCGGCGTGTACTCCGACAACCTGATCGAGGTGGTGGAGTGGTGCATGGCCCTCGATCCGCTCTCGCGTCCGCAGTCGGTATTTGCCTTGCAGAAAGAGCTGGCCCGCGAGGGTGAGCGCCGCTATACCAAGCTCACCGTGGCCGAAAAAATGCGACTGCAGATTGACAATCTGGTCACCGACACCAAGAAAACCGTCCAGAAGGCAACCGCCCCCGCGGCCGTAGGGGCCAAGCCCAAATGAAATTCTCTGTATTCCAGATCAGCCGCCGTGGCGGCCGCGAGAAGAACGAAGACCGCATGGGCTACTGCTACACGCGTGAGTCCGGCCTGTTCGTTCTGGCCGACGGCATGGGTGGCCACCCCGAGGGCGAGGTGGCTGCGCAGATCGCGCTGCAGACCGTGGCCTCGATGTTCCAGCGCCAGGCGCGGCCGCAGTTGCCCGATGTGCAGGAGTTTCTGTCGGCCTCGCTCCTGGCCGCGCACCACCAGATCCTGCGCTACGCCAGCGACAAGGGCATGATCGACTCGCCCCGCACCACACTGGTGGTGGCCGTGGTGCAGGCGGGCAATGCCCACTGGATTCACTGTGGCGACTCGCGCCTGTACATGGTGCGCTCGGGCCAGTTGCTCACGCGCACGCGCGACCACTCTTACATGGAACTGCGCAACGTGCCGGTGGCGCTGGAGCGCATCAACCGCAACGTGCTGTTCACCTGCCTGGGTTCGCCCACCAAACCCATTTATGACATGACCGGCCCGGTGTTGCTGGAGCAGGGCGACCGCCTGCTGCTGTGCTCCGACGGCCTGTGGGGCACGCTCAGCGATGAGGACATCTCCCGCCAACTGGGCGCCGACTCGGTGTCCCAGTCCGTGCCGGAACTGGTCGAGCAGGCCTTGCGCAAGGCCGGTGACAGCAGTGACAACGTGACCGTGGTGGCCATGGAGTGGGAGACGCCCGACGCGTTCGAGTCCACCCAGGGCGTGTCCACCGAGAGCATTGGCGATGACGTGTTCGCCTCCACCATCCAGGCCGGGCCGCTGGACGCGCTGGTCGATGACCTGGACGACGAAGCCATCGAGCGCTCCATCGCCGAGATCAACGAAGCCATCCGGCGCACTTCGGCCGCGAAGAAAGCGTGAACCTCCCCCTGTGTCGCTGCGCGCCTTCCCCCTCCTCTCGCGCTGCGCGCGGGGAAGGGGACACCGCCAGCGCCTGTACATGGGAAGGCTGGCGGCCCTTGCGCGGCGGTCGCTGGCCTGGGCCGCGCGCGGCGCAATAGGCGGTGAATAGCTTGCAACCTGGGCGCTGCACGTAGCGCCATTTTTTGACGTTTCCCACATGACTTCTTTCGTTCGCACCAGCGGCCGTGCCGCCGACCAGTTGCGCCCCGTGCGCATCACCCGCCGCTACACCATGCATGCCGAGGGCTCGGTGCTCGTCGAGTTCGGCAATACCAAGGTGCTGTGCACCGCCTCGGTGGAAGAGAAGGTGCCGCCGCACAAGCGCGGCAGTGGCGAGGGCTGGGTCACGGCCGAATACGGCATGCTGCCGCGCGCCACGCACAGCCGCAGCGACCGCGAGGCCGCGCGCGGCAAGCAGAGCGGCCGCACGCAGGAAATCCAGCGCCTCATCGGCCGCTCGCTGCGCGCCGTGTTCGACCTCAAGCTCCTGGGCGAGCGCAGCATCGTGCTCGACTGCGACGTGATCCAGGCCGACGGCGGCACGCGCACCGCTGCCATCACCGGCGCCTGGGTGGCCGCGCAGGACGCGGTGAACACGCTGCTCGCCAGCGGCAAGATCGCCACCTCGCCCATCCGCGAACCCGTGGCCGCCATCTCGGTGGGCATCGTGCAGGGCACGCCCGTGCTCGACCTCGAATACGTGGAGGACGTGGCCTGTGACACCGACATGAACGTGGTCATGACCGGTGCCGGACACTTCGTGGAAGTGCAGGGCACGGCCGAGGGCGTGGCCTTCACGCGCCGCGAGATGGACCAGCTCCTGCTGCTGGCCGAAAAAGGCATTGGCGAACTGATGCAGATGCAGCAGGAAGCACTGCAAAAATAATAGCTAGTCGCGCTTTCTGGGCAAGCGCTAGAGGCTGATTTGTTATGAAAATCGTATTGGCATCCAACAACCGCGGCAAGCTCGCAGAACTGCAGGCCATGCTGGCCCCCCTGGGCGTGGAGCTGGTGCGCCAGGCCGACCTCGGCGTGGGCGAGGCCGAGGAGCCGCACCGCACCTTTGTCGAGAACGCCCTGGCCAAGGCGCGCTTTGCCAGCGCACACACCGGCCTGCCGGCCCTGGCCGACGACGCCGGCCTGTGCGTGGACGCCTTTGGCGGCTTGCCGGGCGTGGACACGGCCTACTACGCCACCCAGTTTGGCTACGAGAAGGGCGACGACAACAACGTGCGCGCCCTGCTGGAACAGATGCAGGGCCAGGCCAACCGCCGCGCCGCCATGGTCAGCACCCTGGTGGCCGTGCGCAGCCCGCAGGACCCCGAGCCATTGATTGCCGTGGGCCGCGTGGTGGGCGAGATCGCGCCCGAGCGGCGCGGCAGCCACGGCTTTGGTTTCGACCCGGTGATGTTCATCCCCGAATTCGGCCAGACCTTCGCCGAGCTGCCCCCTGAAGTGAAGAACGCGAACAGTCACCGGGGCCGCGCGGCGCAGCAGATGCTGGCGCTGATGCGCGAGCGCTGGTTGCCGGATGCTTCAAAAATGTGAGCTGCCAGCGCTTTCCATTTGGGTGTTTCAGATAATTTTCATAATGAAACCCAATACAGACAAGCGCCAGCAGCTATGGTTTTGATATCACCATGAGCATCCCGATTGTTTCTGCCGCTGACGAGGCGCAGCCCGCGCCGCAGCGCGACATCCAGCACTACATGCGCCCAGGGCTGCTACAGCTCAGCAGCCTGCCGCCGCTGTCGCTGTACGTGCACATCCCCTGGTGCCTGCGCAAGTGCCCTTACTGCGATTTCAATTCGCACGCCCACCAGGGCGGCGAGGCCCTGCCCGAGCAGCGCTACCTGGACGCCCTGTGCGCCGACCTGGAAGCCGCGCTGCCGCTGGTGTGGGGGCGCCAGGTGCACAGCGTCTTCATTGGTGGCGGCACGCCCAGCCTGTTTGCGCCCGCGTCTATCGACCGCCTGCTGGCCGACATCCGCGCGCGCCTGCCGCTGGCGGCGGGCTGCGAAGTGACGCTGGAGGCCAACCCCGGCACCTTCGAGAAAGACCGCTTCCGTGCCTTCCGCGCTGCGGGCGTCACGCGCCTGTCGGTGGGTGTGCAGAGCTTCAACGACCGGCACCTGCAGGCCCTGGGCCGCGTGCACGACCGTGCCCAGGCCATTGCGGCGGTGGAGGAGGCGCAGCAGGCCTTCGAGACCTTCAACCTCGACCTCATGTACGCGCTGCCCGGCCAGACGCTGCCCGAGCTGGACGCCGACCTGCGCACCGCGCTGGCCCTGGCGCCGCCGCACCTGTCGGTGTACCACCTGACCATCGAGCCCAACACCTGGTTCGCCAAGCATCCACCCACCGTGCCGCCGGACGACGAGGCCTACGCCATGCTCGACCACATCACCGAGCACACCGCGCAGGCCGGGCTGGAGCGCTACGAGGTGTCCGCCTACGCACGCAGCAGCCACCAGTGCCAGCACAACACCAACTACTGGGAATTTGGCGACTACCTTGGCATTGGCGCGGGCGCGCACAGCAAGCTCAGCTTTGCCCACCGCGTGGTGCGCCAGGTGCGCTTTCGCGATCCACAGCGCTACATGGACCAGGCGCTCGCAGGCCAGGCCCTGGCGCAGGACAACGAGGTGCGCCGTGGCGACCTGCCGTTTGAGTTCATGCTCAACGCCCTGCGCCTGCGCAGCGGCTTTGCGCTGCAGGACTTTGTCGAGCGCACCGGCCTGGCCCTCACTGCCATCGAGGCCCCTTTGCAAGAGGCCGAACGCAAGGGCCTGGTTCAGCGCGACCTGGGCCGCGTCAAGCCCACGCCCCGGGGCTTTGATTTTCTGAGCGACCTGCAGGAACTGTTTCTGTAGCCGCAAATGGCGCCCTGAAAAAGCCCAAGCACTGCGGGCGACAGGGGGGCATCACCAACAACGTGCGGCCACGATGCGACCGTTAGCGTCCACTTCCAGGTTCAGGCGCTGGGCGTTGTATTCCTTGGTCACCATCTGGCCCGGGCGCAGGATGCGCGCCATCAGCGCACCGGATTTCACACGCGCTGCCTCCACCACCTTGGCCGTGCTGTTCTGGCCCACAAACGACTGAGCAGCCTGGGCATTGCACAGGTCGCCGCGTGGTGCACCTGTGGGGCCGGTGGCAGGGGGCGTTGCGGCGCAGCCCGCCAGCAGCATCAACGCGCCCACGGGAAGGAGGGACCAGGTACGGAAGGGACGCAAAGGCATGGGGGTGCTCCTGTGGAAGACCAAGACAAGCAGTGCCGCGCCTGCGGCCTGCGCAAACGACCAGCTTACCTCAGCACCCCGGGGGTATGGCGGTTGGATTTACCGATGGTTGCATGTGCGCCTGCGGATTTGCGATAGGCTCGCCCCGTCACAACACAGACCTGCACAACTGCGCTCAGGCAGAGGTGGAGATGCCTGCCTGCGGCATGGGCTTCCCGCCATGGCGCAGCGCGGTCATCACAGGAGTCCACATGCCCCCATCTTCTCTTTCTCAACCACCGCAGGCCCGGCGCGCGGCCCTTGGGATGGCCATGGTGGCGCTTGCGCTGGCCGCATGGGTGGCCATCCGTCCCGCACTGGCCCAGAGCCCGGTGCCTGGTGTTTCGACCTCGGCAAAACAGGCCTCTGCACGACCCAGCCCCGAGGCGGTGCAGGCGCTCGTGGCTCTGCAGAACTGGCCCGAACGGTTGGCAGGGCTGCGCCAGACCTTTGAAGGGCAGATGCAGCTTGCGGTCAACTCTCGGGCCTGGTCAGACCTCAAGCCGCAAGTGCGCGAACGCCTGGGCTTGCAGCTGCGCGACTACATGCTGGAACGCTTTGCCTGGCCTGGAGAACTTCAGGGTCTGGTGGTGCGGTCGTATCTGGAGGCTGCTTCCGCGGCCGATGTGGCAGTCTTGCGCACGTTCCAGGAGTCGGCCGACGGCCAGTGGCTGGAGCAGCGCTTGCGCCCCGCACTGGACGAGGTGGAATTTGCCCTGCTGGACCGTGCGCGGCGGGACATCCAGGCATTCACCAACACAGGACTCGCCGAAACCATGGACACGTCTGCGCCGTTGGCGGCGCCTCCTGCAGCCTGGAAGCCTGCCAATGCCCATGAGACCGCAGCCAGGCGCCTGCTGGATGTGACAGAAATGAAGTCATGGCAGCGTCAATTGCTGGCCATCAAGCTGCGTGCGATTGAGCGCTATGACGATGCTGTCGGCCGGTTTCCCGATCGCCGCGAGCGCCGAAGCCGCTTCGCCGAAGGCCTGCGCAACGCTGTGTCGGTGGAGGCCTATATGCCCCAGCTGATGGCACAACTGACCAAGGCCCTCGGCGAGGATGAGATGGCAAGAGCCATCGCCATCGAAACCTCTGCCGACAGGAGCCAGGCCAAAGCCATCGATCACCGCCTGGGCCAGGCCTTCGGTAAGCACATGCAGGCCTGGCAGCGCGATACCCTGTTTCCTGGTCTTCGGCAGATCATGGATGCCGCGCGGCAGCACCGCCCGGATGCAGGCACCTGAACCCTCAGGCCCGCGTTCACTGACAGTTCAATGGTGCTTTTTGTGCCCCTGGGCGCGCAAGGTGTGCAGCCGGGCCTGCAGTGCGGTGTCGGGCACCAGGGCAATGCGCGCCTGGCCTGCGTACACGGCGCCGTCGTTGCCGTCCAGGGTGAGGGCGTCGCCCTCGTGCAGCGTCTGGCTGCCAAGGCGCAGGCTGCGTGTGCCCAGGTCGATTTGCAGGGCGTTGCAGCCCACCAGGCAGGTCTTGCCCAATTGGCGCGCCACCACGGCCGCGTGCGAGGTGCGTGCGCCGCGCTGTGTCAGCAGGCCTTGCGCGGCCTGCAGCGCGGCGATGTCGCTGGTTTCGGCGTCCTGGCGCACCAGCACGGCGGCCTTGCCCTGGGCCACCAGGGCGCGCACGGCATCGGTGTCCAGCGCAATGGCGCCGCTGACCACCCCGGTGCAGGCCGGTACCGCGGTGGCCAGGGGCTGCAGCGTGCTGGCCTGGCCGTCTTCGGCCACCATGCGCCAGGTGCCCAGTTGCTCGGGCTCCAGGGTCTGGGTGCGGCGCTGGGCTTCGTGGGTGGGAATCCAGCCCTCGTCGTGCAGGTCCAGTGCAATGCGGGCGGCGGCCAATGCGGTGCGTTTGCCTGCGCGGGTTTGCAGCATGTGCAGCACGCCGTCCTGTACGGTGAACTCGAAGTCCTGCATGTCCAGAAAGTCGCGCTCCAGCACCTGGGCCGCGGCTTGCAGTTGCTGCCACGCCTGCGGGGCCACGCTAGCCAGGGTGTCGTGGCCGTGGGCGTTGCGCCGCCCGCTGACCACGTCTTCGCCCTGTGCGTTGGCCAGAAAGTCCACCCACAGGCGCGGCTCGCCCGTGCTGGGGTCGCGCGTGAAGCCCACGCCCGCGCCCGAATGGCCGCCCGCATTGCCAAACACCATGCGCTGCAGGATGACGGCCGTGCCCATGTCCGGGTCGATGTCGTGGATGCGGCGGTACTCCTGGGCCTTGTCGGCGTTCCACGACGCAAACACGGCGCCGATGGCGCCACTGAGCTGCTCGTGCGCGTCCTGCGGGAAGGGGCGCCCGACAGCGGTGGCGTACAGGGCCAGAAAGCTGCGCGTGAGCTGGCGCAGTTGGGCAAAGTCCAGCAGGCGCTCGTCCCGGCCCTGGGTGACGCGGGCGATCTCGTCCTCGAACAGCGCGGCGGGCAGGCCTGCCACGACTTCGCCATAGCTGGCCACCAGGCGGCGGTAGGCGTCCCAGGCCATGCGCGGGTTGCCGGTCTGGCGCACCAGGCCGGGCAGGGTGTGGTTGCTCAGGCCGATGTTGAGCAGGGTTTCGAGCATGCCGGGCATGGACACCGGCGCGCCGGATCGCACCGACAGGATCAGCGGGTTGCGTTCGTCGCCAAACAGCAGGCCGGTGCTTTCTTCGAGCGCGGGCAGGCCCATGGAGAACACGGGCAGCAGGCAGTCTTGTGGGGCGTGGCTGTAGTGCGTACCGATGACCAGCGCGGCGGGCACGTTGAGCCCGGCCTCGGCCATGCGCTGCAGGTTGAAACCCTTGCCACCCATGGTGTCGGGTGAGGGCTTGTGCAGGTCGGTACGGGCCGGGGTGCGCACCAGGTACAGGTGCCGGGGCAGGGTGGTCTGGGGCTTCATGCGGCGGCTCCGGTTTTGTTCAGCACCATTTCGCGCATTGCGTAGCCCGCGCGCAGCAGGTGGTCGGTGGCGTTTTCCAGGGTGGAGGCCAGTTCGCTGGCCAGGGTGAAGGCCACTGGCGCATCGTGCAAGTGGCGCACCATGGTGGTACGCGCCTGGCGCAGCAGGTCGTCGCACTGGCGTTCGGCACGCAGCATGCGCCACAGGGTTTGCAGGAACAGGTCGCTGTCGCTGCCGTCGGTCTGGTGCACGGCCTGGCGCGCAATTTCAATGGCCTTGACGAGATCCTGGATGGCGCACAGCGTGGTGGCGGCGAGCTGGCACAGCGCCGCGCGCACGGCGAGGGGCAGTCCGGGGCAGGGCGGCGTGAGCGTGAGCGAGTGCATGAAGGTGGCTTCTTCCAGCGCATCGGCCACGTCATCGGCCTTGCCCAGGCAGTCCACCACCGGGCGCCAGCGCTCGCGCCGCTCGGCGCGCTGGCGCGCGTCCATCAGCAGGTGGTCGGCCTGGCGCTCCCAGTTCTTGGCGCGCAGCACCTGGGCCTGGGTCTGCTCGGCGTCGCCGGGGGATTCCAGGGCCTGGCACAGGCCTTCGGCCAGGGCGTGGATGTAGGCAGCGTGTTCGGCCAGCAGGTCGAATTCAAAGCTGCGCTGGCGCAGCATTCGGCCCAGCAGTAGCCGGGCCTCGTCGGCCACCAGCGACAGGGGTTGCTGCTGGCGCAGCAGCAGGCTGGACAGGCGCAGCAGCTCCAGCAGGTACTGGCTGGCGGCCTGTTCGCCCAGCACGTCGTCGAGCCGGTCGCCCACGCGGAAAGCCTCGCTGTCCACCGCCTGCATGGCGTTGTACACCAGTCGCTCGGCCCCGGCGATAAGCCAGGCCATGTGGCCCCAGTCGTTGCGTGCGGCCTGCGCCAGCAGTGCGTGCGCCTGGGGCTTGCCCACAAAGTGCTGCAGCCGCTTGCGCGCGCGGTTCCAGTCGATCACGAAAACGATGCGCGAGGCCAACTGCTCCAGCGCAGTTTGCAAGGTGGCCGTGTCGGCGGCGCCCAGGCGGGCCTGGCCCACGAGGTAGGGCTTGCCGCTGTTAAGTCCGTCGGACACGCGCGGGTCGAACACCTGCCAGGCAAAGCCCTGTGCTTCCAGCATCTGCCGGAAAAAGCCAAAGCGCCCAGGGTGCAGGTCGGAATAGGTGAGCGACACCTCCAGACCGCACACCTCGATGACCAGCACATGCACGTCGTTGGTGCCGATGTCGTTCTGGATCAGCAGGCGCTCGCCGTCGCGTGTGGCGGCGGTGTCCAGCCCAGGGTGCGAGAACTTCAGCTCTGCCGTGCGGTGCAGGCCGCGCATGAAGGCACGGATCAGCGGCAGGTCGCTCGCGGGCAACTGCCAGGTGTGGGCGCCGTCCACGTCCTCGGTGGCCAGCGTGCCCGACAGGGTGTTGAGCTGCTTGTGCAGGTCCATCACCAGCAGGTGCAGGCTGTCGCCGCGCTGGTGGTCGCCGTGGGTCAGTTCGGCCAGCACGCTGCGCGGCAGGCCTTCGTCGTCGGCCAGGGCGTGCAGGCGCTGCAGCCAGGCGTCGCGACGCTGGGCCAGGGGGGGTGCACTGCCCGGCCCGGTATCGCACACCGGGCGCGCCATGGTGGACAGGTCGGCAGACAGCGCGCGCAGCAGATCGTCCAGGTGCGGCAGCACGAGCAGCTCGTCGTCGAAGTAGGCGCCCTGCAGCATGTCCTGCACCCAGGGGGCGTCGCGCAGCAGCGAGCGCGCGAGTTCGGCCTCCCAGCCGCCCTCGGTGTGTTCGGGGGCGCTGGCGCGCTGGGCTGCGGACTGCAGCAGGGTCAGGTAGAGCTTGAGTCGGTCATTGGCAGCCAGGGCCGCCTTGATCCACGCAGGCATGAGCAGCGAGGACTGGCCTAGCGAGGCCACCGCTTGTTCCTTGAGCATCGGGTTGTTCTCCGTTGCCCGTGATTGGAGCGCCCCGGCATGGCAGGGCCGTGACAAACCCCAGCGGCAGTGAGGGTGGGCGCCGCTTCAGGCCGCAGTGAGCGCTGGCAGATAGATGCTGCAAAACGCCTCGGGCATGCGCCGGGGCTTGCCGCTGGTGAGCTCCACACACACCAGGTGCCAGTGGCCGCGCAGGATGGTGGCCTTGTCGCTGGCGCGCACCAACTGAAAGCGCCGCTCCATGGTGAGCTTGCCGTCGCTGGCCGTGATCCAGGTGCCCAGCACCAGCGGCTCGCCCAGCAGCGAGGGCAGCAGGTAGTCGTAGTGGGCCTGGCGGATGACCATGGCGCGGTCCAGCCGGTGGTAGTCGGCCAGGTTCAGGCCCAACGCTTCGGAATGCGCCCAGCCGATGCGTTCGCACCACTGCACGTACACGGCGTTGTTGGTGTGGTTCAGTCCATCGATGTCACCGGTCTGCGGGGTGAGGTCAAGGGTGTAAGGTTGCGCAAGATCCCAGGGCATGGGGCGATTGTCGCCGCCTGGCGCGTGCGCTGGGTGTCAAAGGCTTGACAGTGGGTCGGCCGGCGGCGGCGTCATTCGCGCACCAGCCGGATGCCTACCAGCGTGTAGCGCGTGTCCGGGTCGTTCCAGTTGCGAAAGCTGCAGCGCGCATAGAAGGGCCAGGTGTGCCAGGAGCCGCCCCGGCGCACGCGCACCGTGCCCTGTGCCGGGCCTTGGGGGTCCTTGCGTGGGGAGTGGGCGTAGTAATCGTCACCATGCCAGTCAGACACCCATTCCCACACATTGCCCAGCATGTCCTGCACCCCCCAGGCGTTGGGTGCATGGCTGCCCACCGGCGCGGTGAAGGCGTGCCCGTCGCTGCCTGTCAGGGCGTGCTGGCTCCAGCGCGGCCAGTAGGGGGCCGCGTCCTGGTCGAACAGGTTGGCGTGCTGCACCAGCGTCTGCGGGTCGTCGCCATGGGGGTAGCGGGTGCGGGTGCCGGCCCGGCAGGCGTATTCCCATTCGGCCTCGGTGGGCAGGCGGTAGCGCTGGCCTTCGGTGCGGCTGAGCCAGGCGGCCAGCGCCTGCGCGTCGTGCCAGGTCACGTTCACCACCGGGTGCTCGTCGGTCTGGGCAAAGCCGGGGTCGCGCCAGGAGTAGCGCGGCAGGCGGCCCTCGAAAGCATCGCCACGCGCGGTGGTGGCGGGGTCGTAGGTAGGGTTGTAGCCATAGCCCCCGGTGCCATCGGCCACCGACTGCGGCACATGGCCCGAGGCCTCAATAAAGCGCCGGAACTGCCCCACCGTCACCTCGTGCTGGCCCAGCCAGAAGGCGCGGGTGATGCGCACGTGGTGCACTGGGGCTTCGTCGCCCAGCTTGGAAAAGCGCTGCGGCTCCAACTGGGGATAGTCGCGCGCCAGACGCTCGGGCGGTTCCGCACTGCCCATCCAGAAACTGCCCGCCGGGATGCGCACGAACACCATGCCCAGGGAATTGGTCCAGCGGGTGGGGCTGCGGGCCTCTTTCACCGTGCCGTCGCCAGAAAGTACGTTGGTGCTGGTCAGCGCAGACACGAAGCACAGCAAGGACCGACGAAGTAAATGCATGGCACGGGAAGGAATAGCTTGGGGTAGTCTATGGCGAGCGATCGGCAGCAGGGGGCCTCGCATTCCCCAGGTGGCGGGGGCTGTTGGTCTGGCGCGAACTCGTCTACAGTCTTGACAGCCTCCCGGTCGCCGGGCCGGGGTACACCGCGCCGCGCTGCGCAGGAGTGTGTTGGCATGGACGCAGCTTCCCTTGCCTGGCGCCTGTGGGTGCCGCGTGTGCTGGGCAGCCTGGTGCTGCTGGCACTGCTGTGGGTGTCGCCGCTGTGGGCGCCTTTGCAGCGCCTGGAGCACGACTTGCTCGCCGGCTTCTCGGCGCCTGCCCACCCGCCCGTGGGCGTCGTGGTGGTCGCCATCGACGAGGCCAGCCTCAGCAGCCTGGGCTTGGCGCCGCCCCTGCCGCGCCACCTGCATGCGCGCATGCTCCAGGCCCTGGCCGGGCAGGGGGTGGCCGCTGTGGGCTGGGACCTGTTGTTCAGCGCCCCACAGACGCCGCAGGACGATGCCGTGCTGGCACAGGCGTTGCAGGGCAGCCTGCCGGTGGTGCTGGCCAGCATCGACGTGGACGTGCAAAGCACCCAGTTGCAGCAGTACCGCCAGCGCGTGGAGTCCATCTTTGCTGGCGCCCGCCACGGCAACGTGGCCATGCCGGTGGACGCAGATGGGGTGGTGCGGCGCCTGCCGGACGCGGACGATGCCTTCTGGCGTGTGCTGGCGCAGGCCGCAGGCCGCAAGGTGCGCGCGCCACCACCCGGAGCCTTGCTGCGCCACTACGCCCCCGAGGCGGCCGTGCCCACCGTGCACTACGTCCAGGCGTTGGATGCCGCGCAGGCCCTGCCGCCCGGTGCCTTGCGCGGGAAGATTGTGCTGGTGGGGCAGGACACGCCTGTTGACGGCGTGGACCGCTTGCGCACCCCGCTGCATGTGCTGGGCGAGGGCACGCAGGCAGGGGTGCGCCTGCACGCCACGGCGCTGGCCAATGCGCTGGCGGGGGACTGGGTGGTGCCTGCGCCGCCCGCAGGGCCTTGGCTCCAGGCCCTGCTGGTGCTGCTGGCGCTGGCGTTGCACACCCGCGTTTGGCGAGGACGCAGCGCGGCGCTGTGGAGCCTGGTGCTGGCCGGTGCGGCTGTCCTGGGCAGTGGCGTGGCCTACCTGGCGGGCATGTGGTGGACAGCGCTGCCCACCCTGGCCATGCTGGCCCTGCATCTGAACGTGGGCGCTGCCAGCAGCTATTGGCAGGAGCGCCAGGGCCGCGAAGCGCTGCGCCGCGAATTTGCACAGTACCTGCCCGTGCCGGTGGTCGATCAACTGGTGCATTCCGGCTTTCAGCACACACGCAGCGAACGGCGTGAACTGAGCCTGCTGTTTGCCGACCTGGCGGGCTTCACACAGGCCAGCGAGGCCATGCCGGTGCAGCAGGTGGCCGATGCGCTGGACGCCTATTTCTCCCGCATGACCGACTGCGTGCATCGCCATGGCGGAACGCTGGACAAATTCATTGGCGATGCAGTCATGGCGTTCTGGAACGCGCCCCTGCCTGACGCCGCGCATGCCCGCAATGCGCTGGCTTGCGCGCTGGACATGCAGACCGCCATGCAGGAGCTGCGCGCGCTGTGGCGGGGAACCCCGTTTGCACAGGTGCAGCTGCGCATCGGCCTGCACACGGGAGAGGCGGCCGTGGGCCATCTGGGATCGCAGGCGCGCTTCACCTACACCGCCGTGGGCGATGCGGTCAACACCGCATCCCGGCTGGAAGGCGCCAATAAGGCCCTGGGAACCCCCATTCTGCTATCGGGTGCGCTGCGCGATGCCGCCCGCGCTGCGGGATGGACGCAGCCCCTGCTGTGGCTCGACACCGTGCGCCTGGCGGGCCGCAGCGCCGGCATCGATGTGTACACGCCCTGCGACGATGCGGCACTGGCCGACATCGCCCAGGGCTTGCGCCAGGCCGTGCAGTCGGGACAATGGGCGCAGGCCCAGGAGTGCTGCGCCGCTTGGCGCGCACACGGAGGCCAGGGGGCAGCCCCCTGGCGGGCGCAGGCCGAGCGCTGGAAGCACAGGCTGCAGGAGGCCGAGCACTCAGGCCAGGGCGGCCAGCCCCTGCCCCCGACGCCGTTGGACAAAGTGTGATGTGGAAGGAGTGCCGCCATGTGGTCAGCGATCCCCTCTTGGAGAGCTCTTTGTGTGCTGGGTGCGGGCTGCTGGGGTGCCGCCCAGGCGGTGGCGCAATGTGCGGGCGCGGCGGGGGAGCCCGGCGTGCCTGCGGCCCAGGTGGTGGCGCTGTCGGGGCAAGGGCAGACCCGGGCGGGTGAGGCCGCACCCTGGCAGGCCGCAGTGCTGTCGCAACACCTGGGCGGCGGGGCCGATGTGCGCACCCTGGCCCTGTCGTCCGCTGCGCTGCTGTTGGCAGACCGTACGCAGATCCGCATGGCGGCCCAGGCCCAGGTGCGCCTGTGCGAGTCCCGTCCTGAGCGCACCTTGCTGGAACTGATGGCTGGACGCCTGTGGGCACGCACCAAGAAGACCCCCGCCAGCCTGCAACTGCGCACCCCAGCCGCCACTGCCGTGGTGCGCGGGACCGACTGGGATGTGGAGGTGGAACAGGGCGGGCGCACCACGCTCACCGTGCTCTCGGGGCGGGTGGAACTGTCCAACGAGCAGGGCCGCGTGGAGCTGGGCCCTGCCGAACAAGGCGTGGTGGTGCCGGGCCAGGCGCCCGTCAAGCGCCTGCTGGTGCAGCCGCGCCAGCGCGTGCAATGGGTGGCGGCCTACCCGGCAGACCCCACGCGCTGGGAGGAGTTCCAGCGCCCCGGCCTCAGCGCGCCGCTGGCCGATGTGCGTGCGCTGGTGCAGGCAGGGCAATGGGGCCAGGCACGCGAGCGCTTGCTGGCGCTTGCTGCGCAGGGCGAAGGGGGCGCTGCGGTCGCACTCGCCCTGGCCGACCTGGAATTGGCCGACGGCCAGGTCGATGCCGCACAGGCGCGCCTGGCGCAGGCCTGGCAGCGTACGCAGGACCCGCGCACGGCTGCGCGCAGGGCAGAACTGCTGCTGGTGCTGGACCGTGGCGCCGAGGCGCGTGCCTGGATCGATGCCACGCGCCCCACGGCACCGCAGGCGCCAGAGCTGTTGCTGGCAGATGCCGGCTGGCACAGGCTCCAGGGCCAAGGCGACGCGGCCCTGGCCTTGTACCGCGAGGCTGTGGGTCGCGCTCAGACTGCGGCCACCCAGGCGGCCGCGCAATGGGGACTGGGCCGCGCGCTGCAGGAACGCGGCGACCTGCACGCCGCCCGCATGGCCCTGGCGCGAGCGGTGGAGCTGGCGCCCGACAACCCCGCCTACCGGGGTGCCCAGGCCACTGCCGCCACCGAGGCCCTGCGCCTGCCGCAAGCGCGGGCCGGGTTCGACGCCGCCCTGGCGCTGGCGGGCGACGATTACGTGAGCCTGGCCGGTGCCGGCCTGTGGGCCCTGCAGCAGGGCGACCCCGAAGGCGCGCGCACCTTGCTGCTCAAGGCGCTGGTGATCGAACCGCGCTACGCCCAGGCCCATGTCTGGCTTGCGGTGGCCGAACACCGGTTGGGTGGGCAGGCTGCAGCCTTTGATTCCCTGGAGCGCGCGCGGCTGTCCGACCCCAAAGACCCCCTGCCCTGGCAGGTGGAATCCATCCTGCGCAACGACGGCGGCGAGCCCGAAGCCGCCATCGCTGCCGCGCGCGAGGCCCTGGGTCGCCTGCCCTATCTCAAATCGCTCAACCCGCTGGCCAGCGACGCCCAGGGCTCGGCCAACCTGGGCAAAGCTTTGGGCGATTTCGGGCTAGAGCACTGGGCGCGTGCCTACGCGCAGCAGTCGTACTACCCACTGTGGGCGGGCAGCCATTTCTTCATGGCCAACCGCTACGAAAGCGACTTCAGCCGCAACTCCGAGCTCATGCAGGGCTACCTGGCCGACCCTCTGGCCTTTGGCATGGGCGAGCGCCAGGTGCCTGTGCTGCGCACGCTGGGCACCGAAGCCGTGGTGGTGGCCAGCGCCGGGCGCGATGCGCGGCAGACCTCTTTGGCTGCCGATGGCGTGCTGCGGGGCCTGGGCGCTGCACCCATGCCCATGGCCTGGCTGGTGCGTGCCAATGGGCTGCGCCTGTGGCCGCGCGGCGCTTCGGGCTCGTACTGGCTGACGGCGCCCATGGTGGATCTGGCCTGGGGGGCGCGGCCGGTGGACCGTCTGGGCCTTTTTGCGGTGCACAACCAAGGCAGCGACCGTTCAGGCTATCCCGGCGGGCTGGACCTGGGCACGGCCCGCTTTGACGGCGTGGCCCGTGGCACGTCCACGCGCACCGACCTGGGGGGCTCCTGGCGCTGGTCTGCCGATGCGCAGACCTGGTTCAAGCTGCACCATGCGCGCAACAGCAATGCCCGCAGCCTGGACCTGGTGGACTGGGGGCCGCAGGATTCGCGTCTGGTCGATCGTCTGGAAGGCGCGATGCTGCGCCATGTGGTGCAGTGGCCCGGGCAGCGCTGGAGCCTGGGCTGGGAATATGCACGGGCGCAGGCGCGCAACGGCCTGTACGACCCAGGCTTGCCCTGGGAGGCGTCCGAGGCCAGCACCCGTGTGGCATTTGACATGCCCTGGGTCGATACCGAATGGCGCCAGGGCGCCTGGACCTGGCAGGCCGGTGCCTACTGGCCGCACCTGCAGGTGCGCAGCGCCAGCCGCTACTACCGCCAGATCGACGGCGCCGACCTGCTGCCGCCCGCCATCACCGAGGCCGGGTACGCCCGCAAGCTGCGGCCCCGCGTGGGCGTGTCGTACCACATGGGGCCGGGCCGGGCACTGCATGCAGCCTACATCGAGAACGTGCACGCACCCGCCACGCACACCCTGGCGCCAGTCGCCGTGGGCGCGATTGCCGCAGACCACCAGTACCAGCGCATGGGCAGCCTGGCACGCAAACGTGCCCTGCAATGGGACTGGGAGATCGACCCGCGCACCTTCGCCTGGGCCATGGCCAGCAGCCAGCACATCGTCAACCCCCAGGGGCCGGATGGGCGCGTGCTCATCCCCGGCATGGGCGTGGCAGTGTCTGACCGCGCGGATGTGCTGGCGCCGGTGTCGGCCTCGGGCCAGATTGCGATCGATGCCTACAACGGCAACCCCTTTTTCGGGCAGGGCAGCCTGCAGCAGATGGGGGTGGCGGTCAACCACGTGTGGGTGCCGCGCCGCAGCGTGCTGGCCAGCTACACCTGGGCCCGTTCGCGCAACACCGGTGCGGCCTACGCCGGCCTGCCGCTGCCTGGCGTGCCCCGCCACACGGCGGTACTGGCCCATGCCTGGCGCCACGGCGGGCGCGACCTGAGCCTGGCGTCCCTGGTGTACCGGGGCTCGCGCTTTGCCGACCAGGCGGCCCAGTCGCCGCTGGGGGCAGGCTGGAACCTCAACCTGGTGCTGTTCCGCGAATCGGCAGACCGCCGCTGGGCCTGGACCGGTACCTTGCAAACGCCGGTGCACGGCACCGTGCGGCCCGCGCTGTGGGTCAGCCTGCGCTACCGTATGGATTAATGGTGTTTTTGGCCTGCAGCGCTTATGAAATAAGCGTAATGCGCTATCAAAATAATAGCTATTCCTTGGCCACTGCGGCCTCGGCCAGGGCCTGGAGCGCGGCCTGTACCTCTGCCTGCGCCGCGCCTTCGGTCAGTGTGCAGCGCTCTGCCAAAGCACCCAGCCCCTCGCGTTGCAGCAACGCGATGGCCTGCCCGGCGTCCTTGGGGGCGTCGAAGCCGGTGCTTTGCAGCAGCAGGCGACCGTCGGCCGCCACGAGCTTGAAGTAGAACTTGCCGTCCTTTTCGCGGTACTGCTTGAAGGCGGGCAGTGCGGTCTTGGCGGCCTTCGCGGTCTTGGCGTTGCTGCTGCCCTGGGCCAGGCTGCGCAGGCCCACGGCGGCACGCAGTTCGCGCAGGAAGGGGGTGGCCATCTCGCGGGCGCGCTGGGCGCCAGCCAGCAGCGTGGCTTCGATGCGGGCAGGGTCCTGGATCAGCGCCTCGTAGCGTTCGCGCAGGGGGGCCACGATGCCGTCCACATGCTCGAACAACTGCTGTTTGGCATCGCCCCAGGCAATGCCTGCGGCGTAGGCCTGGCGCAGGGCCTCGGTCTGCTCGGGGGTGGCAAAAGCCTGGTAGATCTGGAACAGGGCCGAGCCTTCGGTGTCCTTGGGTTCGCCCGGCGCGCGCGAGTCGGTCACGATGCCCTGGATGAGCTTGCGCAACTGCTCCCGGCTGCAGAACAGCGGGATGGTGTTGTCGTAGCTCTTGCTCATCTTGCGGCCGTCCAGGCCGGGCAGGGTGGCCACGTGCTCGTCGATCACCGCTTCGGGCAGCACGAAGTGCTCGCCGTAGAGGTGGTTGAAGCTGGCGCCCATGTCGCGCGCCATCTCGATGTGCTGCACCTGGTCGCGCCCCACGGGCACCTTGTGTGCCTTGAACATCAGGATGTCGGCGCCCATGAGCACGGGGTACATGAACAGGCCCGCGGTCACGCCGTCGTCCGGCTCGCGCCCGGCCGCCTGGTTCTTGTCCTGCGCTGCCTTGTAGGCGTGGGCGCGGTTGAGCAGGCCTTTGCCGGTCACGCAGGTCAGCAGCCAGGTCAGTTCGGGGATTTCCGGAATATCGGACTGGCGGTAGAAAACCACCTTCTCCGGGTCCAGGCCCGCAGCGAGCCAGCTGGCCGCGATCTCCAGCGTGGAGCGCTGGATGCGCACTGGGTCTTCACACTTGATGAGCGCGTGGTAGTCGGCCAGGAAGTAGAAGCTCTGCACGCCGGGCCGCAGGCTCGCCTGGACCGAGGGGCGAATGGAGCCCACGTAGTTGCCCAGGTGGGGAGTGCCCGTGGTGGTGATGCCGGTGAGAAAACGCGTGGTGCTCATGGGGACGAAGTCAGCAGGAGGGAGGAAAAAACAGGCTCAGCGCATCAATGCGGTGATGGGGATGAGCAGCAGATTGATGATGCCGTAGCCCAGGTTCATCAGCGGGCGCAGCCACAGGCTGCCTACCACGCCTGCAATCACGAGACCCATGACGATGAAGAAGCCCCAGGGTTCGATGCGCGACACCAGGTGCGCTTGCTTCCAGGGCAGCAGCCCCACCAGAATGCGCCCGCCGTCCAGCGGTGGCAGCGGGAACAGGTTGAACGCCCACATCACCAGGTTGACCAGCACCCCGGCGCGCGCCATTTCAAGGAAGAAGCGCTCGTCGATGTCCAGGCCCACGAGAAGCACCAGGAACACGGCCCACAGCACCGCCTGCACAAAGTTGGACGCTGGCCCCGCCAGCGCCACCCACACCATGTGCTGCTTGGGCTTGCGCAGGTTGCCAAAGTTGACCGGCACTGGCTTGGCGTAACCGAACAGGAAGGCGCCCGAGGTGGCGAAGTACAGCAGCAGCGGCATCAGGATGGTGCCCACGGGGTCGATGTGCTTGATGGGGTTGAGCGTGATGCGCCCCATCATGTAGGCGGTGTTGTCGCCAAAGTGGCGCGCCGCATAGCCATGGGCCGCCTCGTGCACGGTGATGGCAAACAGCACCGGAAGGGCGTAGATCAGAACGGTTTGGATGAGATTGGAAGGGTCCACCGCGCGATTGTCTCAGACGCGCGGGGCCGCCCACGCCGTGGGGCGATCACAGGCCCAGGGCCTGCAGGCTGCCGCGCCCTTCGCGCACCACCTCGGGCTCGTCGCCCGCGCCCATGGGGGTGAGGTCGATCACCGTGGTGGGCTCGGACGGGCAGGCCCCCGCATCAACCACGGCAGCCAGCGCATGCTCGAACTGCTCGCGGATGCCGTGGGCGTCGTTCAGCGGCTCGCTCTCGCCGGGCGGGATCAGCGTGGTGGCCAGCAGCGGCGCGCCATGCAGGGCCAGCAGTTCCTGCAGTGTCTTGTGCTCGGGCACGCGCAGGCCGATGGTCTTGCGCGAGGGGTGGCTCACGCGGCGCGGCACTTCCTTGGTGGCTTCGAGGATGAAGGTGTAGGCCCCCGGTGTGGCCAGCTTGAGCAGGCGGAACTGCCGGTTGTCCACGCGCGCGTAGCTGGCCAGCTCCGACAGGTCGCGGCACAGCAGCGTCAGGTGGTGCTTGTCGTCCACCTGCCGGATGCGGCGCAACTGGTCGGCGGCGTTCTTGTCGTCCAGGTGGCACACCAGCGCGTAGCTCGAATCGGTGGGCACGGCCAGCACGCCGCCCTTGTGCAACAGGGCTGCGGCCTGCTTGAGCAGGCGCGGCTGTGGATTCTCGGGATGGACTTCGAAATACTGGGCCATGGGTCAGGCGTGTTGGATGCGGTCTGCCAGCAAATCCCACACGGGGGTGAGATCGCCCGGCAGTGGTGGCAGCGTGCCCAGGTCGGTGTGGGATTCGTCGGGGCTGTGGAAGTCACTGCCGCGCGAGGCCGCCAGGCCGAACTCACGCGCCATGCCGGCATAGGTGGCGCATTCGGCCGTGGTGTGGCTGCCGGTGACCACCTCCACGCCCTGGCCGCCGTGCTGGCGAAATTCGGAGAACAGCGCAAACTCTTCGTTGGCGCTCAGGCTGTAGCGGGCGGGGTGGGCGATGATGGCCACACCGCCTGCGTCGCAGATCCAGCGCACCGCGTCGCCCAGGCGGGCCCAGCGGTGCGGCACGAAGCCGGGCTTGCCTTCGGTGAGGAAGCGACGGAACACTTCGCCCGTGTCCCGGCACACGCGCTGCTCGACCAGAAAGCGCGCAAAGTGCGTGCGCGAGATCAGCTCCGGGTTGCCCACGTAGCGCAGCGCGCCCTCGTAGGCACCGGGAATGCCCACCTGGGCCAGTTGGGCTGCCATTTCCTGGGCGCGTTCGCCGCGCCCGCCGCGGGTCTGGCGCAGGCCCTGCACCAGGCGTTCGTCGCTGGCGTCAAAGCCCAGGCCCACGATGTGTACCGTGGTGTTGGCAAAGGTGACCGAGATCTCTGCCCCTGTCAAAAAAGCCAGGCCTTGCGCCTTGGCGGCAGCGGCGGCACGCTGCAGGCCGCCCACCTCGTCGTGGTCTGTCAGGGCCCACAAATCCACCCCATTGGCCCGCGCCCTGGCCGCCACGACCTCAGGCTCCAGCGTGCCATCGGAAACAGTGCTGTGGCAGTGCAGGTCGGGGTTGGAGTAGGTATGGGTCACCAGTCCATTCTACGGGTTTGTCCTTGCCTGCGCAGGTGCTGTGCGGGGCCTTGGCTGGCGTAATCTACGAACAGGGGCGCGACAGCCGCCCTGTGCTTTCGGAGAGAACCATGCAACTCGACAATATCCGTGTGTCCCGCAAGCTGTGGGGCATGTTTTTGGTGCTCATGGTCATCATGCTGGTGATTTCGGGCTTCCAGCAATACCGTGCCAACAGTTCCATGGCGCAGGCCATTGACGAAGTGATCGCCATCGAAGGCCGCGTCACCGAGGCCGTGCGCTGGCGCGGCGCCACCGAGACGGCGGTGAACATGCTGATGGGCGCAGCGGTCACCACCGACGCGGTGCTGGCACAACAGTTCGACGCCAAGGTCAAGGAGATCATTGGCGCCATCAACAAGGTCCAGGAGCGCATCGTTGCCCAGACCACCGACCCCCAGGAGAAGGCGGTGCTGGACCAGGTGCTGGCCGAGCGCAAGGCCGTGCTGGCGGCCACGGCCAAGACCTGGGAACTCAAGGGCGCGGGCGATGCGGTGGAGACGCAGCGCTTTGCCGATGATGAACTGACGCCGCTGGTGGCCAAGTACCTCAAGGCGCAGGAGGCCTTTGTCGATGTGTTGCAAAAGCGCCGCGAAGTGGTTGTGGCCGAAGCCCAGGGCCGCCGCACGCGCTATGCCGTCGAAGGGCTGATGGCCTCGGCACTGCTGATGGCGGTGGTTCTGTCCCTGGCCTGGAAATTGGTGCGTTCCATCACCGTGCCGCTGGACCAGGCGAGCGCGATGATCGATGCAATCGCCGCTGGCGATCTGACCCAGGAGCTGCGCTCCGAACGCAAGGACGAATTCGGCCACATGCTGCGCGCCCTCTCGCGCATGGCAGACCGCTTGCGCGGCGTGGTGGGTGAAGTACGCACGGGGGTGGAGGCCGTGTCGCTGGCCTCGTCCGAAATCGCGACCGGCAACCAGGATCTGTCGGCGCGCACCGAGCAAACGGCTTCCAATCTGGAGCAAACGGCGGCCAGCATGGAAGAGCTGACCGCCACGGTCACCCAGTCGGCCGACACCGCGCGCCAGGCCAATCAGTTGGCCGCCAATGCCGCGCAGGCTGCCACGCGCGGCGGGCAGGTGGTGGGCCAGGTGGTGGCCAGCATGGAGCAGATCACACACAGCTCGCGCAAGATCTCCGACATCATCAGCGTGATCGACGGCATCGCCTTCCAGACCAACATCCTGGCGCTCAACGCCGCCGTGGAAGCCGCGCGTGCGGGCGAGCAGGGACGGGGCTTTGCCGTGGTGGCCAGCGAGGTGCGATCCCTGGCTGGCCGCAGCGCCGAGGCTGCCAAGGAGATCAAGCAGCTCATCAACGCCTCGGTCGAGAACGTGGAGACCGGCTCCCAGCAGGTGGCCGAGGCGGGTCAAAGCATGGACGAGATCGTGGCCAGCGTGCAGCGTGTGAGCGACCTGATCGGCGAGATCACCGCGTCGTCCACCGAGCAGCGCGACGGCATTGCCCAGGTCAACCAGGCTGTCACCCACCTGGACCAGATGACGCAGCAGAACGCCGCGCTGGTCGAGCAATCGACCGCCGCCGCCACTTCGCTGCGCGACCAGGCTCAGCGCCTGAGCGAGGTGGTGTCGGTGTTCAACGTGGGTGCCCTGGCGGCGCACCGTCCGGCAGCACCTGCCCGTCCTTCCGCGCCAGCGCCCGCCAGTCCCAAGGCGGCTGCGGCACCTGCGCGGGCCAAGTCGGCACTGCCCGGTGCAGCCAAGTCCGCCAAGGCCCCCGCAGCGCCAGCGCCGCAGCGCATTGCGGCAGCGCCCGCACCGGCCCGTTCGGCGGCACCCAAGGACGACGATTGGGAGAGTTTCTGAATTTGCTATTAAAAATATAGCTACCTGCGCTTTATCCATGGGCGCTGTAGCCATTTTTGATATGTAAATGGCTACGCCCTGCGGGGCGGTTGGTTGGCGGGTGGGCAGGCGGCGGCGGTGTCTTCTACAATCTGCGACCCTTTTCCCACTCCCCTTGCCATGACCTCAGACCGCCGCGAGAGCGCAGCCATGCGCCCCCTGCCTTCCCTGATTTTTGCCAGCCGCTGGCTGCAGTTGCCCCTGTACCTGGGCCTGATCGCGGCACAGGCGGTGTACGTGTTCCACTTCTGGGTGGAGCTGGTGCACCTGCTGGAGGCGGCCTTTGGCAACGAGAAGGCGCTGCAGGCGCTGATCACCAGCATTGGCTACAAGACCGATGTGCAGATCACGGCGCTGAACGAGACCATCATCATGCTGGTGGTGCTGGCGCTGATCGATGTGGTGATGATCTCCAACCTGCTCATCATGGTCATCGTGGGCGGCTACGAAACCTTTGTGAGCCGCCTGCACCTGGAAGACCACCCCGACCAGCCCGAGTGGCTCAGCCACGTCAACGCCTCGGTACTCAAGGTCAAGCTGGCCACGGCCATCATCGGCATCAGTTCGATCCATTTGCTCAAGACCTTCATCAACGCCGCCAACTATGACGTCAAGGTGCTGATGTGGCAGACCATCATCCACGTGGTGTTCCTGCTCAGCGCCCTGGCCATCGCGCTCACCGACCGGCTGTTGAGCAAGTCCCACGGTCCGGCGGACGACCACTGAGCGTCTGACGCCTGCGCGCAGGCGGGTTCAGGCCGGTGCCAGCAGGCCGCGCACCGCCTCCATCCCGCTGCGTACCGCACCCTCCAGCGTTGCCGGGTAGGGCCCCTGCACATAGTCGCCGCAGGCCCACAGGCCCGGGGCGACCTGGGCCGTCGGGCGCTGCAAACCCGGTGTGCAGGCAAAGGTGGCGCGTTTTTCCACCACGGTCTGCACGGGCTCTGCCTGCACCAGGCCCAGCTGCGTGCGTGCCTGCGCCAGCACCTGCTGGGTGATGTGCTCACGCTCGCCCTGGCTGGCGCTGGCCACAAAGGCGAGCAGGCCGCTGGGGCCGCCCAGCATGCCCCGGTCAAAGACAAACTGCGCAGGTGCCTGTGGGCTGCTGCGCAAAGCCAGCATGGGCAGGGGCAGGGTGCGCCCCCCTGTGCCGGGTACGGCCTGCAGATAGACGGTGGTGATGGCCTCGAAGCGCAGGGCCTGGGCATTGGCGGCCCAGTCGCACAGCGCAACGGTCCAGGCATAGGGTGCGGTGTGCGCGCATTGCGAGACCAGGCGCGCCGCTTCGGTGCTGGGGGTGGCCAGCAGCACGGCGTCAAAGGGTACGCCATCGACCAACCAACCGCTGCCCTGGGGTGCAGCGCCGAGCGATTGCACGCGCTGGCCCAGGCGCACCAGTGCGCCGTGGGCTTGCAGCCATTCCAGCGCCGCCTGCGGAAACACCTGGCCCAGATCCTGGCGCGGCAGCAGCAGGTCGCTGCTGCCGCGTCCGCCAAACAGGCTGTCCTGCAACACTCGCAGGAAAACCTGGCCGCTGGCCTGGTCCGCCGGGGTGTTGAGTGCGGCCACGCACAGCGGGTCGATGAAGCTGTCCTTCAGGCCCTGGGGCAGGGCATGGCACAGGTCGGCCACGGTGTCCTGGGCCTCGCAGGCAAAGCCGCTGCGTTGCCAGGCATGGGCCGTGCGCAGCAGTGCCCATCGGTCGGCCCAGCGCCAGCCGCGTGCGGCGGCAATGCCGCGCAGGGCGTTCCAAGGGGCGGGCGCATCGGGCAACTGCAGGCCGCTGCCGTCGGGAAAGCGCAGCGCCAGGGGCAGGCGCAGCAACGCGGCTTGCTCATCCACGCCCACCTGGCGCATGCAGCGCAGCGTTTCGGAGTAGGCGCCGATGAGGATGTGCTGGCCGTTGTCCAGCACCAGCGTGCGGCCATCGGGCAGCGGCACGGGCAGCGCCCGCGCCCGGCCGCCCACGGTGCGCGCGGCTTCGAAGACGGTGGCCTGGTGTCCGGCCTGGGTCAGTTCCAGTGCGGCGGCCAGGCCGGCCCAGCCCGCGCCCAAAATGGCGATGTGCATGGGGTCGGCCCTGACTACATGCGGCCCAGGGCCTGCATCTTCCACGCGAGCCAGAACTTGCGCAGCGGCGTGAGGCTGATGCGCTGGTGCAGCACCTGGAAGTTCTCGTGCTCGATCTCGCGCAGCAGCGTGCGGTAGATGCTGGCCATCATCAGCCCAGGCTTCTGCGCGCGCCGATCGGCGGCGGGCAGCAGGGCCAGTGCCTGGTCGTACAGGCGGTGCGCACGCTCGGCCTGAAAGCGCATGAGTGCCACAAAGCGCTCGGAATACTCGCGCTTGAGGACTTCGTGGGCCTTGACGTCGAACTGCTGCAACTCGTTGACGGGCAGGTAGATGCGCCCGCGCATGGCGTCTTCGCCCACGTCGCGGATGATGTTGGTGAGCTGCAAGGCCTGCCCCAGCGTGTGGGCGTACTGCGTGGTGGCTTCCTGCGTCTGGCCAAAAATGCGCGCCGCCACCTCACCCACCACACCGGCCACCAGGTGGCAATAGCGTTGCAAGCCGAGGTAGTCGAGGTAGCGGCTTTGTTCCAGGTCCATCTGGCAGCCCTCGATCACTCCCAGCAAGTGGCGCGGCTCGATCTGGTAGGCGCCCGCATGGCGCATCAGCGCTTGCGTGACCGGGTGCGTGGGTTGTCCCTTGAAGGCCTGGGCCACCTCGCCCTGCCACCAGGCCAGCTTGCGGTGGGCCACGCCAGGGTCCGAGACCTCATCGACCACGTCGTCCACTTCGCGGCAAAAGGCGTAAAACGCTGTGATGGCCTCGCGCCGGGGCCGGGGCAGGAACAGGAAGGCGTAATAGAAGCTGCTGCCCGAAGCTGCGGCCTTTTGCTGAACGTACTGTTCCGGAGTCATGGGGCGTGATTGTCCCATGCGTGCCAAAGGCGGTTTTTCAAGAGGCCATCAAAAAATGCCCAGTGGCGTGCTCGGAAATGTGTAAGTTGATGTACGGAGTGTTGTTGTCCAATAGCTTCTGCCCATTGGAAGTATTTTTTCTATGCTGAACAACCTGAGGATCACCCAACGTTTCGTCATCGTGCTGTGCTTTTTCTGGCTTTCCCTGGCCGCGATCATCGGGGTGAGCCTCTGGGGCTTGTCTTCGGCGCGCGACAGCCTCAAGACCTTGCACGATGAGGCCATGTACCGGGCTTTGCTGGCCGACCAGGCCATCGACATCACTGTGCAGAACCGCCTGCAGGTGCTGCTGGCGTTTCAGCATGCCCCGGAGAGTGTGCTGGCCAGCATCCACGGACACCCCACCCACATGCACCTGGAGGCGATTGCAGCCAATCGCGCCAAGGCCGACGACCTGTTCAAGGCCATGGATCAAGGCATTGCGGACCCCGACGAGAAGCGCCTGCTCGATGCCGCGCGTGTGCATCGCAAGGCCTGGACCGAGAAGCTCGGTGCCGTGGTCGCTGCGATCGAAAAGGGGAATTTCAGCCCAGACATCATGGCCGGTTTCCTGGCTGCGGGACGCACGGAAGGTGAGACCTTGGTCAAGTCCTTGGCGGGGTTCCGCGATCACCAGGTTCACCTGGCAGATGCCGCCTACAAGGCCGCGCAGCAACGCTACGAAATCGGCCTGCTGGTCTTTGCGCTCGCCATCCTCTTGCTGGGCCTGCCTGCCTCGGCCATGGGCGTGCTGCTGCTGGCGCGCCTGGCCACGGGCTTTCGCACCGCCAATACGGCTGCGGCGGCCATTGCCGCCAGCGATCTGACGCAGCGCATAGCCTCCGAAGGCAAGGATGAAATCGGTGCCATGCTGACCCAGATGGAAACCATGCGTAGCAACCTGCACCATGTGATCGCGCAGGTGCATGGTGGTGCCGACACCATCGCGGGCGCTTCCACGCATGTGGCGCAAGGGACGCGCGATCTTGCGTCGCGCACTGAGCAACAGGCCAGTGCACTGGAGCAGACGGCGTCGGCCACGGAGCAGCTCTCGGGCACCGTGCAGCAGAATGCCGACAGCGCGGCGCAGGCCAGCAAGCTGGCCGCATCGGCCACAGGCGTGGCCCAGCGCGGTGGCACGGTGGTGGCACAGGTGGTGGACACCATGGAGGCGATCAACACGTCCTCGCGCAAGATCGTGGACATCATCGGCGTGATCGACGGCATTGCCTTCCAGACCAACATCCTGGCGCTCAATGCCGCCGTGGAGGCGGCCCGCGCGGGCGAGCAGGGCCGGGGCTTTGCTGTGGTGGCCAGCGAGGTGCGCAGCCTGGCGCAGCGCAGCGCCGAGGCGGCCAAGGAGGTCAAGACGCTGATTTCCGACTCGGTGGCCAAGGTCGAGGTCGGCAGCGGGCAGGTCGCCCAGGCGGGCGCGACCATGCAGGAGATCGTCAGCGGTATTCAACGCGTGGCCGACATCGTGGACGAGATCGCCTCCGCCAGCCGCGAGCAGTCCATGGGGCTGGGCCAGATCAACCAGGCCGTGGCACACCTTGATGGGGTGACCCAGCAAAACGCCGCACTGGTGGAAGAGACCTCGGCCGCATCCAGCGCGCTGCAGGAACAGGCGCGCAATCTGGCGCACCTGGCCGCCACGTTCCGACTCCAGCAGGGCAGTGAGATGCGGCGTGCGGCTCCCGCAGTGTCCGTGGCCTCCGCACAGTCCATGGCGCCTGCGGCGCTCGCGGGCGCAGGACAAAAGGCTTTGTCGCAGCACTGAGGCGGGGTGAACCAACCCGATGCCTTCTGAAGGGTCGGGCGCAAGCCCTACACTTGCGCCCACCATGGAAGTGCAAAAAAACCTGTTGGTGCTGGGCATCGAATCTTCGTGCGACGAAACCGGCGTGGCGCTGGTGCAGTCGCAGGGCAGCGGGGTGCCCGCATTGCTGGCGCATGCCTTGCACAGCCAGATCGAGATGCACCAGGCCTATGGCGGCGTGGTGCCGGAACTGGCCAGCCGCGACCACATCCGGCGCGTGCTGCCGCTCACCACGGGCGTTTTGAACGAGGCCGGGCGCAGCCTGGCCGAGGTGGATGTGGTGGCCTATACCCGCGGCCCGGGCCTGGCCGGGGCGCTGCTGGTGGGGGCGGGCGTGGCCTGTGCGTTGGGTATGGCCCTGGGCAAGCCCGTGCTGGGCGTGCACCACCTGGAGGGGCATTTGCTCTCGCCCTTCCTGAGCGCCGATCCGCCGGAGTTTCCCTTTGTCGCCCTGCTCGTATCGGGCGGTCACACGCAGCTCATGCGGGTGGATGGCGTGGGCCGCTACGAGTTGCTGGGCGAAACCATTGACGACGCGGCGGGCGAGGCCTTTGACAAGTCTGCCAAGCTCATGGGCCTGGGCTACCCCGGCGGCCCGGCGCTCTCGCGCCTGGCGCTGCAGGGCGACCCGGCGGCTTTCAAGTTGCCGCGCCCGCTGCTGCACAGCGGCAACCTCGATTTTTCGTTTGCCGGGCTGAAGACGGCGGTACTGACGCAGGCGCGCAAGCTCGGCGACGATCTGGAGGCGCGCAAGGCCGACCTGGCCGCGAGCACGCAGGCGGCCATCGTCGATGTGCTGGTGAAGAAGTCGCTCACGGCGCTGCAGGAAACCGGCCTGCAACGTATCGTGGTGGCTGGGGGCGTGGGCGCCAACCGCCTGCTGCGCGAGCAGCTCGACGCGGCCTGCGCCAAGCGCCGCGTGCGTGTGCACTACCCTGAACTGCACCTGTGCACCGACAACGGCGCCATGATCGCCCTGGCTGCGGCCATGCGCCTGCAGTCGGGCCAGCAGCAGGCCAACCGCGACTATGCCTTCGACGTCAAGCCACGCTGGCCCTTGAACGCCATTTAGAGCGTGTAAACAGGCGCGGCCCAGGCCAGCAGCCACCGCGCAAGGGCCGCCCCGCCGCGCTGGTGGCGTCCCCCTTCCCGGCGATAGCCGAGAGAAGGGGGAAGGCGCGCAGCGCCACAGGGGGTTGTTACGTCTTTCTTACCCGCAGCAGCTCGTCCAGGATCAGGCAGGCCGCGCCTACGCTGATCCCAGCATCGGCAATGTTGAAGGCTGGGAAATGCCCGCCGTGGAACATGCCCGACAGAAAGCTCCAGTGGAAGTCGAGGAAATCGACCACGTAGCCGTGGAGTAACCGGTCCACCACGTTGCCCACCGCGCCGCCCAGGATGCTGGCGAGCGAGAAGGCGAACAGCTTTTGGTCCGGGTGCTGGCGCAACTGCCACACGATGAACAGCGTCGCTGCCACGCCAATCCCAGTGAAGAACCAGCGCTGCCATCCACCGGCGTTGGCCAGAAAGGAAAAGGCCGCGCCCGTGTTGTGCGCGCGCACGATGTTGAAGAAGCTGGTGACATAGGTGCTGTCACCCAGTTGGTAGTAGCCCAGAATCAGCGTCTTGGTGAACTGGTCAGCGATCAGGATGAGCAGCGCCCATGCCAGCCAGGGCCACAGGCTGGCGCGGGCGCCCGAAGCAGCGCGCGCCATGCTCAGGCGCAGGTCCGGTGTTCACCGGCGCCGTACAGGTTGCTGGTGCAGCGGCCGCACAGCGTGGGGTGGGCGGCGTCCTGGCCCACGTCGGCACGGTAATGCCAGCAGCGCTCGCATTTTTGGTCAGAACTGGCTTTAATGCTTATATTCATTGCGCTACCAGCTATCAATTTGATAGTAGATGTGATGAACACGAACTTCAGGTCCTCGCCCAGGCTGGCAAGCAGCGCATGGTCTTCGGGCGGGGCTGTCAGCTCCACGCAGGCCTGCAGCGATGCACCCACCTGGCCCGCGGCGCGCACGCCTTCGATTTCCTTGTTCACCAGGTCGCGGATGGCACGCAGGCGCTCCCACTTGGCGGCCAGGCCCTCGTCGCCCGAGGGCAGGGTCTGGTAGGTTTCAAGGAAGATGGATTCGGAGCTGCCGAACACCTTCCATGCCTCCTCGGCCGTGAACGAGAGGAAGGGCGCCATCCAGCGCAGCATGGCGTGCGTGATCTGGTGCAGCGCGGTCTGGGCGCTGCGGCGTGCCAGGCTCTTGGGGGCGGTGGTGTAGAGGCGGTCCTTGAGCACGTCGAGGTAGAAGCCTCCCAGGTCTTCCGAGCAGTAGAGCTGCAGCTTGGCGACCACGGGGTGGAATTCGTAGCCACGATAGTGCGCCAGCACCTCCTGCTGGAACTGCGCGGCGCGCGTGAGCGCGTAGCGGTCGATCTCCAGCATCTGCTCGAAGGGCACGGCGTCCCGGGCCGGGTCGAAATCGCTCACGTTGGCCAGCAGGAAGCGCAGCGTGTTGCGGATGCGGCGGTAGGCGTCCACCACGCGCGCCAGGATCTTGTCGTCGATGGCCAGGTCGCCCGAGTAGTCGGTGGCGGCACACCACAGGCGGATGATCTCGGCGCCCAGCTTGCCGCTCACCTCCTGCGGCGAGACCGTGTTGCCGAGCGATTTGCTCATCTTCTTGCCCTGGCCGTCCACCGTGAAGCCGTGCGTGAGCAGGCCGCGGTAGGGCGCGCGGCCGAAGATGGCGCTGGCCAGCAGCAGCGAGCTGTGGAACCAGCCGCGGTGCTGGTCGTGGCCTTCAAGGTAGAGGTCGGCCTCGGGGCCGCTGTCGTGGTGCATGCCGGCGTGCGTGCCGCGCATCACGTGCCAGAACGTGGAGCCGGAGTCGAACCACACCTCCAGGATGTCGGTGCTCTTGGTGTAGTGCTGCGCATCTTCAGCGCCCAGGATTTCCTCGGGCGTCACGCGGCTCCAGGCCTCGATGCCGCCCTGCTCGACGATGGTGGCCGCCTGGTCCATGATCTCCATGGTGCGCGGGTGCAGCTCGCCCGAATCCTTGTGCAGGAAGAAGGGCAGGGGCACGCCCCAGCTGCGCTGGCGCGAGATGCACCAGTCGGGCCGGCCGGCGATCATGTCGCGCAGGCGGGCCTTGCCGTTTTCGGGGTAGAAGCTCGTCTGCTCGATGGCGGCCAGGGCCGTCTGGCGCAGCGTGCCGGGGGCCTTGTCCTTGGTGAACACGCCCTCGCCCTCGTCCATGCGCACGAACCATTGAGCGGCGGCGCGGTAGATCACGGGCGTCTTGTGGCGCCAGCAGTGCGGGTAGCTGTGCGTGATGGTGGTGGTGCCCATCAGGCGGCCGGCGGCCTGCAGCGTCTCGATGATGACGGGGCAGGCCTTCCAGATGTTCATGCCGCCGAACAGGGCCAGCGACTCGTCGTAGCGGCCGTTGCCCAGTACGGGGTTGAGGATGTCGTCGTACTTCACACCGTGCGCCACGCAGGAGTTGAAGTCTTCCACGCCGTAGGCGGGCGAGGAGTGCACGATACCCGTGCCGTCGCTGGCCGTGGCGTAGTCGGCCAGGTACACGGGCGAGAGGCGGCGGTAGCCCTCGTGCACGTCGTGCAGCGGGTGCTCGAACGCGATGCCCGCGAGCTTCTCGCCTTGGGCCACGGCCAGCACCTGGCCTTGCAGGCCCCAGCGCGCCATGCAGTCATCGACCAGCGTGGCGGCCATGACGAACAGGCCGCGCTCGGTGTCCACCAGCGCGTAGGGCAGCTCGGGGTTGAGGTTGAGCGCCTGGTTGGCGGGGATGGTCCAGGCGGTGGTGGTCCAGATGACGGCGAAGGCGTCCTTCTCCAGCGCGGCCAGGCCGAAGGCGGCGGCGAGCCTGGCCGGGTCGTGCGCCTTGAAGGCAACGTCCAGCGTCTGGCTCTTCTTGTCCTGGTACTCGATCTCGAACTCAGCCAGCGAGGAGCCGCAGTCGAAGCACCAGTACACGGGCTTGAGGCCGCGGTACACGTAGCCGCGCTCCATCACGCGCTTCAAGGCGCGCAGCTCGCCCGCCTCGCTGGCGTAGTTCATGGTCTTGTAGGGGTTGTCCCATTCGCCGAGCACGCCCAGACGCTTGAAGTCCTCCATCTGCTGGGCGATCTGCTCGGTGGCGAAGGCGCGGCCCTTGGCCTGCATCTCGTCGCGAGGCAGATTGCGGCCGTGGAGCTTTTCGATGGCGTTTTCGATCGGCAGGCCGTGGCAGTCCCAGCCGGGCACGTAGAGCGCGTCGAAGCCTTCGAGCTGGCGCGCCTTGGTGATCATGTCCTTGAGGATCTTGTTCACCGCGTGGCCGATGTGGATCTGGCCGTTGGCGTAAGGCGGGCCGTCGTGCAGGATGAACTTGGGCGCGCCGCAGCGGGCGTCGCGCAGCTTCTTGTAGATGCCTTTTTCGTCCCATTCCTTCACCCAGCCGGGCTCGCGCTTGGGCAGGTCTCCGCGCATGGGGAAGGGCGTGTCGGGCAGGTTCAGGGTGCTGCGGTAGTCGGGGGTGTTGGCGTCGGACATGGCGAAAGGGGGTTTCTGGACTCGACAAGCTCTGGGCCTGGGCCAGGTGCGGCCCGGCAAGCGGGGCAGGGTGTTGGCGATGTGCCTGCCAGAGCCTGTCGAAAGGCGGCGGGCGGTGCCAACGCGTCAAATTCGGTCGCGCGTGGTCTGGCGGCGGGTTTCGGCGTGGGCGGCGAACCAGGCGCGCGCATCGGCACAGTCCTTCGCAATGCCTTGGGTGAGGGCATCGAGGCTGTCGTACCGGAGTTCGTCGTGCAGTTTGTGCAGCAGTTCCACGCGGATGATTTTACCGTAGGCCCCTTCGGCGCCCAGGTGCTCTGGCCACTCCAGGCAATGGGTCTCGAGCAGCACGCGGCCGCCGTTGACGTCGTTCGGGTCCAGCGAGGGGCGGATGCCCAGGTTGGCCACGCCGGGCAGCGGATGCTCCGACAGACCGTGCACCAGGACGGCGAAGATGCCGCTGGCGGCGGGCTTCCAGTGCGCAAAGCGCAGGTTGAGGGTGCGAAAGCCATCGCCCGCGCTGTCCCCGCTGGCGCCCAGGTGGCGCCCGAGTTTGCGCCCGTGCACCACGTGGCCCGAAATGGCGTAGGGGCGGCCGAGCAGTTGCGCTGCGTCCTCCATGCGTCCGGTACCCAGCGCCGCACGCACCTCGGAGCTGGAGACGCGCAGGCCGTGCACCTCGTAGCTCATCATGCGCGCCACGTCAAAGCCCTGGGCCTGGCCGGCGGCGTCGAGCATGGCGTAGTCGCCCGCGCGCTGCTTGCCGAAGCGGAAATCGTCGCCCACCAGCACATAGCGCGCGCCCAGGCCGCGCACCAGCACCTCGTCGATGAAGGCTTGCGGCGACTGCGAGGCCAGCCGGGCATCGAAGGGCAGCACCACGGCCTGCTGCACCCCATAGCGCGCCAGCTCCGAGAGTTTGTCGCGCAGTGTGCCGATGCGGGCTGGGGCCAGTTCGGGCTTTTTCTGGGTCTCGGCGAAATAGTCGCGCGGGTGCGGCTCGAAGGTGAGTGCGCAACTGGGCACGCCGCGCTGGGCCGCTTCGCCATTGAGCAGCGCAATCATCGCCTGGTGCCCACGGTGCACGCCGTCGAAATTACCGATCGTGAGCGCACAGGCGGGAGCGATGTCCGGATGGCGCAGTCCTCGGAAAATCTTCATGGAGCGGTATCTTTTTGGTAGCGCCTGGCGCACAGCCCTTCGGCGCAGGACATCGATTTGACTTGAAATGAGCGTATATTGTGACGCAGCCGTTCCAGCCGCCCGAGCGCGCGCAGGTCTGGCACCTGACATCTGCATCCATTCCTTGTTGGCTTTGTTGTTCGAGGAGGCGTGTCGTGAAGGTCTTGAAGCTCTCTGCCCAGGGCTTGCCCCAGTCGTGGATCTCGCTGGAACAGGCGGTGATCCACTATGCCGCAGGGGAAGTGCGCTGGGAGTCCGGTGGTGAGATTGCCGTTTTTCACGGCGGTCACAACGCGCTCACGGGGCGCCAGTCGGTCATAGCCGTCAACAGCATCATCGGCACCAAGGGCGTGCCCGCCATCAACCCCTTCGACCTGCACCCCAGCCTCACCAACGCCAAGCTGTATGCCCGTGACCGCAATGTGTGCGCCTACTGCGGCGGCCATTTCCACGAGGAAGACCTCACGCGCGAGCACATCGTGCCCTTTGCACGGAACGGGCAGGACCACTGGATGAACGTGGTTACCGCCTGCCGCCCCTGCAACCACCGCAAGGGCCCGCGCACGCCCGAGCAGGCCCACATGCCGCTGCTGTACGCGCCCTACGTGCCCAGTCTGTGGGAAGACTTCATCCTGCGCAACCGCCGCATCCTGGCCGACCAAATGGAATTCCTGATGGCGCATGTGCCCAAGTCGTCGCGGTTGCTGGCTTGAGCGGAGGCTGGGTGTGGCGCTGTCCGGCGTTCCTCGCACAGCCGGGTAAAAAAAAGCCCGTGCCCGCAATGGGCACGGGCTGATTCCATGCAGTAAATGACGCTGTGGGCGGCGAAGTGGTGTGGTTAGGCAGCCTTGCGTGCAATAACCAAAAAACCGTTGATCGGGGCATTGTTTTCAAGACGCAGCACGGTGTCCTGCACTTCCATCGATGCAAAGCCGGCGCTCTTGCATAGTGCTTCGACATGGCTGCGCTTGTGGGCGTAGCGGTCGCTGGATTGCAGGACCAGATCCGGGCCGTTTTCGGTAGCGGCTTCGCAGGAGAACATCAAATGGCCTCCCGGTGTCAGGATGCGGTATGCGTCGGGAATGGCTTGGGTCAGGTCACCAGCATAGATGAAGACATCTAGCGCAGTTATTACCTGGTAGATTGCATCAGGCGTTTCTTTCAGTGCGTCCAGCAGGTTCACGGTGTGGAAGCGGGCATAGACGCCATGGCGCGCTGCTTGCTCGATCATCTTGCGTGAAATATCCACGCCAATCAGGAAACCGTCGATCTCGCCAAGAAAAACGCCTAGCAATCCTGTTCCACAGCCTAGGTCAAGAATGTTGAGGTTCTTGTCGGGATAGAGTGCCGTGATTTTCTCTGCCACCTGTCGGGGAAGCTGGTATTTGAGCCCATGCACCATGCGCATGTCGTACATGTCGGCTAGCCCATCGAATAGCCCCCGGCTTAGCTCGACGGGCTGGTGCAGCGGAGTCTTGCCATGGGCTAGGTCGGAAAAGTAGGAATAAACCGGGTCATGGGGTGCAGCTTCCAATAGCCGAGAGGCATCAGCGATGCCTTGTTCGGGGTGACCGCTAGCGATCCGGGCTTGTAGTCTTCCGAGCAGGGCTTGCTCATCGGATGGGTTTTCCTCGATCAGGCCGTTCCAGAGGGCAATGGCTTGGTCGTGTTGCCCCATGCTGCCCAGGTCGCGGGCCAGTGTGCGGCGCAGGGTGACATCACCAGGCATCAGTTCCAAACCCCTGCGCAGATGGCGCACAGCCATTTCAAGATCGCCTGCGCGATGCGCGATGTCCACTGCACCCGCCAGAACCAGTGGATTCTTCGGTTCTTGGCGGGCTACTTTTTCTGCTATTTCGATGGCCTGAGGAAACTGGTTTCTGCGCGCATGCAGAAGAGCCAGTTCTAGCTGACCAGGGGCCCAGTCCGGGGCTATGGTCAAGGAGTGCCTGAGGGCATCAAATGCACCATTGATGTTGCCCGATTTCTCCGCCATGAGTGCAGACAACAGGAAGACCCGAGGATCCCGAGGTGATTGCTTGTTGGCTTGGTTTAGCGTCTGTGCCGCTGCTTTGAGGTCGCCCTTGGCGATCTGCTCGCGGGCAGTGTGCAAGTGTTTCAGATTGGGGTCGGTCGCTGTGGCGCTCATGGGGAAGAAGTGGATTGCGAACGGATGCGGGTAGTTAGATAACCGTGCAAGCAATTCGGGGGCACGAAACCGATGATTATCCCGCATCGGGTACCGCCTTCCGTGCTGCGGTCGCCGTGCGATGGCGGCACGAGGCAGGACCCCGTGCCGCGCGTGATGGGGCGTCAGGCAAACACCCCGGCCGTCTCCTGCATGCGCGCCGACACCTCGCCCAGGTGGTGCAGCGTGTCGCCGAAGGTCATTTCCAGCTGCGTGAGCTTCTTGAAGTAGTGGCTGCCGATGTATTCGTCGGTCACGCCGATGCCGCCGTGCAGCTGCACCGACTGCTGGCCCACGAAGCGCATGGACTGGCCCAGCTGCACCTTGGCGCGGGCCAGGGCGGCGCGGCGTTCGGGGGCGGGGGCGCCGAGCTTGAGGCTGGCGTAGTAGCTCATCGAGCGGGCCAGTTCGAGCTGCATCTTCATGTCGGCCACGCGGTGGCGCAGGGCCTGGAAGCTGGCGATGGCCACGCCGAACTGCTTGCGCTGGTTCATGTAGTCCACGGTCAGGGCCACGGTCTGGTCCATCACGCCCACGGCTTCGGCGCAGGTGGCGGCGATGCCGGTGTCCACGGCCAGTTCCAGGGCGGCCAGGCCGTCCTTGGTGACCAGTGTGGCGGCGGCGTTGGCCAGCTGGACCTCGGCGGCGCGGCTGCCGTCCTGGGTGCTGTAGCCGCTCGTGGTGACGCCGGAGGCCGCGCGTTCGACCAAGAACAGCGCGATCTGGCCGTCCAATTGCGCGGGCACGAGGAAGGCGTCGGCTTGGTCGCCGGCGGGGACTATGCTTTTGGTAGCTGTCAGCGCATATCCGGTGGGCGTTGCAGCCGCTTTTGCATCGCAAACGTCGAGGCGGTAGCGGGCCTTGCGCTCCTGGTGGGCCAGCACCACCAGGGCTTCGCCGCTGGCGATGCGCGGCAGCCAGGCGGCCTGCACGTCGGCGGGCGCGTAGCGGGAGAGCACGCTGATGGCGATGAAGGTGTGCGCCAGGGGTTCGAGCACCATGCCACGGCCCAGCTCTTCCATGGCCACCATGGCGTCGATGGCGCCCTGGCCCATGCCGTCGTGCTGTTCAGGCACCGTCAGGGCCGTGAGGCCCAACTCGGCCAGCTCACCATAGGCGGCGCGGTCGAAACCGCCGGCGGCGACGATGCCGCGGCGGCGCTCGAAGGCGTAGCCCTTGTCCACCCACTTGCGCACGGCGTCGCGCAGTTGCTGCTGGTCGTCAGAAAAATCGAAATCCATGTTCTTGTCTCCTCAGCCCAGAACCGTTTGAGCCACGATATTGCGTTGCACTTCGTTCGAGCCGCCGTAGATGGTGGTCTTGCGCATGTTGAAGTAGGTGGAGGCCAGCGGTGCGTGGGCCACGCTGCCGCCCGGGAAGTCGCCTTGCCAGCCGGCTTCCATGGCCTCCTCGATGAAGGGCAGGGCAAAGGGGCCGGCCGCCAGCATCATCAGTTCGGCATAGCGCTGCTGGATCTCGCTGCCCTTGATCTTGAGCAGGCCCGCGATGTCCAGCGAGTTCTTGCCGCTCTTCTCGGCCGAGAGCACGCGCAGCACCAGCATTTCCAGGGCCACCACATCCACTTCGAGCAGGGCGATCTGGTCGCGGAAACGCTGGTCGTCCCACAGGCCCTCGGCCTTGGCGATGCGCTTGAGGCGTTCGAGCTCGCGCTTGGCGCGGTTCACGTCGGCGATGTTGGTGCGCTCATGGCTGAGCAGGTGCTTGGCGTAGGTCCAGCCCTTGTTCTCCTCGCCGATCAGGTTCTCGGCAGGCACTTCGACGTTGTCGAAGAACACCTCGTTGACTTCGCACTCGCCGTCGAGCAGCTTGATCGGGCGCACGGTCACGCCGGGCGACTTCATGTCGATCAGCAGGAAGCTGATGCCCGTCTGCGGCTTGCCCTCGTTGCTGGTGCGCACCAGGCAGAAGATCCACTCGCCGTACTGGCCCAGCGTGGTCCAGGTCTTCTGGCCGTTGACGATGTACTTGTTGCCCACGCGCTCGGCGCGCGTCTTGACCGAGGCCAGGTCCGAGCCCGAGCCGGGCTCCGAGTAGCCCTGGCTCCACCACACCTCGCCGCTGGCGATGCCGGGCAGGAAGCGCTGCTGCTGCTCGGGCGTGCCGTAGGCCATGATGACGGGTGCCACCATCACGGGGCCGAAGGGCACAACGCGCGGCGCACCGGCCAGCGCGCATTCTTCTTCAAACAGGTGCTTTTGCACGGCCGTCCAGCCGGGGCCGCCAAATTGCTGGGGCCAGCCGGAGGCCAGCCAGCCCTTCTTGCCCAGGATCTTGGCCCAGCCCTGCAGATCGTCCCGCGTCAGGCGCAGGGCGTTGTGGACTTTGTGCGAAATCTCCGGGGGGAGGTTGCTGCGAACCCAGGCGCGGACTTCGTCACGGAACGCCTGCTCTTCGGGGGTGAATGCGAGATCCATAGGGTGTGTCTCCTGAGAAGTCGCATTTGTAGCACGGGCGTTCGTTTTTGCACTGTCCAAATGGAGACATCCCGGACGCAGGCTCCTATGTCGGCAGGTTCTGTGCCGCGCAGAGCCGGGCAACGGTGTCCTTCAGCGCGGCCACTTCGGCCTCCAGCGCCTGCACGCGCTCTTGCAGCGCGGTATCGGGCTCGCTGGTGCTGGCGGGGGCTGCGGCGGCAAGGGCGCAGAGGTCCACCGGCCCGCACAGCAGGTGCGCCCAGCGGGGCTCGCGCGCGCCGGGGGCGCGCGGCAGCAGCACGACCAGCGGGCCGCCCTTGTCGGCGCTGCGCTCGCGCAGCTCGTCCAGAAAGGCCTCGACCGAGGAAATGTCGGCAAAGCGGTGCCAGCGTTCGGTGTTGATGCGCAGCTCGCCCGCCGTCTGCGGCCCGCGCAGCATCAGCAGGCCCAGCAGTGCGGCGGCCTGGTCGGGCACGCCCACCACGCGCTGAAAATTGTGTTCGTAGCGCGTGGCGCGCCCGCCGCTGGTTTCAAACACCAGCGAGCGCTGGCGCAGGCTGTCCAGCGCCTCTTGCGCCTGGGCATCGCTCACCTGCATTACGGGTTCGCGGGCGGTCTTCTGGTTGCAGCCGGTGACCACGGCGTTCAGCGTGAGCGGGTAGCTGTCGGGCACGGTGCGGGCCTTTTCCATCAGCGTGGCGAGCACGCGGGCTTCCAGGGCGGTCAGGGGGTGGGTGGCGGGGTCGAAAGGCATGGTGGAGGGGCTCCTGGATAATCACGGCAAATGAAGAACATCGTGATTCTGATCTCTGGCGGCGGCTCCAACATGGCGGCCATGGTGCGCACGGCGCAGCAGCAGCAGTGGGACAAGCGCCTGGGCGCCCGCGTGGCGGCTGTGGTGTCCAACAAGGCCGATGCGGCGGGGCTGGCCTTTGCCCAGGCGCAGGGCATTGCCACCGAGGTGCTGGACCACAAGCGCTTTGCCACCCGCGAAGCCTTCGACACCGCGCTGGCCGAGCGCATCGACCGCCATGACCCGGCGCTGGTGGTGCTGGCGGGCTTCATGCGCATCCTCACGCCGGGCTTTGTGGCGCACTACGCCGGGCGGCTGATCAACATCCACCCCTCGCTGTTGCCCGCCTTTACCGGCCTGCACACGCATCAGCGGGCCATCGACGCGGGCTGCAAGTTTGCGGGCTGCACGGTGCACCAGGTCACCGCCGAGCTGGACGTGGGCCCCATCCTGGACCAGGCCGTGGTGCCCGTGCTGCCCGCCGATACCGCCGCCAGCCTGGCCGCCCGGGTGCTCACGCAGGAGCATGTGGTGTACCCGCGGGCGGTGGCTCAATTGCTATCAAAAATGTAGCTACTTGCGCAGTGGGTGTGCGCGGTAGCGTTGGTTTTTGGCACTATTTGGCCGTCCGCCCTGCTGCGGTGGACTGAAGTGCCGCCGGGCCCCGGTACCATCGCGGGCTGACCATATCGAATCCACTGGAGAGGGCTGCCGCATGGACCAGGCCGATTTCGTTCACATGGTGCGCATGAGCGAAATCGCCAGCGCCGAAAACAGCAGCGCTTACCGCCGCAGCGTGGCGGCCTTTGCGGCGCTGGGCTACGCCTGGGTGCTGGGTTGCCTGGTGTTGGCGCTGGGCATGGTGGCCTGGGCGGTGCCGCCCTTGCTGGCGGGGCGTTTCAAGTTGGTGTTCGTGATGGTGCTCATCAGCGGTCTGACGCTGCTGTGGACCAGCCTGCAGGCGCTGTGGCTGCGCAGCGATGCGCCCGATGGTGTCGAAATCACGGCCGTGGAGGCGCCTGCCCTGTTCGAGGCCCTGGAGCGCATCCGCCGCAAGATCAAGGGCCCGCACATCCACCACGTGTACCTCAACGACGAGTTCAATGCCTGCATCCGCCAGCAGCCGCGCTACGGCCTGCTGGGCGGCGCGGTCAACCACCTGACCATCGGCCTGCCGCTGCTGATGGCGCTCGATCGCCAGCGCTTTCTGGCCGTGCTGGGCCACGAATACGGCCACCTGCGCGGCGACCACGGCCGCTTTGCCGCCTGGATTTACCGCACCCGCATGGCCTGGATGCGCATGCACCAGGGGTTGGGTGACGATGGCAACATCGTGGCCGCAGCGTCCAACGCCTTCATGCGCTGGTACCTGCCACGTTTTGCGGCGCGCAGCTTTGCGCTGGCGCGCCAGGATGAGTACGAGGCCGACCGCATCGCCGGGCGCCTGGTGGGTCGTGAGGTGGCCGCTGCCGCACTCATCGAGATCGAGGTGCGCGGCACCTGGATGGAGCGCCATTTCTGGGAGCGCCACTGGAGCAAGGCCGCCGACCACCCGGTGCCTGTGGGGCCGTACCGCTCGCTGCGCAAGCGCCTGGCGCGTATGCCCGAGCCGGCTTTTGCCAATGATGCACTGCGCCAGGCCCTCAAGCGCCTGAGCAACGTGGACGACACCCACCCCGGCCTGCGCGACCGGCTTGAGTCGCTGGAGGCTCCGCCCATCCTGCCCGAATGGTCGGGCGGCAGCGCCATGGAACTGCTGGGTGACGACGCCAAGCGTTGGATCGCCCATTTCGACAAGCAATGGTGCCGCGACCATGCCACCGAATGGAAACAGCACCACGCCTGGCTGGCGCAGGTGCGCGAGCGGGTGCAAAAGCTCACGGCCCAACAGGCCCAGAGCAATGCCGACGAAATGGTGGAACTGGCGCGCCTCTCACGCCACCTTGATCCACGCGCGCCGGTGCAGCCCCTGTACGCACTGGCGCTGCAGCGCAGCCCAGGGCATGCGGGAGCCCTGCGCGGGCTGGTGCAAAGCCTGCCCGACGAAGACCGCCAGGGCAAGCTCCAGTGTCTGGAGCAGCTTTGGGATGGCGACGGTGACAGCCGCTGGTGGGCGGCGCGCACGGCGCTGGCCGAACTGGAAACTTCGCGCCCCGGCATGGAGCACGACGCTGCCGCCTACAAGCAATGGCGCAAACGCCTGGAGCGCGCCCAGGAGGCCGAGGACCGCGCCTGGGAGGAGCTCTCGGCCGCCTCGCTCTTTGCCCGTGCGGTGCGGCACGACCTCAGCCCCTTCGAGCAGACCGAACTCACCACCCAGCTCGCCCGCTACCGCAACGTGGCGCGCGCCTGGCTGGTGCGCAAGCAGTTGCGCGAATTTCCCCGGCGCCGGGCCTACCTGCTGTTCGTGGAAATGCCCGGCCTGGAGCCCGACGAAGGCCTGGCGCTGTGCCACCGGCTGGAAAACAGCCTCTCCATGCCCGGCCCCATGCTGGTGATGGACGCCGACGAAGCCAGCTCGCCCGAAGAACTGAAGCGCCACGCTGCCGAGCCCGTGTTCGTGCGCTGACCTGCTCAGCCCCAAGGGTGGGACAATCCCACCCATGCATCCCAACGCCCTTTTGCAAGCCTGCGCCGAACTGGTGCGCCTGACCCTGACCCTGGAACACCCGGCCGACGCCGTGGTGTCCCGCTTTTTTCGCGACCACCGCCAACTCGGCCCGCGCGAGCGCGCCGCCCTGGCCGAAACGGCCTATGCCGTGCTGCGCAAAAAGCTGCTGTTCGACCACCTGGCGCCCTCGGGCAGCGGCCCCAAGGAGCGGCGCCTGGCCATCCTGGGCTTTGCCCACTGGCAGGACGAAGAGGCGCGCCGCAGCAACCCGCAGGCCCAGCACGGGCCGCGTGACTTCCTCAAGTCCGCGCTGAACGAGCGCGAAAAGCAGTGGCTGGACCAGTGCGATGCGATCTCCCAGGACGACCTGATGGAGCGCCACCGCCACAACCTGCCCGAATGGCTGGTGGAGCCGCTCAAGGCACAGCTGGGCGCGGAGTTCTGGCCCATGGTGCAGGCCTTGTCCACCAGCGCTCCGCTGGACCTGCGCGTCAACGTTTTGAAGGAAAAACGCGAGCTGGTGCAGAAGGAGCTTGCGCAAGCAGCTATCAAAACCGTAGCAACACCATATTCTCCCTGGGGCCTGCGCGTGCAGGGCAAACCCGCGCTGACCAAGCTGCCCGCGTTCGAGCGTGGCGCCATCGAGGTACAGGACGAAGGCTCGCAGCTCCTGGCCCTGCTGCTGGACGCCAAGCGCGGCGAAATGGTGGTGGACTTCTGCGCCGGTGCCGGGGGCAAGACCCTGGCCATCGGCGCCACCATGCGCAGCACCGGGCGCTTGTACGCGTTTGATGTTTCGGCCCACCGCCTCGACGCGCTCAAGCCCCGGCTGGCGCGCAGCGGGCTGTCCAACGTGCACCCTGCGGCCATCGCGCATGAGCGCGACGAGCGCGTCAAGCGCCTGGCGGGCAAGATCGACCGCGTGCTGGTCGATGCCCCCTGTTCCGGCCTGGGCACGCTGCGCCGCAACCCCGACCTCAAGTGGCGCCAGTCGCCCCAGGCGCTGGAGGAGCTGGTGGTCAAGCAGACCGCCATCCTGGAGAGCGCCGCCCGCCTGCCCAAGTCGGGTGGGCGCCTGGTCTATGCCACCTGCAGCATGCTGCCGCAGGAAAACGAGGCCATTGCCGAAGCTTTCACCCAGGCCCACCGCGATTTCGAGCCGCTGGATGCGGGCGAACTGCTGGCCCAACTCAAGGTGCCCGAAGCCGCCAGCCTGTGCAGCGGCGGCGAGTCCGGCAGCCGCTTCGTGCGCCTGTGGCCGCACCGCCACCAGACCGACGGCTTCTTTGCTGCCGTCTGGCAGCGTAAATAACACTGTTTTTGCGTCCGCACCACACCAAAGGCAAACAAAGGGTTACATATCGACCTGTGCCTGGGTTGAATGCACTATCATTTTCAAGAATTGCGCATAAACCATTGATCTGAAAAGAATTTGCCTTGTCCTCCCTCTACCTTGAACACTTCCGCTTGGGTGAGGCGCCGTTTGGCATCACGCCAAACGGAAAGTTCTTTTTCGAGGGACAGGCGCGCGGTGCCATCCTGGATGCCTTGCACCACGCGGTGCTCGATGAAGACGGCATCGTCGTGGTGGTGGGGGAGGTCGGCAGCGGCAAAACCATGCTGTGCCGCATGCTGGCCGAGCGCCTGCCGCGCGATCAGGTCGATCTGGTCTATCTGGCCAACCCCTCGTTCGGTCCGCGTGAAATCCTGCAATCCCTGATTGCCGATTGGGGTCTGCAGCCCCCTGTCGCGGGTCAGCCCCTGGTGCTGACCATCCAGGAGGCTCTGTTGCAGCGCCACGCCCAGGGGCGGCGCGCGGTGGTGCTCATCGACGAGGCGCAGGCCATGCCGCCCGAATCGTTGGAGGAGATCAAGCTCCTGTCCAACCTGGAAACGGCCCAGCACAAGCTGCTGCAGATCGTGCTCTTCGGCCAGCCCGAGCTGGACACGCTGTTGGCCCTGCCCAAGCTGCGCCAGGTGCGTGACCGGGTGGTGCACCGCTTTGAGCTGCAACCCCTGAACGGCCCCGATGCGGCGGCCTACATCGAGCACCGCCTGCGCCGGGCGGGCTGGCAGGGCGGGGCGCTGTTCGAGCCGCGCGCGCTGCGCGAACTGACCGACGCCTCGGGCGGGCGCATCCGCGCCATCCACCTGTTGGCCGACAAGGCCTTGCTGGCGGCCTTTGCCCAGGGTGCGCGCCAGGTCGAGCGTGCGCATGTGCGCATGGCCGTCGCTGAAGTCCAGGGTGGTGGCGCTGCCGGTCGCAAGGCGCCCGCGGCCGCTGTGCCCTGGCGCCGTGCCTTGCTCTGGCTGGCCCTGGCGGGTGCAGGCCTGGGGGCCGGGGTGGCCGTGGGTTACGGCCTGGGCCAGCGTGCCCCCGCTGCAGGCGGGGGGAGCGCGGCGGTTCCGCAAGCGGTGCAGTCGGCGCCTGCGCCCGTGGTGCCGCAGAGTCCAGCCTCCGTGGCGGCGCCCGTGGTCGCGCCGGTGCTTCCTGCCGACGCCGCACCGGTGGCTCCCGCTGGGGCGGCCTCGGTGGTCGCTGCCCTTGGGTCGCCCACCGTGCCCGCCGTGATCGAACGGCCCGACCCTGCAGCGATTCCCAAGCCTTTGCAGGACACCTTGGAGCAGCGCTACGCCGATGTGCCGCCCGCGCTGCGCGAGGCCGTGTTGCAAACCCGCGCGGTGTTCGACGACCCGGCGCAGGATTTCTGGGTCTTGCAGACGGGCTTGTCCGATAGCGCCGCCGGGGCACTGCGCTTGCTGGAGCTGGCGCGACAGGCCGGTGCCGAGGTGTGGGTGCAGGACCGTGCCTACCCCGGCCACAAGGACAAAACCAAGATGGTGGGCCTGTGGGCCGTGTATGCCGGGCGCTACGCCAGCCGTGCGCAGGCGGTGCAAAACCTGCAAAAATGGCCCGACGCCCTGAAGACCCACAAACCCTTGCCGCGCTCCCTGGTGCGCGTGCGCGAGGAAACCTACCCCGAACGGGTGCCGTCATGAAGTGTGCAAACCCGATTTCTCCCCTGAATTCCACAGGACGTCTGCGACCCTTGGTACTGCTGCTGGCTCTGGGCCTGACGGCCTGCGCCAGCAACGCACCTGCGCCCGGGGCAGGCCACCTGCGGCCCCAGGCTGCGGCGCAGGGACAGCCCCCCGCGCTGGTGGATGCGCCCCTGCTGCCGCCCCCGCCCAGCACCGCGCGGGCCAAGGCCGACGTGTTTTCCGTCAGCGTGCACAACGTGGACATCCGCAGCCTGCTGTTCGCCATCGCGCGCGATGCGCGCCTGAATCTGGACGTGCACCCTGACCTGGCCGGCACGGTGAGCATGAACGCCATCGACCAGACCCTGCCCGAAATCCTGGACCGCGCCGCCCTGCAAGTGAACATGCGCTACGAGATGGAGGGGCGCAACCTGTTCGTCATGCCCGATGCGCCTGTGCTGCGCCACTACCGGGTGGACTACCTCAATGTGGCGCGCGAGGCGCGCAGCGAGATCGGTGCCAGCACCAGCATTGCGCGCGGTGGCAGCGGGGGCGGTGCGGGCAACAGCTCCAACAGCACACTGACCAACAACTCCCACAACCGCTTCTGGGAAACGCTGACCCAGAACATCCGCGATCTGCTGCGCGAAACCGACAAGATCATTCCTGAGGGGGGAGAGGCTGCAGCACCGGCAGCGGCACCTGCGCCTGCGCCTGCGCCCGCAGCTTCGGCGCCTGCCGGGGCTGCGGCGCCGGTGACGCCCGCCCCGGCGCCCGCGCGGTTCCGGGAGTCGGCCTCCGTGATCGCCAACCCGGAAACGGGCGTCATCTCCGTGCGCGCCACCTACCGCCAGCACATGCGCGTGCGCGAGTTCATCGATCGCGTCATGAAGAGCGCGGGCCGCCAGGTGATGATCGAGGCCACCATCGTCGAGGTCAACCTGTCTGACGAGTACCAGCAGGGCATCAACTGGACCGTGGTGCGCAATGGCCTGCCCCTGCTGCAGGTCGGCCCTGCGGGTTCGGTTCTGCCCTCGGGCGTGCCGGTCAGCGGTGTCATCCCCAGCATGACCAACTTCACGCCCAAGTACACCCGCATCGGCGCCAACAGCACCATGCAGTTGTTCACGGCGTTGCGCCTGCTCGAATCCTTCGGCAACACCAAGGTGCTCTCCAGCCCCAAGATCAGCGCGCTCAACAATCAGGCGGCCTTGCTCAAGGTGACCGAGGATCTGGTCTATTTCACGCTGTCGGCCAATTACACGCCGGGCTCGGCCGGTTCGGCGCCCACGTTCACGCTCACATCCACGCCCAACACGGTGTCGGTGGGGCTGGTCATGAGCGTCATGCCCCAGGTGGGCGAGGGCGACGAGGTCACCTTGATTCTGCGGCCCACGCTTTCGCGGGTGGTCAGCTATGTGGACGACCCGGCCGTGCCCATCTACCTGGCCCAGGCGCGCAACGACGGCATCAATGTGTCGGAAATCAGCAGCCGCATTCCGCAGATCCAGACGCGCGAGATGGAGTCTGTCATCAAGGTGCGCTCGGGCGATACAGCCGTGCTGGGTGGCCTGATGCGCGACGATGTGTCCGGCACCACGGACCAGACGCCTGGCATCGGCAGCGTTCCGGGCCTGGGGGAGTTGTTCAAGTACAAGAAAAAGGCCAGCAGCAAGAGCGAGCTGGTTATCTTCCTGCGGCCCACGGTGGTATCGAGCGCCAGCCTCACAGGAGATCACCAGCCTTTTGAGCCGCACCTCAGCGAAGCCCTGCGCCCCATGCCCGAGCGCATGAAGCCAGCGCCCGTGGAGCCGGAGCCCCTGCCCGGAGGCCGCCCATGAGCCTCTTGCTCGAAGCCCTGCAGCGCAGCCAGAACAAGCCCCTGGCGCTGGAACCCGTCGATCCTGCTGCTGTGTTGCCGGTGGCCGCACAGGCGCCCGCCACGGAGCCAGCGGCGCCCGCTACACCTGCAGGGCTGGAGTTGACGCTGGCCCCGGCGCCAGAGCGTGCCGAGGCGGTGGAGCCCGCCGCTCCCAGCGCCTCCCCCGAGGCTACCGAGGCCACCGCGCAGCCTACCGCGGCCACCAAACCCGCACCTGCGGTGCCTTCTCCCCAGGCTGCGCCTGAGGCCTTGGCGCGTACGGCTGCAACTGCCACTGTGACCACTGGTGCCGCCTCTGCCTTGGCTGCGGCCCCAGCCAAGGCGCCCATGGCGGCGCGCGAGGCGGCGCAGGCCATGGTCGGCGCAGCGGCGCCAGCGCAACCCAAGGGCGCGCGGGGGCGTCGCATGGTGTGGGGGCTGCTCGTCGGCATGGCGCTGGCGGTGCTGTCCTGGCTGGGCTGGCAGTACTGGATGTCGCAGCAGCGCCCTGGGCTGATGCCCACGGGCATGGCTCCATCCCCCGCCCCCGAACCCGCCAGTGCCCAGGGCGAAGTGGCTGCGCCGATGGAGGCGGCCTCGCTGGCCGAAGCGCCCGAGGCGCCTGGCTCTGCCGCGGCTGACGCAGCCGTGCCTTCCGTGGCTCAGGTGGATGCCGCCGCGCCGGTGCCTGCAGCCGCCCCGCTGGCGACACCCGCCGCCACACAAGTCCCGGCGCCCTCGGTACCGGCGAAGCCGGCCACCGCACCACGGGTCGATCGCGCAGATCCGGTGCCCCAGGCCGCCTCTGTACCCCCATCGCCCAACCAGGCGGAGCCTGGTCCGCAGGCTGCCGAGGCACCTGCGCCCGAGCCAAGGCGCCGCGCTGCCACCAAGGTGGCCGCTGAGGCGGCAGCCCCGGCAGGCCCTGCCCCCAGCGCCGCTGTGGCGCAACTGGTGCGCTCGCAGGCCCAGGTGCAGTTGCAGGCGGCCTGGGCCGCCCTGCGCCAGGGGGATGCGGCCAAGGCCCAGACGCTGTACCAGCAGGTGCTGGCCGAGCGCCCTGACGACCCTGACGCTACCTTGGGCCTGGCTGTGTCCCTGCACCGCCAGCGCCAGCATGAGGCCGCCTGGGCCGCCTACCAGCGCAGCCTGCAGATCTGGCCCGACAACGACACTGCACGCACCGGCATGCTGGCCATCCTGTCCGATTCCGACCCCGCCACGGCAGAAAGCCGCCTGCAGGAATGGGTACAGTCCCGCCCGCGCGACGCGGCTGCGCAGGCCGCGCTGGGCAACCTGCTGGGCCGCCAGGGGCGCTGGCCCGAGGCCCTGGGGCCGCTGACGCTGGCGCAGTCGCTCGCCCCCGGCCATGCGGCCTATGCCTACAACCTGGCCGTGGCGCTTGACCAGGCGCGGCGCTACGAGGAGGCCTTGCGCATGTACCGCCAGGCGCTGCAACAGGGGGCGTCGGGGACATCGGGCGTGCCCGTGCGTGCCGTGGAGCGGCGCATCGACGAATTGCAGGAGCTGTGGACGCAATGAGCGATGCACAGACCGCTGCCGCGCCGAACGCACCGGCCACAGGCCAGCCACCCATGCGCCTGGGCGACAGGCTCCAGCACATGGGGCTGGTGTCGGCCGACCAGATCCAGATCGCCCTGCTGGAGCAGCGCAAGACCGGTAAGCAGCTCGGTGATGCCCTGATCGCCCTGGGCTTTGTCACCGAAGAGGCCATGCGCGAGGCCCTCGGCCAGACGCTGGGCCAGCAGACCATCCAGTTGCAGACGGTGCTTGCCGACCCCGAGGCACTGGCGCGCCTGCCCAAGGCCATGGCGCTGCGCTTTCAGGTGTTTCCGGTGTCGTACCAGCCCGATGTGCAGAAGCTCGTGCTCGCCAGCCCCAAGCCCAATGACATCATTGCGGGCGACCAGATCAGGGCGCACGTGGGGCTGGGGGTGTCCATCGCGTGGCGCCTGGCCAGTGCGGCCGATGTGCTGGCGGCCATCGACCAGTTCTACGGCTATGAGCTGTCCATCGACGGCATCATCCAGGAGATCGAGACCGGCCAGCTCGACATGGCCTCGCTCTCGCAAGGGCAGGGCGGCTACAGCCATCCGGTGGTGCGCCTGGTGGACGCGCTGCTGTCCGATGGGGTGCACAAGCTCGCATCGGACATCCACTTCGAGCCCGAGGGCCAGTTCCTGCGCATCCGCTACCGCATCGACGGCGTGCTGCGCCAGGTGCGCGTGCTGCATGGCCGCTACTGGAACGCCATGCTGGTGCGCCTCAAGCTGGTGGCGGGCATGAACATTGCCGAGAGCCGTGCGCCGCAGGACGGGCGGGTGTCGCTGTCCATCGGCGGGCGCAGCGTGGACTTTCGCGCCGCAGTGCAGCCCACCATCCACGGCGAGAACTTCGTGCTGCGCGTGCTCGATGCCAAGCGCGGCATTGTCGAATACAGAAAGCTGGGACTGACGGAAGACCAGTACTACCTGCTTGACCTGATGCTGGCGCGGCCCGAGGGCATCATTCTGGTGACCGGCCCCACGGGCTCGGGCAAGACGACCACGCTGTATTCGGTGCTCAGCCACATGAACGACGAGAGCGTCAACATCATGACGCTGGAGGACCCGGTCGAGTACCCCATCACGCGCATCCGGCAGACCTCCATCTCGGACGGCAGCAAGATCGACTTTTCCGACGGCGTGCGCTCGCTCATGCGCCAGGATCCGGACATCATCCTGGTGGGCGAGGTGCGCGACAAGGACACCGCCGAAATGGCCTTCCGCGCCGCCATGACCGGCCACCAGGTTTTCTCCACGCTGCACACCAACTCGGCGCTGCGCAGCTTTCAGCGTATCAAGGACCTGGGCGTTTCTCCCGAGGTGATGGCGGGTAACATCATCGGTATCGTGGCCCAGCGCCTGGTGCGGCGTGTGTGCGTGCACTGCCGCGAGGAGGTGCAGGTCACCGAGGGCAGCATCGAAGCCCGCCTTATCGGTGCCCACGCCGTCGGGCGCACGGTGTACCGTGCCCACCACGGCGGCTGCGAGGCCTGCGGCTTTCAGGGGTACAAGGGGCGGCTGGCCATCATGGAGCTGCTGCGCATGGACAGCATGCTGGACGAGCTGATCACCCGCAACGCTACCTTGGGCGAACTTACCGCGCACGCCATGGCGCATGGTTTTGCGCCCATGGCCGAAGACGGGCTGCGCCGCGTGCTGGAAGGCATCACCACCGTGGAAGAGGTGGGCCGGGTGGTCGATCTGACCACGCGCCTGTAACGACGGAGCACAGCGCGCATGCCACGCTACCGCTACCGCGCCATCAACGAGGGCGGCGAAATCGTCAAGGGCGAACTCACTGCCCTGCACGAGGCCGACCTGCAGGCGCAGCTGCGCGCCTCGGGCCTGTCGCTGATCCGCTTTTCCACGGTGCGCCGCCGTGCGTTGCGCCTGGCCAGCCTGCCCGCGCGCGAACTCATCAACCTGCTGTTCCACATGCAGATGCTGTTGCGCGCGGGGGTGCCGCTGATTGGTGCCCTGCAGGACCTGCGCGACGGCGCTGACAGCCTGGAGCTGCGCCAGGTGGCCGCCAGTCTGATGGACCGCATCCAGAACGGCAGCACCCTGGCCGACGCCATGGCCCAGGACCCTGGCATCTTCACCGACGTGATGGTGCACCTGGTGCGCTCGGGCGAGGTCACGGGCCAACTGGCCGAGGTGATGGGCGAATTGGTGCGATCGCTCAAGTGGCAGGCGGAGCTGGCGGCGCAGACCAAGAAGCTGCTCATGTACCCGGCGTTCGTCACCGTCACCATCTCGGGTGTGGTGGTGTTCCTCATGGTGTACCTGGTGCCGCAGCTGGTCAGTTTCATCCGCAACATGGGGCAGGAGATACCGCTGCAGACGCGATTGCTGATCTGGCTGTCCGAGGCTTTTGTGGGCTACTGGTGGCTCATCCTGCCCACGCCGGTGGCGCTGGTGGTGGGCGTGGCGCTGGTGGCGCGGGCCAATGAGCAACTGCGCTTCAAGCTGCACCAGGCGGTGCTGGCCATTCCGGCGGTGGGGCCGGTCATCAAGAAAATCATCCTGGCGCGGCTGATGGACAGCTTTGCGCTCATGTACCGCACCGGCATCCCGGTGATCGAGGCGCTGGGCTACTGCGAAAAGATCACCAGCAACCTGCCCGTGCAGCGCGCCCTGGCGCGTGCGCGCGAGCGCATTGCCAATGGCACCTCCATCAGTGATGCCTTTGCCATGGAGAACCTCTTTCCCTCGCTCGTGGTGCGCATGCTGCGCGTGGGCGAAGCCACGGGTGCGCTCGATGAAGCGCTGGCCAACGTGAGCTACTTCTTCACGCGCGACATCGACGAATCCATCGGCCGCGTGCAGGCGCTCATCGAGCCGGTGCTCACCGTGGTGCTGGGCTTGATCCTGGGCTGGATCATGCTGGCCGTGCTGGGCCCCATTTACGACACCATTTCCAAGATCCGGGCATGACGCTGCGCTCTTCTTCTCGCACCCAATTGCTGCTGGTCAACCCGGCGCAGGCGCAGTGGCTCGATGCCCAGGGCCAGGCCCTGCCTGAGCCACCCAGCGCAGCCGTCGGGGTGCGCGTGGTGGCCGACCTGGTCGAAGAAACCCATGTGCGCATCGAGGTGCCGGGCCTCATGGGCGGCGACCGGCAGAGCTTCATCCAGGTGCAGTACCAGACCCTGCTGCCCGATGTGCCGCTGCACGCAAGCTGGGAGCCCGCTTCGGCCCAGCCGCTGCTGCCCAAGCCCTTTGGGCTGCATGCGGTGGGGGTGTCGTCCCCGATGCTGATGGGGCAACTCGATGCGCTGGTACAGGCGCGCCACCCGGTTGAGGGCGTCTGGACGCTGAGCTACCTCATGGCCCACTGGGCAACGCGCCAGGCCCATCTGCCGCGCCAGGGCTGGCTGTTGCTGTGCCTGTGCCTGCCCTATGGCATGCGCATGGTGCTGCTGCACAACCGGGTGCCCGTGTTCTCGCGCCTGTTGCTGGAAACCGAGCCGGATCTGCAGGCCCGCGAGGTGGCGCTCACGCTCAAATACCTGGCAGACAACCGCATCATTGAGCGCGACACCAGGCCGCAGGTCTTGTCCATGGACCCGGCACCCGATCTGCGTGCAAGCCTGCAGAACCAGGGGTTGCCGCTGCTGCCAGCTCTGGCACCGCGCAAGGCTGCCAGCCTGCTGGCCGAGGTGCTGGCGTTGGCGGGCCAGCGAGCGCCGGGTCAACTGGCGGCAGCCGACCTGCGCCGACACCACCTGGCCCAGCGCGCGCGCCAGGGGCTCAGGGTGGCCACGGTGGTCGCGCTGCTGGTCGGACTGGCGGGCTTGGCGTGGCAGGGCCAGGCTTTGCTGGGGGGCGCAGAGCAAAGCCGCGCCCGCGTACAGCAGGCAGCCGACATGGAGGCCCAGACACAGACCCTTCGCGAAGATCTCGCCCGGCGCCAGATCAACGTACCTTTGCTGCGCCTGACCCTGGAAGTGCAGCGCCAGGAACTGGACCAGGGCCTGGATCCCGCGCAGCCGCTGTGGATGCTGGGGCAGATGCTGCAGGCACACCCCCAGGCCCAGCTGGTGCGCACCGAACAAGCCCTGCGCGCCCAGGCCTGCCCCGGTGCTCAGCCAGCGGGCGCCGAGACCACGCCCGTGGCACCGGCCAACGCGGCCCTGCAGACGGAATGGCAGTTCGAGATCCGCCCCGACGCTGGCCTGCTGCCGCGCCAGCGCCAGGCGCTGCTCGAGTCGCTGGGCCAGTCGGTCGGCGCCTGGCCGCAGTGGCAGGTGAAGATCGACCCGGTGCGCCTGGAAAGCGCCACTGCATTGGCCGGGGGCCAGAACACCACTGCGGATGTTGCCGCTAATACCTGGCGCTGGTGCCTGGGCTTGCGCACTGCCGATGCCGCTGCCGTGGGAGAGCCCTCATGAAGCGACTCTGGCCTGTGGTCTTTCCGCTGGTGCGGCCCGCCGTTTTGACCTTGGCGGGTGTCTTGGCGGCTGTTCTGGTGGCCGTGCTGGCCCTGTGGGGCGTGCGCCATTTCCTCTTTCCCGGCTGGCAACAGGCGCAGGCCACGCAACAGGCTGCGCAAGGTCAGCTTGAGGAAGCCCGCGCCGAGCAGGCCGACGTGCAAAACCACTTGCGCCAGTACCAGCGGATGGTGGCTGCCGGGTTGGTGGGTGGCGAGCCGCGCGCCGTGTGGGTGGAGGACCTGCTGCGCATCCTCCAGCAACAGGATTTGCAGGGCCAGGCCAGCTTCACCCTGGCCGCACCCGAAGCGGTGGAACTGCCCCAGGCCGAAGCCGCCCAGGCGCGCGTGCAGCGCCATGTGCTGGAACTGCAGTTTGCACGGGTGCACGAAATCGAGGTGCTGCGTGTGCTGGAGCAACTGCGATCGCGCCATGCCCTTGTCTCGCGTGTGGCAGGTTGCGTGTTCGAGCAACCCACGCCCGAGGGCCTTTCGGCGCGCTGCCGTGTCAACTTTCTGCACATTGACCCGCTTTCTGGTGCCGACCAGAATGCCCCGAAGTAGGCCACCCTGAGGTACGCCGCCATGCCATCCCCTGCTCCAGCGCCCCATCGCCTTGCCGCCCTGCTGGCAGCATGGGGGTGCCTGCTGGCGGGCCCGGCGAGCGCCGCCAGTGCAGTGCCGCAGCCCAGCGACCCCGAAGCAGCCAGCCTCTGGCCGCGCGTGTTCTACACCCCGCAGCAGCGCGCCAGCATTGAGGCTGCGCGCAAAGCGCCACCGAGCGGCATGGATCAGACAACAGCCCCCACCGCGTCGGCACCGCAGGCACCGCCCCCGGTATTTCAATTGGACGGCCTGGCCCTGGGCCGCAAGAACGCCACCGCCTGGATCAACGGCCAGATGCTGCAGCACGGCGAACCCTTTGCGGGCCGCACCGTGCACATCGGTGATGGCGAAGTGCGCCTGCGCCTGAGCGGCGAGAGCGACATCGTGCTGCGCCCTGGGCAGCAGGTCAGCGACACCGGCGCCGTGCTCAGCGACGTGCTGGCGCCAGGGTCTTTACGTAAAAAATAGGACTCCAGCGCCCTATTCATAAGCGCTAGAAGCTATAAAATGATAGCAAATAATCTCTCTACCCCCTTGGCTCTGGCCCGGAAAGGTGCCAGGGCGCGCGGCTTCTCGCTGGTGGAGATGGCGCTGGTGCTGCTCATCGTGGGCCTGCTGGCCGCCGTCTTTCTGCCCGCCACCAACACCTTTCTGGAAAACAACCGCCGCAAGGAAACCCGTGCCAAGCTGGAAGCGCTGGAACAGGCGATGGTGCGGTTTGTGGTGGTCAATGGTCGCTTGCCGTGTCCGGCGAACGGTGCTTTGGCGGCTGGCAACCCAGAGCAAGGCTTGGAACAACCCCACCCAGGGACTGCCGCCTGCACTGCCGCCGGCCTGGACAATGGGGTGGTGCCTTGGCGTACTCTGGGGTTGGCGCAGGGTGATGCGATGGACGCCTGGAACACCATGATCACCTACCGGGTTTGGGCTGGCGCCACGGTGGCCGCTTCGGCATTGACGCGCCCTGCAGGGATGGATATGCACAGTCTTGATCCGGCCACGATGACCCCACAGATTCAGACATTTTTGCAGGCCAGTGGTTTTCGGGTGTGCAACGCCAATCCCTGCAACCCTGGGGCGGCGCCTGAACTGGCGTCGCGAACCGGGATGACGGGAGCGGCTCTTGCGCTGATCAGCCATGGAGCCAACAGGGTCGGCGGCTACACTGCTGAAGGGGTGTACCTGAATGCAGCCAATGGGCCCGGTCCTGGACCTTTGGAGAACCTCAACTTCAATGCGTCTCCTCCGCGTACCGGAGCTCCTGGTGATTTCTATATCGATGCCGAGTACGCAGAAAATCCCGCAGCATATTTCGACGACATCGTGTTGCGACCCACGGTCATATCGGTAGCCATGGCTGCGGGCCTGGGGCCCCGCAAGACGCCCTGACGCCACGTTATTCCCTACAGGGCCATGCAAACATCCCCACTCTGCACGCTGTCCTGGCGATCCAGGCAACTGGGCGGTATTGCGCTTGCGATGATTGTGACGCTCCTGGTGGTGGCGGCAACCACGCTGGCCATTCGCATGGCGCAGCAGGTAGAAGATCGCAAAGAACGGGTGACACAGACCCAGGTGCGCATGGAACGCGTTCGCGCAGCGCTGCATGCCTTTGTGGCCACCCAGGGGCGCTTGCCATGCCCGGCTGCCGGGGCTTTGGATGCTGGGCTGGCAGTACCGCCCACAGCAGTGGATCTTTGCACCAACCGCGATGGAACGGTGCCCTGGGTGAGTCTGGGGTTGCGCGCCGACGATGCCCTGGATGCCTGGGGAAGAAAAATTTCTTACCGCGTGTACGACGGCCCCACGGGCATGACCCGTGACAGAGGGGCCGACATGACCGACTGCGATACGGTGGAAAGTTCACCGGCTGCTCCGACGGCGCCCAATTTTCAGTGCACAGCAGCCCATGATGTGCTGCCCGGGCCTGGCGCGGGTACCTATCTCGACCCTGCAACCCGACCGGGTCTTGGTGTGCGTGTGGGTGGTGTCAACCAAACGCAGATGGCATGGGTGTTGGTCAGCCATGGCGCCAGTGGCCAGGGTGCGTGGCTGCCTGGAGGTGGGCGTGTTCCGGTTCCTGCCAGTGCGGATGAACTTGTCAATGCGCAGGCACCGGCCGTTCCTCCGGCACCTGTGCCGCCCTTTGTCCAGCGCGATGAGAATGTCGTGGATCTCGATTCGGCGAGCGCGCCAGCGCATTTTGACGACTTGCTGTTGTTCGAGACCATTTCCCAGCTTATCTACGCGGCAGGCAGGGAGGCGAGAGACTGGCCGGAGGCAGTGCCGCCGCCACCGCCGCCACCGCCGCCGCCTGTAACCGGCGATGTGATCAAAAAGCTGCTGGAAAATCCGAATGCCATCGATACCAAAGGTAACGGCTCGGGCCTTACGTTCATTGATCTTCCGACGACTGATTTGGGCACGGTGCGTATCAGCTCAACGGGGGGAGAGATCAGCACCGATGGCCCTTACCAGGCCCTTGGAGTGTGCAGTTCGGGGTGTGGCGCGGGTAACGCCAGCAACCGGGCGCTGGATTCATCGGAATCCCTGCGCTTCCGTTTGGGTACAGGCAAGACAGCGCAGAGCTTTGCCTTGGGTCTGCTGGGCATATCGAACACCACTGTGGCGGTTTCCATCACGTTCAAGAAAAATGGGACCACGCTTGGCAGCCTGATTCAATCGGTGACTGTCAATACGTCGATGCCGCTGGTTCCTCAACTGACCAACCTCGCGCTGACACCGCCGGGAACGGTGTTCGACGAGGTGGTGGTGCAACCTGTGGGTACGTCGCGCTTCTTCGTGGCAAATGTGTTTTTCTGCCAGCTGGCCATCTGCCCTTCTCCGTAATGGGTTGCAGCCATTGAACGCCCATGCCCCAGGACTTTGAAGATTCAGCCTACACCCGTGCCAGTCTGCACCGGGCCTTGCGCACGCGCAAGCAGCGTCGCCGCTGGCAGCAGGTGGTAGGCATTCTGCTGCTGCTGGCGGGCTATGCCAGCCTGGCCGTGTCGGCCGATACCGCCAGCGAATGGCTGCTGCTGCGTGTGGTTGGTGGCTTTGTGCTGTTGTTCGTGGGCTTCACGGTGGCCATTGGTCCTACCGTGGCAGCGTTGCTGGGGGACCATGACTGAGCCGCAGGCTTCCCCCGTACTGCCACCCGCGCAGGTGCCGGGCCGCTGCCCTGTGCTCTGGGTCGAGGACGATCCGGTGCTCTCGGATTGGGTGGCGCAGTCCTTGCAGGACGATGGCTGGCGGGTGCTGGTGGCGCATGATCGCAGCCAGGCGCTCCAGTTGTTGGAGCACGGGGTGCCTAAGGGCCAGGCCTGCGTGGCTTTGCTGGACATGGGCTTGCCGCCACTTCCCAGCCGTCCGGACGAAGGCCTGTTGCTGCTGTCGCAACTGGTGGCGCGGTGGCCGGTGCTGCATGCCATCGTGCTCACCGGCCAGCATGAAAAGACCGTGGGCCAGCAGGCGGTGCACGCGGGGGCTTTCGACTTTCTGACCAAGCCCGTGACGGCGGCGGTGTTGCGCCAGGCGCTGGAGCGTGCGGCATGGTTCTCGCTGCGCCAGCAGGAACTGTGGGCCCAGGGGCGGCTGCACCTCTCGGTGTCTGCCCAGTTGTCCGAGGGCGTGCGTGAGGCCAGCGACCAGGTGGCCGAGCAGCTCATCCGCCATGTGCTGGGCAGCAACGGCTTCAACGTGGCTGCCGCCGCCCGTGCCCTGGGGCTGGAGCGGGAGCAGCTTTACTACCACATGAAGAAATTTGGCATCCAGCGACAGGCATCGCCAGACACCGATCCGGGAACTGGTGCATGAACTCGCTGCCTTGGATGCTGGTGGCCCTGGGGCTGGTACTGCTGCTGGCGGCCTGGGCTGTGTGGCACCGCGGGCAGCGCATGCGCCGCTGCCTGGCCGAGCTGCTGGCCCTGCCCGCCGACATGCACCCGCTGCGCTGGCCCGAGCGTGCCTGGCCCATTCTGGAGCGCTCGGGCATTGCGGGCATCGCCTGGGAGGGGCTGTGGTTTGGCGACGCGGTGCGCGGCCAATGGGGGCAGCCTTTGGCCGCGCACTGGCCGCGCCAGACGCTCAGCGCCGGGCCGGACTGCCAGATCGAACTGCGCTGGGCCGACGTGGCCCGCACCGACGAAGCGCGTGTGCTGGCGCTGGCCGTGCTGGACGTGTTTGCGCAAACCTGGCTCTCGCGCATGCGCGAGCGCACCCAGGCGGTGGCCGTGGCCCTGGCGCAGCGCGCGCAGGTGCAGTTGTATTGGCAGCACGACATGCGCAACCTCGCTCAATGGGTGGGCCTGCTGGCCGAGGAGTTTGGTGCCGCCACGCCTGAGCAGATCCCGCGTTTGGCGCAGCGCCTGCAGCGCCAGGCGCCCCTGCTGCAGGCGCGTGCCCACAAGCTGCTGGCTGCGACCGAGGCACCAACGCAGGTTCCCGCCGAGGACGAACCGCCCGTCCAGGCACTGGACTTGCTGCACAACGCTGCGGAACTGGCGGGCCTGGCCATCGCCATCGACATGGGCCCAGACGAGGGCAGTGGGCTGCCGCCACTGGTGCTGGAGTCTGCCCAGGCCCTGGCCCTGGAGCGTGCGCTGGACAATATCTTTTCCAACCTCGCACGCGACAGTGGTGCGCGCCTTGGGGGTGTACCGTTGCGTTGCGAATGCACGGTGCACGAGGGCGCGCTGCAAGCGCGCCTGCACACACCGCGCCTGGCCACACCGTGGCCGCGCAGAGCGTTCGAGCCGCTCAAGTCACCCACGGGCTCGGGCATGGGGCTGTACCAGGCGCGGCGCTCGCTGCGCGACGCGGGGGGCGACCTGCAGGCCTGCGAGGAAGCTCAGGGCGTGGTGTTTGTGTTGCGTGTTCCGCTGGCCTCGTCGAAGTGCGCTGTCGCCCAAGCGTCAAGAAATTTGACTGTTGCGGATCCCGATGCCTCTGCACAATAAGTTACATGGGTGGCCATAGGGGTTGCCTGCCGTTTGTTCTACAGGAGATTCATCGATGCAATCACTTCCCATGCGCCGCGCGGGTCGTCAGGCACAGTCCGGCTTCACGCTGGTGGAAATCGCCATTGTTCTGGTCATCATCGGCCTGCTGTTGGGCGGTGTGCTCAAAGGTCAGGAACTGATCGAGAACGGGCGCGTGAAGAACGCGGCCAATGACATGAATGGCGTTGTGGCGGCGTACAACAGCTATCTGGATCGATATCGCAAGTTGCCAGGGGATGATGGTCCTATCGCCAATTTAACCGGGCGTGGCGGGCAATGGTCGACGCCTGGCATTGTTGCCGGAAACAATAACGGCATTCTGGCCATAACCGCCGCGCAGACCTTCACGGGCGGTGGAGAAGGGACAGCATTTTTCCAACATTTGCGCGCTTCTGGCTTTATCACCGGAAACCCAGGTGATACTGGAGCGAACGCAATGCCTGTAAACGCTTGGGGTGGACGCCTGGGTGTAACCAATGTGGCTGTGCAGGGCCGCTCTGCAGCGCGGGTGATGGCTTGCTTGGGCAATGTGCCTGGCAAAGCGGCTGCTGCCTTGGATGTGCAACTGGACGATGGTCGTCCTGACAATGGCTCTTTCCGCGCAACCCAGGGGGCGAACAACGTGGTTCCTGGTGGCGCTGCAGCGGCCTACAGCGAAGACCAGACCTATACCGTCTGCCGCGACATCAATTGACGACCCTGCAGCGCCTTGGGGCGTTGCGGTGTGACATAAAAAAAACCGCCCGGCATAGCCGGGCGGTTTTTTTGTTCAGGAACCTTGCCAAATTACTTCAGCTTGGCTTCCTTGTATTCCACGTGCTTGCGCGCCTTGGGGTCGAATTTCATGATCGACATCTTGTCGGGCATGGTCTTCTTGTTCTTGGTGGTGGTGTAGAAGTGACCGGTGTCGGCCGTGGACACCAGCTTGATCTTGTCGCGTCCGCCTTTGCTTGCCATGGTGCTTCTCCTTAAGCCTGGCCACGTGCACGCAGGTCTGCGAGCACGGAGTCGATGCCGTTCTTGTCGATCAGGCGCAGGGCAGCGCTGGAAACGCGCAGGCGCACCCAACGGTTTTCGCTCTCGACCCAGAAACGACGGTATTGCAGGTTCGGCAGGAACCGGCGCTTGGTTTTGTTGTTGGCGTGGGAAACATTGTTCCCGACCATGGGCTTCTTGCCCGTGACGTCACATACGCGTGCCATTGTGGACACTCCGATACATAAACGGCTGTTACTGGCGACAGGCCCCTTGTGGTGCCTGTCTCGCTTCAGCCTCACCTCGCCATGAAAAGGGTGGCGGTATCCCGATTTGCCGCAGCTCTCACGAGCCATGGATGCAGCAAAGCCTGCCATTGTAGCGCATTTGCATCACCCATGGCCAGCCCCTCGCGTTGGCTGGCTGGGCGTGGCTGCTCAGCCCAGCTGTTCGAGGAAGCGCTGTGCGTCGAGTGCGGCCATGCAACCCGTACCGGCGCTGGTGATGGCCTGCCGGTACACGTGGTCCTGCACGTCGCCGGCGGCAAAGATGCCGGGCACCGAGGTCTGGGTGGCGAACCCCTTGAGACCGCCCTGGGTGATGATGTAGCCGTTCTCCAGCTCCAGGTGGCCCTGGAAGATCTCGGTGTTGGGCGCGTGGCCGATGGCGATGAAGCAGCCTTGCAGTGCAATGTCCTCGGTGGCGCCGTTCTGCGTGTGCTTGATGCGGATGCCAGTCACGCCGGTCTGGTCGCCCAGCACTTCGTCCAGGGTGTAGAAGGTCTTGAGCACGATCTTGCCAGCGGCCACCTTTTCCATCAGATGGTCCACCAGGATGGGTTCGGCCTTGAACTTGTCGCGCCGGTGCACCAGCGTGACCTTGTTGGCGATGTTGGAGAGGTACAGCGCCTCCTCCACGGCGGTGTTGCCGCCGCCGATCACGCAGACTTCCTGGTTGCGGTAAAAGAAACCGTCGCAGGTGGCGCAGGCCGACACGCCCTTGCCCATGAAGGCTTCTTCCGAGGGCAGGCCCAGGTATTTGGCCGAGGCGCCCGTGGCGATGATGAGCGAGTCACAGGTATAGACGCCGCTGTCGCCCGTGAGCGTGAACGGACGCTGGCTGAAATCGACCTTGTTGATGTGGTCGAAGACGATCTGTGTCTTGAAGCGCTCGGCGTGCTGCAGGAAGCGCTCCATCAGCGCCGGGCCCTGCACGCCGTGCACGTCGGCGGGCCAGTTGTCCACCTCGGTGGTGGTGGTGAGCTGTCCGCCCTGCGCCATGCCGGTGATGAGCACGGGGTTCAGGTTGGCGCGCGCGGCGTAAATGGCGGCGGTGTAACCGGCGGGGCCGGAGCCGAGAATCAGGACTTTGGCGTGCAAGGCGTTGGACATGGTAAAAGCTCGGGTTGGTGCGTTCGTGGCGCGCAAGTGCGGGGCCACAACAAGAAGGTCAAGGGCATAAGTATCAACCAAGTGCGGACTCCTGCCCTCTGCCCCGCTGCCTGTCACGTTCATTGACGAAAACAATCAGTGGCTGCCATGAGCGGCCCCACGATCTGAGGAGATGCTGCAATGGCAATGTTGACCAACCTGGATCTTATGCGCAGGGTACCCTTGTTTGCCCGGCTGACGGTGGCGCAGGCCGAGGCCCTGAGCTCAGCGGTGGTCAAGCGCCGCTACAAGCGTGGCGAGGTGCTGGTGGCGCAGGGCCAGAAGTCTGATGCCCTGTTTCTGCTGCTGACCGGGCGCGCCCGCGTCATGGCGTCCGACAGCCGGGGGCGCGAGGTGATTCTGGCCACCCTGGGGCAGGGCGACTATCTGGGGGAAATGAGCCTGATCGACAACGAGCCCCATTCGGCCACCGTGCGCGCCGAGGTGCAGACCGACGTGCTGGTGCTGGGGCGCGCGGAGTTCACCCGTTGCCTGCTGGAGAACGCGTCCATGGGCGTGGTGCTGATGCGCGGCCTGGTCAAGCGCCTGCGCCAGGCCGACCGCAAGATCGAGTCGCTGGCGCTGCTGGATGTGTACGGTCGCGTAGCCCATGCGCTCATTGAGCAGGCCCATACCAATGCCCAAGGCCAGCAAATCATTGAAAACAAGATTTCCCGACAGGACCTGGCCAAAACCATTGGCGCCTCGCGCGAAATGGTCAGCCGCGTCATGAAAGACCTGGAAAACCGTGGTTTCATCGAAACCCTGCCCACTGGCGCCACGCTGCTGTGCACGCCCTTGCAAACCCTGGGTTGAAGCGGCACCGGCAGCGGTTTTGAGGCCCTGGTGCATGCGGTAAGCTTGCGCCCGCACGCCTATGACCTATTCGCTCAATACCCTGAACGCGTCTTCCTCTGACAAGTCTCCCCCCCGCACCGTGCCCCGCCTGGGGCAGGAGGCGGGTCTGGCGCTGGGCCTGCTGGCGCTGGTGCTGTGGCTGCTGGCCTTGCTGAGCTATTCGCCGCAGGATGCGGCCTGGTCCACCTCCGGGGTGGGCGCCGGGGCAGTGCACAACTGGGCGGGGCGGTTGGGCGCCTGGCTGGCCGATGGCAGCTACTTTGCGCTGGGTTTCTCTGTGTGGTGGGGTGTGGTGGCGGCCGTGTATGCCTGGCTGGCAGCCCTGGCGCGCTGGATGCGCGCGGGCGAGGCGCCGCGCAGCCCGGCCCCAGAGCGTCCCGCCTGGTGGGGGCGCATGCTTTTCTGGGGTGGGCTGCTGCTGCTGCTGTGCGCCAGCACGGCGCTGGAGTGGTCGCGCCTGTACCGTTTTGAGTCGGCACTTCCGGGCCATGCCGGGGGGCTATTGGGATACTGGTTGGGGCCCGTCTCCATGCAGTGGCTGGGCTTTACCGGTTCGGGGCTGGTGGGTATTGCGCTGGTGGTGGTTGCGGTGGCGCTGGTGTTTGGCTTCTCGTGGGGGCACTTGGCCGAGGCGCTCGGTGCGCGCATCGAGGCCTTGGTGCAGTCCGGTCGCGCACGGCGCGAGCTGGCGCGTGATGTGGCCGAGGGCAAGCGCGCTGCGCGCGAGCGCGAGGAAGTGGTGTTTGAGGAGCGCCAGGAGATCGAGGTGCAGCACCCGCAGCCGGTGCAGATCATCGAGCCGGTGTTGGTCGAGGTGCCCCAGAGCACCCGTGTGGCCAAGGAACGCCAGAAACCCCTGTTCTCCGAAATGCCCGACAGCCGCCTGCCGCAGGTGGACCTGCTCGACGGCGCCGCGCAGCACAAGGAGGTGGTTTCTGCTGAAACCCTGGGCATGACCAGCCGCCTCATCGAGAAAAAGCTCAAGGACTTTGGCGTGGAAGTGACCGTGGTGGCCGCCATGCCCGGCCCGGTGATCACGCGCTACGAGATCGAGCCTGCCACGGGCGTCAAGGGCTCGCAGGTGGTGAACCTGGCCAAGGACCTGGCGCGCAGTTTGAGCCTGGTGTCCATCCGCGTGGTCGAGACGATTCCGGGCAAGACCACCATGGCGCTGGAGCTGCCCAATGCCAAGCGCCAGACCATCAAGCTCAGCGAAATCCTGGGCTCGCAGGTGTACAACGAGGCCAAGAGCCTGCTGACCATGGGCCTGGGCAAGGACATCGTCGGCAACCCCGTGGTGGCCGACCTCGCCAAGATGCCGCACGTGCTGGTGGCCGGTACCACGGGCTCGGGCAAGTCGGTCGGTATCAACGCCATGATCCTGTCGCTGCTCTACAAGGCCGAGGCCAAGGATGTGCGCCTGCTGATGATCGACCCCAAGATGCTGGAAATGTCGGTGTACGAAGGCATTCCGCACCTGCTCGCGCCCGTGGTCACCGACATGAAGCAGGCCGCGCACGGCCTGAACTGGTGCGTGGGCGAGATGGAGCGCCGCTACAAGCTCATGAGCAAGCTGGGCGTGCGCAACCTGGCGGGCTACAACACCAAGATCGACGAGGCCGCGGCGCGCGAGGAATCCATCCCCAACCCCTTCAGTCTCACGCCCGAGCAGCCCGAGCCGTTGCAGCGCCTGCCGCACATCGTGGTCGTCATCGACGAGCTGGCCGACCTGATGATGGTGGTGGGCAAGAAGATCGAAGAGCTGATTGCCCGCCTGGCCCAGAAGGCGCGCGCGGCGGGAATACACCTCATCCTGGCCACGCAGCGCCCCAGCGTGGACGTGATTACCGGCCTCATCAAGGCCAACATCCCTACGCGCATTGCGTTCTCGGTAGGCTCCAAGATCGACAGCCGCACCATCCTCGACCAGATGGGTGCCGAGGCGCTGCTGGGCATGGGCGACATGCTCTACATGGCCAGCGGCACCGGTCTGCCGATCCGGGTGCACGGCGCCTTCGTGAGCGACGATGAAGTGCACCGCGTGGTGCACTACCTCAAGGAACAGGGCGAGCCCGACTACATCGAAGGCGTGCTCGAAGGCGGAACCATCGACGGCGAGGGTGATCTGTCCCTGGACGGTGGGGGCGAGAACGGCGAGAAAGACCCCATGTACGACCAGGCCGTGGAGGTGGTGCTCAAGGACCGCAAGGCCAGCATCTCCTACGTGCAGCGCAAGCTGCGCATCGGCTACAACCGCTCCGCGCGGCTGCTGGAAGACATGGAGAAGGCGGGCTTGGTCAGCGCCCTCACCGCCAGCGGCCAGCGCGAAGTGCTGGTTCCCGCTCGCAACGAGTAGCTCACCCCCCGGAGCCCGGATGAAACGTATTTTTGCTACTGTTTTGATAGCTACTTGCGCCCAGTGGGCAAGCGCTGATGGCCTGAAAGACCTTGAAAATTTTATGAAGGCCACGCAATCGGCGCGGGCCGATTTCACGCAGGTGGTCACCACGCCGCCCAAGGACGGGCAGGCTGCGCGCCAGAAGACCTCCAGCGGCAGTTTCGAGTTCCAGCGTCCGGGCCGTTTTCGCTTTGTCTATCAAAAGCCGTTCGAGCAAACCATCGTGGCCGATGGCCAGACGCTCTGGTTTTACGACGTGGACCTGAACCAGGTCACCCAGCGCCCGCAGGCCCAGGCCCTGGGCAGCACGCCCGCGGCGCTGCTGGCCTCGGCGCCCGACCTGCAGGCGCTGCGCGCGGACTTCACGCTCGAATCCGCGCCCGCTCAGGATGGTTTGGAGTGGGTGCAGGCCGTTCCCAAGGCCAAGGAAGGGCAGCTGCAGAACGTGCGTGTGGGTTTTCGTGATGGGCAGTTGGCGGTGCTGGAAATTCTCGACAGCTTTGGCCAGCGCTCCACCCTGCGTTTTGCCAAGCTGCAGGCCAACCCGCAGCTACCGGCGGCCACTTTCCAGTTCAAGCCCCCGGCAGGGGCAGACGTGCTCAAGCAATAGGCAGAACTCAAGCCGCCGCCAGCAGCCCTAGTCCGATGGCCGCTGGCACCGCTTGGATGAACAGGATCTTGCGGCTGGCTGTGGCCGCACCGTACAGGCCTGCTGCCAATACGCAGAGCAAGAAGAACACCTTCACCGACTGGCCTGCATCGCCCAGCCACAGGCCCCAGAACAGGCCAGCCGCCAGGAAGCCGTTGTACAGCCCCTGGTTGGCGGCAAGCGTCTTGGTGGCCGTGGCCATTTCCTGCGTCATGCCAAAGGCGCGCCGCCCGGCGGGCTTGTCCCAGAGGAACATCTCCAGCACCAGGATGTAAACGTGGAGCAGCCCGATCAGGGCGACGACGGCGTTGGCGGCAAGGGACATGGCGGTGCATCCAGAAGGGGAAGCGGCACAGCATAGCTGCGCCGCGCAAAACGTGCTGGTGCCAATTTCAAGCCAGGGCCTGGGCCACGCGCGCGCGCAGCTCGGGCAGCAGCTCGGCCTCGAACCAGGCGTTATGGCGCAGCCAGCCGTTGTTGCGCGGGCTGGGGTGTGGCAGCACCAGCAGGGTGGGGCCGTAGTCGCGCCACTGGCGCACGGCATCGGTGAGCGGGCCACGGTGCTGCGGCAGATGCCAGGCCATCGCATGCTGGCCCAGCACCAGCGTCAGACGCAGGTGTGGCAAATGGTCCAGCAGGGGCTGGCGCCAGGCCGGGGCGCATTCGGGTCGCGGCGGCAGGTCGCCCGAGCGGCCCGTGCCGGGGTAGCAAAAGCCCATGGGCAGGATGGCCACCTGGCGCGGGTCGTAGAAGGTGTCGCGCCCGATGCCCAGCCAGGCGCGCAGGCGCTCGCCGCTGGCATCGTCGAACGGAATGCCCGAGGCATGCACCTTGCGGCCCGGCGCCTGGCCGGCGATCAGGATGCGCGCCTCGGCATGGGCCTGCAGTACCGGGCGCGGCCCACAAGGCAGGTGCGCGGCGCAGAGCTGGCACGCCCGCACGCGGGTGAGCAGGGTGCCGAGCAGCTCGCCCGGCATCACGGTGTGATCTGGGCACCGGCCTCGGCCAGCAGTTCGCGCAGCACCGAGCGGTGGCAGTGCGACTCGTCCTCGCAGTAGCAGCCGACGGAGAAGTTTGCGTCCTGCGACATGCGGGCCAGCAGCGCCAGGGTGTGGCGGTTCTCGGGCGTGGCCATCTCGGCGCGGTACTTGCGCACGAAGGCCGCCCATTCCTGGGGCGTGGCGGCGGCCTGGGCCTGTTTCACGGTCTCGGGGCTGGGCGCGAGGTTGGGGTACCAGACGTCGTACCAGTTCTGCTTGGCGAACTGCTCCTTGGGCACGCCGCGCGGTGGGCGGCGTACGGTGCCGATACGGGTGCCTTCGTCGAGGGCGCGTGGGCTGCCGAGTTGAACGATGCGGATTGCCATGGGGAGAACCTCCGTGGCGAGCATTCTGAGCCATGGCAGACCCGGTCGGCTGGCATTTGCCCGCTACCATCGTGGTTACCGTGAAACCGTCCGTTGCCCCCCACCAGCCCCTGGCCGAGCGCCTGCGCCCGCGCCAGCTTTCCGAAGTCATCGGCCAGCAGCATGTGCTGGGGCCGGGCATGCCGCTGCGCTTGGCGTTCGAGTCGGGCCGGCCGCACAGCTGCATCCTGTGGGGCCCGCCGGGCGTGGGCAAGACCACCATCGCGCGCCTCATGGCCGATGCGTTCGACGCGCAGTTCATCAGCATCAGCGCGGTGCTCGGCGGCGTGAAGGACATCCGCGACGCCGTGCAGCAGGCCGAAAACGCGCGCGACGGCCTGATGCAGCAGCGCACCCTCGTCTTCGTCGATGAGGTGCACCGCTTCAACAAGAGCCAGCAGGACGCCTTCCTGCCGCATGTCGAAAGCGGCCTGTTCACCTTCATCGGCGCGACCACCGAGAACCCCTCGTTCGAGGTCAACTCGGCCCTGCTGTCACGCGCGGCGGTGTATGTGCTGCAGCCCTTGTCGGCTGATGATTTGAAGCAAATTGTGGCTCTGGCCCAGTCACAGCAAGCGCTGCGTGCTATCGAAAGTGAAGCGATCGAGCGCCTTGTGGCCTACGCCGATGGCGATGCGCGGCGTCTGCTCAACACTCTGGAGACGCTGGAGATGGCGGCGGCGCAGGAGCAGCTGGTGGAGATCACCGATGCCTGGGTGCTCAAGGTGCTGGGTGAGCGAATGCGCCGCTACGACAAGGGTGGCGAGCAGTTCTACGACACCATCAGCGCGTTGCACAAGTCGGTGCGCGGCTCCGACCCCGACGCCGCGCTGTACTGGCTGGTGCGCATGCTCGACGGTGGCGCCGACCCGCGCTACATGGCGCGCCGCCTGGTGCGCATGGCGAGCGAGGACATCGGCCTGGCCGACCCGCGCGCGCTGCGCCTGGCGCTGGACGCCGCCGAGGTGTACGAGCGCCTGGGCAGCCCCGAGGGCGAGCTGGCGCTGGCCGAATGCGTGGTCTATCTGGCCGTGGCGCCCAAGTCCAACGCCGTTTACAAGGCCTACAACGCGGCCCGCGCCTTCGTGAAGCAGGACGGCACGCGCCCCGTGCCCATGCACCTGCGCAACGCGCCCACCCAGCTCATGAAGCAGCTGGACTACGGCAAGGGCTACCGCTACGCGCACGACGAGGAAGGCGGCTTTGCCGCTGGCGAAACCTACCTGCCCGAGGGGATGGCTGCGCCTGGCTTCTATCAGCCGGTGCAGCGCGGACTGGAGATCCGCATTGCAGACAAGCTCGAAGAGTTGCGTCAGCGAAATGCCCAAGCGGCCGTTGACGTCACGCATTTGCCCAAGAATGAGACGGGCATGAAATAAGGGCGCAGCCTGAAAACGGCGTTATATCGCGATTTCTTATGCAGACAGAAGCTGACTGATACGGCGTCAACCCAAGGGAAAACCCCTCCGGGAGGGGGGAGGGCCGCTCTGATGCAAGTCGCTACAATCGCGTCCACCAAACCCGCATGGCTGAATCTCCGGCGGGTTTTTTGCTAGATGGCAGGCGGGCCCAAAAGGCTGTACCAATCCTGGTGCCACCAATCCGGGATCCCGTCACAAACGAAGGACTTCTGTTATGGAAATTTTGCTGCAGCAGATCATCAACGGTCTGGTTCTCGGCAGCATGTACGCCTTGATAGCCTTGGGCTACACCATGGTGTACGGCATCATTCAACTGATCAACTTCGCCCACGGCGAGGTGCTCATGATCGGTGCACTGACCAGCTGGAGCTGCATCGGCCTGATGCAAGGGGCCATGCCCGGAGCGCCTGGCTGGGTCATCCTGCTCTTGGCCACGCTCATCGCGTGTGTGGTGGCAGCAACCCTGAACTTCACGATCGAGAAGGTCGCCTACAAGCCCTTGCGCAGCAGTCCGCGCCTGGCTCCCCTGATCACGGCCATCGGCATGTCCATCCTGCTGCAGACGCTGGCCATGATCATCTGGAAGCCCAACTACAAACCTTATCCCACGCTGCTGTCCTCGACCCCGTTCGAGATCGGCGGCGCTTACATCACGCCCACCCAGGTGCTGATCCTGGGCGTGACGGCGGTGGCCCTGGCCTCGCTGATGTATTTGGTCAATCACACCAACCTGGGCCGCGCCATGCGCGCCACGGCAGAAAACCCCCGTGTGGCGGCGCTCATGGGCGTCAAGCCCGACATGGTGATCTCGGCCACCTTCATCATTGGTGCCGTTCTGGCCGCCATCGCCGGCATCATGTATGCGTCCAACTACGGTACGGCGCAGCACACCATGGGCTTCCTGCCAGGCCTGAAGGCCTTCACGGCAGCCGTGTTCGGTGGTATCGGCAACCTCGCCGGTGCCGTGGTCGGCGGCATCCTTCTGGGCCTGATCGAAGCCATCGGCTCGGGCTACATCGGCACCCTGACGGGCGGCCTGCTGGGCAGCCACTACACCGACATCTTCGCGTTCATCGTGCTCATCATCATCCTGACGCTGCGCCCCTCGGGCCTGCTGGGTGAGCGTGTGGCGGATCGCGCCTGAGGAGCACCACACCATGAAGAACACCAAAGTCAACTGGATCCTGGGTGGCATTGCACTGCTGGTGCTGCCGCTCCTCCTGCAATCCTTCGGCAACGCCTGGGTGCGCATCGCCGACATCGCACTGCTGTATGTGCTGCTGGCCCTGGGCCTGAACATCGTGGTGGGCTACGCCGGCCTGCTGGACCTGGGCTATGTGGCGTTCTACGCCGTGGGCGCCTACCTGTTTGGCCTGATGGCTTCGCCCCACCTGGCGGACAATTTCGCCGCGTTTGCGGCCATGTTCCCCAACGGTCTTCATACCTCACTGTGGCTGGTGATACCACTGGCGGCGGTGTTGGCGGCGTTCTTTGGGGCCTTGCTGGGGGCGCCCACGCTCAAGCTGCGTGGTGACTACCTGGCCATCGTGACGCTGGGCTTCGGCGAGATCATCCGCATCTTCCTGAACAACCTGGACCACCCCGTGAACCTGACCAACGGCCCCAAGGGCATTGGCCAGATCGACTCGGTGCAGATTTTCGGCCTGGACCTGGGCAAGCGCCTGGAGCTGTTCGGGTTCGACATCAACTCCGTCACGCTGTATTACTACCTGTTCCTGGCGCTGGTGCTGATCTCCATCGTGATCTGCTACCGCCTGCAGGATTCGCGCATCGGCCGCGCCTGGATGGCCATCCGCGAGGACGAAATCGCCGCCAAGGCCATGGGCATCAACACCCGCAACATGAAGCTGCTGGCCTTTGCCATGGGCGCTTCGTTCGGTGGTGTGTCGGGTGCCATGTTCGGTGCCTTTCAGGGCTTCGTCTCGCCCGAATCCTTCAGTCTGATGGAATCCGTGATGATCGTCGCCATGGTGGTGTTGGGCGGTATCGGCCACCTGCCGGGCGTGATCCTGGGCGCCGTGCTGCTGTCGGCCCTGCCCGAAGTGCTGCGCTACGTGGCTGGTCCGCTGCAGGCCATGACCGATGGCCGCCTGGACGCCGCCATCCTGCGCCAGCTCCTCATCGCGCTGGCCATGATCATCGTGATGCTGCTGCGTCCGCGTGGCCTGTGGCCCGCACCCGAGCACGGCAAGAGCCTGACGCAGAAGACCTGAACCCAGCGCAGAGAGTTTGAACATGGCAGAACAAAACAACAACGTGGTGCTGAAGGTCGCCGGCATTTCCAAGCGCTTCGGCGGCTTGCAGGCCCTGTCCGACGTGGGCATCACCATCCAGCGTGGTCAGGTCTATGGCCTGATCGGTCCCAACGGCGCGGGCAAGACCACATTCTTCAACGTGATCACCGGCTTGTACACGCCCGACAGCGGCACCTTTGAGCTGGCAGGCAAGCCCTACGAGCCGACGGCCGTGCACGAAGTGGCCAAGGCGGGCATTGCCCGCACCTTCCAGAACATCCGCCTGTTTGCCGATATGACGGCGCTGGAGAACGTGATGGTGGGGCGCCACATTCGCACGGGCTCGGGCCTGCTGGGTGCCATCCTGCGCACCAAGGGTTTCAAGGACGAAGAGGCCGCCATCCGCCGTCGGGCGCAGGAGCTGCTGGACTACGTGGGCATTGGCAAGTTTGCCGACTTCAAGGCGCGCACGCTGAGCTACGGCGACCAGCGCCGCCTGGAAATCGCCCGCGCCTTGGCCACCGACCCGCAGCTCATCGCGCTGGACGAGCCGGCTGCCGGCATGAATGCCACCGAGAAAGTGCAGCTGCGCGAGCTGATCGACCAGATTCGCAAGGACAACCGCACCATCCTGCTGATCGAACATGACGTGAAGCTGGTGATGGGCCTGTGCGACCGCGTGACGGTGCTCGACTACGGCAAGCAGATCGCCGAAGGCACGCCCGCCGATGTGCAGAAGAACGAAAAAGTGATTGAGGCCTATCTGGGCACCGGAGGACACTGAGCATGGCCGAAAAGACGAACGTATTGCTGAAGGTCAAGGGCCTGAAGGTGGCCTACGGCGGTATCCAGGCCGTCAAGGGCGTGGACTTTGAAGTGCGCGAAGGCGAGCTGGTGTCGCTGATCGGCTCCAACGGCGCCGGCAAGACCACCACCATGAAGGCCATCACCGGCACGCTGCCGATGAACGACGGCGACATCGAGTACCTGGGCGAGAGCATCCGGGGCAAGGGCGCCTGGGATCTGGTCAAGAAGGGGCTCGTGATGGTGCCGGAAGGCCGCGGCGTGTTCGCGCGCATGACCATCACCGAGAACCTGCAGATGGGCGCCTACACGCGCAGCGACAAGGCCGGCATCCTGGCCGACATCGAGAAGATGTTCACCATCTTCCCGCGCCTGCGCGAGCGCAAGGACCAGCTGGCCGGCACCATGTCGGGTGGCGAACAGCAGATGCTGGCCATGGGTCGCGCGCTGATGAGCCAGCCCAAGGTGCTGCTGCTGGACGAGCCCTCCATGGGCCTGTCGCCCATCATGGTGGACAAGATCTTCGAGGTGGTGCGCGACGTGTACGCCCTGGGCGTGACCATCGTGCTGGTCGAGCAGAACGCCAGCCGCGCGCTGGCCATCGCCGACCGCGGCTACGTGATGGAGTCCGGCCTGATCACCATGACCGGTCCTGGCCAGGAGCTGCTGAGCGACCCCAAGGTGCGCGCCGCCTACCTGGGCGAGTGATTTGCTTGCACGCACCCAGTACCCGCAGGGGCCTGGGCTGCGCTGCACAGGGCCTGATTGCTATACTATTCATAGCTGCTAGCGCTTGATGGTATTGCCATTCAGGCCTTTTTCATTGGTATTTGTGCCATGATGACACTGCTCCAGTCCCTGCCCATTTCGCTGCAGACCGTTCTGCTGCTGGTGGCCAGCAATGTGTTCATGACCTTTGCCTGGTACGGGCATCTCAAGAACCTGGCCACGGCACCCTGGTACGTGGCGGCCCTGGTGAGCTGGGGTATTGCGCTGTTCGAGTACCTGTTGCAGGTTCCGGCCAATCGCATCGGGTACACCCAGTTCAACGTCGGGCAGCTCAAGATCCTGCAGGAAGTCATCACCCTGACGGTGTTTGTCCCCTTTGCGGTGTTCTACCTCAACCAGCCCCTCAAATGGGACTACCTCTGGGCGGGCTTGTGCATGGTGGGGGCGGTGTACTTCATTTTTCGGGGTGCTTGAGGCAAGTCATAGCCTGGAGGGTCTGCACCCGCGTGGTGCACCACAGCGGTTAAACTCGACCGATTCACGAAATTGTCACCATCTGGTTACATTTTCTTCAAAAATTACCTGTTCCACCGGGAGTTCCCATGCTTTTTGGCAAGCTCTTGCCACGCGAAGGCAATTTCTTCGAATTGTTCAACCAGCACGCTGACCGCATCGTCGAAGCGGCGCGTGCGTTTTCGCAGCTCGTTTCCAACTACAACGAACCGCACCTGCGTGACAAGTACGCCCAGGACGTGGACAACGCCGAGCGCTCTGCGGACCGTGTGACGCAGGAGGTCAGCCGTGCCATCCACAAGACCTTCATCACGCCCATCGACCGCGAGCAGATCCATTCGCTGATCAACACCATGGACGATGTGGCCGACCTGATCCAGGACTCGGCCGAGACCATGAGCCTTTACGACGTGCGCAACATGACGGAGGAAATCACGCGTCTGACGGAGCTGAGCGTCAAGTGCTGCGAGCGCCTGCGTGATGCCGTCAAGCTGCTCAGCAAGCTGGCCGATCCGGCCACTGCCGAGGCCGCCCTCAAGACCTGTGAAGAAATCGATCGGCTGGAGAGTGATGCCGACCGCGTGTTGCGCAGCGCCATGAGCAAGCTGTTCCGGGAGGAAGAGGACGTGCGCGAACTCATCAAGCTCAAGGCCATCTACGAGTTGCTCGAGACCATCACCGACAAGTGCGAGGATGTGGCCAACGTGATCGAGGGCATCGTCCTCGAAAATTCCTGATTCCCCGGCGCGAGCGGTTCATTTCCATGGATACCGTACAAACTGCCCTGTGGGTCGTGGTGCTGCTGGTGGCGCTGGCCGTCGTGTTCGACTTCATGAACGGGTTTCACGACGCGGCCAACTCCATCGCCACCGTCGTTTCGACCGGCGTGTTGCGCCCCGGTCAGGCCGTGGTGTTCGCCGCGTTTTTCAACTTCATCGCCATCTTTGTCTTTCACCTCAGTGTGGCGGCGACCATTGGCAAGGGCATCGTCGAGCCTGGGGTGGTCGATACGCATGTGGTCTTTGGTGCGCTGGTGGGTGCCATCACCTGGAACGTGATCACCTGGTATTACGGCATTCCCAGCAGTTCCTCGCACGCGCTGATCGGTGGCATCGTGGGCGCAGTCATTGCCAAGGCGGGTGCCAGCGCACTCATCGCCAAGGGTATTCTCAAGACTGTGGCCTTCATCTTTGTCTCGCCGCTGCTGGGCTTTACGCTGGGCTCGCTGATGATGGTGGCCGTGGCCTGGCTGTTCCGCCGCACCCGCCCCAGCAGCGTGGACAAGTGGTTCCGCCGCCTGCAGCTGCTCTCGGCGGGTGCCTACAGCCTGGGCCATGGCGGCAATGATGCACAAAAGACCATCGGCATCATCTGGCTGCTGCTGATCGCCACGGGCTATACCTCTGCCACCGATTCGTCTCCGCCCACCTGGACCATTGTGGTGTGCTACGCCGCCATCGGTCTGGGCACCATGTTTGGTGGCTGGCGCATCGTCAAGACCATGGGTCAGAAGATCACCAAGCTCAAGCCCGTGGGCGGCTTCTGCGCCGAAACGGGGGGCGCCATGACGCTGTTTCTGGCCACCATGCTGGGCATCCCGGTGTCCACCACGCACACCATCACCGGTGCGATCGTGGGTGTGGGCTCCACGCAGCGCGCCAGCGCCGTGCGCTGGGGTGTGGCGGGCAACATCGTCTGGGCCTGGATTCTGACGATTCCGGCCAGCGCCTTTGTGGCCGCGGTGGCTTACTGGGTGAGTTTGCAGCTCTACTGAGATTGCTATAAAAATAGTAGCACGCAGCGCTTGATATACAAGCGCTGCGTGCTATTTTTCTATGGGAGCTTGGCTCGGCTGGGATATTTTGCGCGCTTCCTCGATCTGGTATTCGAAATAGCGCTGAAAGCTGAACGCCAGGCTGGCCATCAGCACCCCGGTCCCCACCATCAGGGAGGCCACAATCGCACCAATGGTGCCCCAGTGCGTGTGCCCTGCGGGGGTGTCTGATTCCGCCCCTGGGTTGAACCGGGCGTTCCAGCGCTCGGGTGGAGTGAGCGCATACAGAATGGCGCGCAGGGCGCAGCCCGCAAAGGTAAAGCCCAGCAGGGGGATGAGCAGCCAGCTCAGGTGGTCGTCCTGCCCATGCTGCTGCACCCGCTCGATGCCGTACAGACCCAGGGCCGTAGGCACCGGCAGCAGCCAGCCGGGCAGATCCCAGAATCCATGGAGATAGAAGCGGTGCAGGCCCAGCGGCCCCCCAACGAAGGCCAACCATGCGGCCGTGGTTTTGCTTTTCATGGGCCCATTATTCGGGTGCGATGCTGTCTGCGGCGCCCAGGGGTTTTTCCATCAGCACGATGTCGCGCCAGGCGCCATGCTTCCAGCCCATGGCACGCAGTACGCCGACCTCGGTAAAGCCCAAGGCACGGTGCAGCCCGATGGAGCCTGCGTTGGCCGAATCTCCAATCACGGCGATGAGCTTGCGCAGACCATCGGCCTGTGCCTGCTCCACCAGCGCCTGCAGCAGTGCCCGGCCCACGCCGCTGCCGCGTGCGGTATCGGCCACGTAGATGGAGTCTTCGGCCGTGAAGCGGTAGGCCGGGCGGGGTTTGAACCAGTTGGCATAGGCAAAGCCCAGCACCTGGCCATCGCGTTCGGCCACCAGCCAGGGCAGACCGCGTGCCAGCACATCGGCGCGGCGCTGGGCCATGTCGGCTTCGGTGGGGGGATCGATCTCGAATGTGCCTGTGCCGTGCAGCACATGGTGGGCGTAGATGGTGGTGATGGCGGCAATATCGCCGTCCTGACTCGGGCGGATCTGTAGCATGAAGGGTAAAGAAGATATAATCAGCGGCTTTGCAGCGTGTCGCTGGCCGGGTGGCCATGTCGCGTGTCTCAAACGCTGTGAATACATGTGGCCTGGCATTGTGCGCCTGGCCCACCACCCGAAGGATAAATCATGGTCGTTATTCGACTCTCCCGCGGCGGCGCCAAGGCCCGTCCGTTCTATCACATCGTCGTGGCCGACAAGCGCGAGCGCCGTGATGGCCGCTTCATCGAGCGCCTGGGCTTCTACAACCCCCTGGCCAAGGAATCCGAAGAAGGCCTGCGCGTGGCCCAGGACCGCCTGGCCTACTGGCAAGGCGTGGGCGCCCAGCCGTCTCCCGCCGTGGAGCGCCTGATCAAGGTGGCTGCCAAGAAACTGGCCTGAGTCCACACGGTCCCGATAGGGCGGGTTGCGTCGGTGCCCCACTGACGGAACCCGCCTTTTTTCATTGCCTTGCCATGATCACTGCCTTTCCTCTCGCCGCCACAGAACTCCCGTCCGATGCCATCGAGGTCGGGCGCATCGGGGACGCCTGGGGCGTCAAGGGTTGGTTCAAGGTGCTGCCCCACAGCGCACAGCCACAGGCCTTGTTCGCGGCCCGGCGCTGGTACCTTCAGCCTTCGGAAAAGGGCGCGCGCACCTTCAGCGGCACGGCCATGCTGGACATCCGCCAGGTGCGTGAGCATTCCGACAGCGTGGTGGCCCACGCCCAGAACGTGGCGGACCGCAACGCGGCCGAGCTGCTGCGCGGCGCGCGCATCTTTCTTTCGCGCACGGATTTCCCGGCAGCGCAGGACGGCGAGTACTACTGGGTCGATCTGATCGGTCTGGAAGTCATCAACCGTGAAGGTGTCTCCCTGGGCGAGGTGCGCGACCTGCTCTCCACCGGCCCGCAGACTGTGCTGGTGCTCCAGCAGGAACAGGGCGACAAGCCCATCGAGCGCATGATTCCCTTCGTTGCTGCCTTTGTGGATCAGGTGGATCTGGCTGGCCGACGCATCACCGTGGACTGGCAGCCGGACTACTGAAGGTCCCATGCGCTTTGACATCATCACCCTGTTTCCCGAGCTGTTCGCTCCTTTCATGGCCAGCGGCGTGACGCGCCGTGCGTTCGCTTCGGGCCAGGTCGATGTGCGCCTGTGGAACCCGCGCGACCATGCCGAAGGCAACTACCGCCGCGTGGACGACCGCCCCTTTGGCGGTGGCCCCGGCATGGTGATGATGGCCGAGCCGCTGGCACGCTGCCTTGCCGCCATCCGTGCCGATCGTGTCGAGGCGGTCGCGACACGGGCGCCGCTGGTGCTGTTTTCGCCCATTGGCCAGCGCCTGGACCATGGCGCGGTGGCGCAGTGGTCCGTCGGCAGCGGCGCCATTTTGCTGTGCGGGCGTTACGAGGGCATAGACCAGCGCTTCATCGATGCCGAGGTGGATGTGCAAATCAGCCTGGGCGACTTCGTGCTCTCGGGCGGCGAGATCGCTGCGCTGGCGCTGCTGGACGCCGTGGCGCGCCTGCAGCCCGGCGTGCTGGGCGACGAGGGCAGCCACCAGCTCGACAGCTTCAATCCGCAGCTCGACGGCCTGCTCGACTGCCCGCACTACACCCGGCCCGAGGTATGGGAAGGCCGCAGCGTGCCTGGCGCACTGCTCTCGGGCCACCATGCCCACATCGAACTGTGGCGCCGCGCGCAGCGCCTGCGGTTGACGGCCCAGCACCGCCCCGACCTGATCGCTGCAGCGCGAGCGGCAGGGCGCCTGAGCGCCCAGGACCAGCGGGTTTTGGATGATCTTGCCGAACGGTTATAATCAAAGGCTTTTCGATCCTCTACCCGGCCGCCTTGCAAGGGTGCAAGGCACACAGGTCCGTCCTGACAAAGCCAATTCTGGCGCGGGCAAGATCGTTAGGATGCAAGCATGAACCTGATCCAGATCCTCGAAGCGGAAGAAATCGCCCGCCTCGGTAAAACCATTCCTGACTTCAGCCCCGGCGACACCGTCATCGTCAGCGTGAACGTCGTTGAAGGCAACCGCAAGCGCGTGCAGGCCTACGAAGGCGTGGTCATCGCCAAGCGCAACCGCGGCATCAACAGCGCTTTCACCGTGCGCAAGATCTCCAGCGGCGAAGGCGTGGAACGTACCTTCCAGACCTACAGCCCGCTGATCGCCAAGATCGAAGTCAAGCGTCGCGGCGATGTGCGCCGTGCCAAGCTGTACTACCTGCGCGACCGCAGCGGCAAGTCTGCACGTATCAAGGAAAAGCTGCCTTCCCGTGTCAAGACCACGGACGGAGCCAACGCGTAAGGTCTCCTCACGCTGGTTTGACAGGCCGCTGCTGGCAATTGCCCGCAGCGGCTTTTTGTTTTGTGACATCCTCTGAGCATGAGCACGACGCCTTCCCCCCGCAGCCAACCAGACACTGCGCGCTTGCCCGACTTCGATCCGCGCAGCGTTCCGGTGGAGGGCATCGATGCCCACCTGCCTCCCGTGCCTGTGCATCAGCAAACGCCCCAGGCCCTGCGTGCACGCTTTGGCGCCCCTCCGGTCTGGGAGCCTGAGCTGACGTCCGAGCGCCGCTTTTCCGACCGTGCACCTGCCCATGCCGCCGTGCTGGTGCCCATCGTGCAGCGCGACCAGCCCACGGTGCTGCTCACCGAACGCACGGCCCACTTGTCCACGCATTCGGGGCAGATTGCCTTTCCCGGCGGCAAGGCCGACCCGGAAGACGTCAGCCCGGCCGACACCGCATTGCGCGAGGCGCACGAGGAAGTGGGCCTGGAGCGCCGCTATGTCGAGGTGCTGGGCGCTCTGCCCATCTACCGCACGGGTTCTGCCTTCATCATCACGCCGGTGGTGGCGCTGGTGCAGCCCGGCTTCACGCTGCAGCCCAACCCCTACGAAGTGGCGGCCGTGTTCGAGGTGCCGCTGGCCTTTCTGCTCAACCCCGCCCACCACCAGCGCCACGCCGTGGTCTGGGAAGGCGTGCGGCGTGAATGGTTTTCCATGCCCTACGACGACGAAGGCACCCAGCGTTTCATTTGGGGCGCGACGGCGGGCATGCTGCGCAACTTTTACCGGTTCATGAGCGCAGGTGGATAAGGGGGCACCCCCCTGAGCCGCTGCGCGGCTTCCCCCCGCTCTCGCATCGCTGCGCGCTGCGGGCAGGGGGACGCCACCAGCGCGGCGGGGCGGCCCTTGCGCGGTGGCCGCTGGCCTGGCGCGTGATGGTTTATGGGACGTGACCGATGCGTGGCGTCAAAGGAAGCAGCGCAGAAATCGAACCCCGTTGGCACCAAAGACCGACCGTCGCAGGGGGCCGGTATGATCCGGGGCCATGAGTTTCTTCGCCATCCTGTTTGCCTTGCTGATCGAGCAGGCGCGCCCGCTGGCACGCAGCAACCCGATCCACGGTGGCCTGCGTGCCTGGGCACTGTCGGTCAGCCGCAACTTTGACGCAGGCGGCCCGCACCACGGCTGGGTGGCCTGGGGGCTGGCGGTGCTGGTGCCGCCCCTCTTCGTGCTGACTGTGCACTGGGCGCTGATGTGGTGGGTGGGCTGGCCTGTGGCGGTACTGTGGAGCGTTGCCGTGCTTTACATCACCCTGGGCTTTCGCCAGTTCAGCCACCATTTCACGGGCATCCGCGATGCGCTGGAAATGGGGGACGAAGCCCGCGCCCGCGAGCGTCTGGCCGACTGGCAGCAGGTGGATGTGGGGGACCTGCCGCGCAGCGAGGTGGTGCGCCATGTCATCGAATATTCCGTGCTGGCCGCGCACCGTCACATGTTTGGCGTGCTGGCCTGGACATCCGTGCTGGCCGCGCTGGGCCTGGGCCCCACGGGTGCGGTGCTCTACCGCATGGCCGAGTTCGTCTCGCGCTACTGGGCCGACCGGGGGGACGAAACCCTGCAGCGCGCCAGCCCGGCACTGCGCCAGGCCACCGCCCAGGCCTGGACCGCCATCGACTGGGTGCCTGCCCGCCTGACGGCGCTGTGCTTTGCCGTGGTGGGCAGCTTCGAGGAGGCCATCGAAGGCTGGCGCTTCCATGCGCAGCGCTTTCCCAACGACAACGACGGTGTGATCCTTGCGGCCACCTCGGGTGCCATCAACGTGCGCCTGGGTGGCGAGGCGCTCAAGGCGCGCATGCAGCCCTTGTCCACCCAAGGCTTCCAGGTGGATGCGGCCATCGGCGAAAGCGAAAGCACCCCCGGTCGAGAGGCCGAGGTGGGCCACCTGCGCAGCGTGGTGGGCCTGGTGTGGCGCTCGGTGGTGGTGTGGATGCTGCTGCTCGCCCTGTTGACCATGGCGAACCTGCTGGGGTGAAAGCGGCAGCGCTGGGGTCAGTACCGCGTCTGTGATAGTTCGGCAAACAGGTCGCTATAGATTTTGTAGCGGTTCGCGCTTATTCCGTCGGCGTTTTCGGCATTTTCGACCGCAAAAATCACCCCGCAGCCCGGCTCGTGCAGATGCGTGCAGTTGTAGAAGCGGCAGTCGCTGGCGTGGGCGGCAATGTCGGGCATGCAGGCCGCCAGTTGCGTGGGCGCAATGTGGTGCAGGCCGAATTCCTGGAAACCCGGCGAGTCGATCAGTGCCGTGCCGTTGGTGCGGTCCACCCAGTACCAGCGCGTGGCCGTGGTGGTGTGCTTGCCGGAATTGAGTGCTTGGGAGATCTCCCCGGTCTGCACCTGCGCGCCGGGCACCAGCAGGTTGATCAGCGTGCTCTTGCCCGAACCCGAGGGCCCCAGCACCAGAGTGGCCTTGCCCTGCAGGCAGCGCTGCAGCGTAGCGCGGTCTGCGGCATCGGCCTGGGCCAGGCCCAGTGCCAGCACCTCATAGGGGTGGGCGCCGCCCATGCGGCGGTAGGGGGCCAGGCGTTCCCAGGCGCGGGCGAAGGGTTCGGTGAGGTCGCGCTTGTTCAGTGCAATCAGCGGCTGGATGTGGGCGGCCTCGGCGGCAATGAGGGCGCGTGCGAGCTGGCTTTCGGAAAACACCGGCTCGGCGGCGATCAGGATCAGCACCTGGTCGATGTTGGCCGCAAACGACTTGGTGCGGATCTCGTCCTGGCGGTAGAACAGATTGCGCCGCTCCAGCACCTTCTCGATGGTGCCTTCCTCGCCCTGGCCCGGTGCCGCTCCCTGCCAGCGCACGCGGTCGCCCACCACGGCCTGGCTTTTTTTGCCGCGCGGGTGGCAGATGCGTTGCTGACCATCGCCGGTTTCCACCACGCAGTGGCGGCCATGGGTGGCGACCACCAGGCCTTCTTGTTGTGCGTTGTGCGTGGCCATGGCGCTGCGGCCTTCAGGCAGTCAGCAGCGCATCCACGCGCTGGGCGCAGTCGATGTCGGTGTCGGAGATGCCGCCCACGTCGTGGGTGTTGAAGCGCACCACGCAACGGTTGTAGTGCACGGACAGGTCGGGGTGGTGGTCCTGCGTGTGGGCGATGAAGGCCACTGCGTTCACAAAGGCCATGGTCTCGTGGTAGTCGTCGAACCGGAAGGTTTTGGTGATGGCCACATCGGCACCGTCGCCATGCAGTTGCCAGCCATCCATCTGAGCGAGTTTTGCTACCAATTCAGGAGCTGTCAGCGCGCGTCGCGCCTGCGTGGACCAGTCTTTTTGCTTCAACATGGATGTCATGCGGTAGTGGGGGAGGGCATGCGCGCCAGCCGCTCGCTGGCGGGGGGGTGCGAGTAGTGGAATTTCACGAACAGCGGGTCGGGCGTGAGCGTGGAGGCATTGTCCTCGTACAGCTTGAGCAGGGCCGAGGCCAGATCCGCGCCGCTGGCCTGCGCCATGGCGTAGGCGTCGGCCTGGAACTCGTGGCGGCGCGAGAGCTGTGCAAACAAGGGCGAGAGGAACACCGTGAACACCGGTACCACCAACATGAACAGCAGCAGCGCCAGCGCGTCGTGCGGTGCGCTGGGAGCGCCGGGCACCAGCAGCCCCAGGCTGGGGCGCACACCCAGGCCTGCGTAGAACCAGGGCTGTGCCGACAGCCAGCCCAGCAGCGCAAAGCCTGCCAGGCTCAGGACAAACATCATCACCATGCGTTGCACGATGTGGCGGTGGTGGAAGTGCCCCAGCTCGTGCGCCAGTACGGCTTCCACCTCGGCGGGCGAGAGCTGCTTGAGCAGGGTGTCGAAAAACACCACGCGTTTGGCGCTGCCCAACCCGGTGAAGTAAGCGTTGGCATGGGCGCTGCGGCGGCTGCCATCCATCACGAACAGGCCCTTGGCCTGGAAGCCGCAGCGCTGCATCAGTGCGGTGACGCGGGCCGTGAGCGACGCGTCCGCCAGTGGCTCAAACTTGTTGAACAGCGGGGCAATGAAGACGGGGTACACCACCATCAGCAGCAGGTTGAACCCCATCCACAGGCCCCAGGCCCACAGCCACCACAGGCCGCCCGCGCTGCCCATGAGCCACAGCACCGCCGCAGCGATCGGCAGCCCGATCAGCGCACCCAGCAGCAGCGACTTGGCCAGGTCGGCCAACCACAGGCGCAAGGTCATCTGGTTGAAGCCATAGCGCTGCTCCAGCACAAAGGTCTGGTAAAGCGTCAGGGGCAGGTCGATCACGCCGTTGATGAGGGCAAATGCCGCCAGCAGCGCCAGTTGCTGCACCATGCCGCCGCCCAGCCAGGCGAGCAGCGCCTGGTGCAGGGTGTCCAGGCCGCCCAGCAACGTCCAGCCCAGCAGCACGGCGGAGCCCAGCGCCATTTCCACCAGGCCCAGGCGGGCCTTGGCCACGGTGTAATCGGCGGCCTTCTGGTGTGCGGCCAGCGGCACGTGCTGGGCAAAGATTTCGGGCACCGCATGGCGGTGGCGCATGACGTGGCGGATCTGGCGCGACTGCAGCCACAGCTTGAGCAGCAGCCCGGCCACCAGCGCCGCGACAAAGGCCAGCGTCAGGGCCAGCGAAGGAGAGAGAGAAACGGGGGCGTCTGCAGGCATGAGGCGCGAGTGTAGGCCATCGGCGACAATCGCGCCCATGTCTGAAACCCTTGCCCCTGCTGCTCCCGTGCTGGCCAAATCGGACCAGAACCTCGTCTGGCTCGACTGCGAAATGACCGGCCTGAACCCCGAAGTCGAACGCATCCTGGAGATCGCCGTCGTCGTCACCAGTCCGCATCTGGATGTGCGCATCGAAGGGCCGGTGCTGGTCATCCACCAGTCCGACGAGCTGCTGGGCAAGATGGACGCCTGGAACAAAGGCACGCACGGCAGAAGCGGCCTGATCGACAAGGTCAAGGCCTCCACGCTGACCGAGGCAGAGGCCGAGAGACAGCTCATTGCCTTCCTCGCGCAGTACGTGCCCAAGGCCAAGGTGCCGCTGTGTGGCAACAGCATTGGGCAGGATCGCCGTTTTCTGGCGCGCTACATGCCCAAGCTGGAAGCCTTCTTTCACTACCGCAACGTGGATGTCAGCACCCTCAAGGAGCTGGCCAGGCGCTGGAAACCCGATGTCTACAGCAGCTTCAAGAAGGCGCAGAAGCACACGGCGTTGGCCGATGTGCATGAATCCATTGAGGAACTGGTGCACTACCGCAAGCATTTTCTGGCGGTGCCTGGACACGAATAACCCACTACTTGCGGGAAAACCCCAGTTCGTGCAATAATCGCAGGCTTGCCACACATTGAGTGCGGCAAATTGTGCATCTCCCTTCACACACCGGGCCCTGCACGCCAGCGCAAACCATAGCCTGGCGCCTTGCAAACAATGCCCGCCTGGGCCGACCGCTGCGGCCCCAGGTTTCGTTTGATGGATGATGTTTTGTAACCATCAAACGAAGCCACCGCAGGAAAGCGCCTGCGGCGTTTTCGTGTGAGAAAACCATGACCGACTCCCTCCAAGGGCTGGGCGACTTTGCGCCTGCCGATTCCATTGTTTCCGACATTGCCACCCCCGATACCGCCGATCTGGCACAGGGCGTGAGCGCCGAACCCAACGGCTTCATTGAACTGGGCCTGGCCCCCGAACTGGTGCAGGCCGTGGCCGACCTGGGCTATACCCAGCCCACCGCCGTGCAGCGCAAGGCTGTTCCGCTGGCCATGGGCGCACAGGCCCAGGGCGGGCGCTACATTGACCTGATGGTTTCCAGCCAGACCGGCAGCGGCAAGACGGCTGCGTTCCTGCTGCCCGTGCTGCACACCTTGCTCGACCAGAAGGCCCAGGCCGACGCCCAGGCGCGTGCTGAATTCGACCGCCTGGCCGCCGAGGCAGCTGCGCGCGGCGAAGCGCCCCCAAAGCGCGCCCGCCGCAAGAACCCCACACACCCGCGCAACTTCCAGCCCGCCGTTCCCGGTGCACTGGTGCTGTGCCCCACGCGTGAACTCGCCCAGCAGGTGGCGCACGATGCTATTGACCTGGTCAAGCATTGCAAGGGCCTGCGTATTGCCAACGTGGTGGGCGGCATGCCTTACCAGTTGCAGATCGCCAAGCTGCAGAATGCCGACCTCGTGGTGGCCACGCCGGGGCGCCTGCTCGATCTGCAGCGCTCGCAGCAGATCCAGCTCGACAAGGTGCAGTTCCTTGTGGTGGACGAGGCCGACCGTATGCTGGACCTGGGCTTCTCGGACGATCTGGCCGAGATCAACCACCTGACCAGTGCACGCAAGCAGACCATGATGTTCAGCGCCACCTTTGCGCCGCGCATCCAGCAACTCGCCATGCGCGTGATGCACGACGGCGGCAGCAACGTGCAGAAGGTGCAGATCGACACGCCCCAGGAAAAGCACGCCAACATCCAGCAGGTGCTCTACTGGGCCGACAATCCTCAGCACAAGCGCCGTTTGCTCGACCATTGGCTGCGCGACACGACCATCAACCAGGCCATCGTGTTTGCCAGCACGCAGATCGAATGCGACGAACTGGCTGCCGACCTGCAGCAAGCGGGCTTTTCGGCGGTGGCACTGCATGGTGCCTTGAGCCAAGGCCTGCGCAACCGCCGCCTGATGGCGCTGCGCAACGGGCAGGTGCAAATTCTGGTGGCTACCGACGTGGCCGCACGCGGCATTGATGTGCCCACCATTACCCACGTGTTCAATTTCGGCCTGCCCATGAAGGCCGAGGACTACACCCACCGCATCGGTCGCACCGGCCGTGCAGGCCGTGACGGTCTGGCCGTGACCTTTGCCGAGTTCCGTGACCGTCGCAAGATCTTCGACATCGAAGGCTACAGCCGGCAGCGCCTCAAGACCGCTGTGGTGCCGGGCCTGGAGCCTGTGCAGCGCCCCCCCCAGGGTGGTGATTTTGCCGGCCGTGGTGGTCGCGGCGAGCGCCGCTTTGGCAACGCGCCCAGCCGTGGCAATGCTTATGGCGACCGACGTGCAGCCCCCCAAGGTGGCTTTGGCGGCCGTGATGAGCGTGACGCACGCCATGGCCGTGGTGGCCCTGCGCCCCGCCGTGACGGCGAAGGCTATGGCCGCAAGCCCGGCTTTGGTGATCTGCAGCAACGCAGTGGCCCGGCTCCCCGCCGCGCCGATGGGTTTGCGCCGCAGCGCCCGGCCCATGCCAAGGCCGGTGGTGCAGGCAAACCCTTTGCGCCCTACGAACCGCGCAAGCGCTCGGCACGCCCCTGATCTTTAGGGTTCCCCCGTACAAAAAGACCTCCTCGCGGGGTCTTTTTGCATCTGGGCACCGCCCTTATCCTGGACTCACAGCACAATAGCTCCCAGGAGGGCAATGACCGTGGTTCCATCTGTTTCGTCGAGCGCCGATTTCGAACACATGTTTGCGCTGGCGCCGGTGTCGCTCTGGCTGGAGGACTACAGCGCGCTGCGCCAGTTGTTCGATGTCTGGCGCGCGCAAGGCGTGACGGATTTGAGGGAGCATCTCGCGGCAGACCCGGACCGGCTGCGCCAATGCACCGCCAGCCTGCGGGTGCTGCGCGTCAATCAGCGCACGCTGGAGCTGTTTGCCGCGCACAGCCAGGAAGAGCTTCTGAGCAACCTGGCTCAGGTGTTCCGCGATGACATGCATGAACAGGTTGTACACGAGCTGGAATTGCTGTGGTCGGGGGTGCTGGAGTTTTCCAACCAAACCGTGAACTACGCTCTGGACCGCCGCAGGCTGGATGTGCGCATTCGCGGCCGCATATTGCCGGGGCATGAAGACACCTGGAGCCGCGTACTGGTGTCGCTGGAAGACGTCACGCCCCAGGTCCAGGCGGCCGGCCAGTTGCAGCGCAGCGAGCGCTATGCGCGCGGTTTGTTCGAGCATTCCCCTGTGTCGCTGTGGGTGGAGGACTTCAGTGTCATCAAGCGCCTCATGGATGAGGTGCGCCATCAGGGCATCCGCGACTTCAAGACCTTCATCAAGGTGCATCCGGAATTCGTTACCCGCTGCATGAAGGAGATCCGTGTCATCGACGTGAACCAGCAGACGCTGCAGATGTTCGGTGCCCAGAGCAAGGCCGAATTGCTCAATCAGATCTCACGCGTGTTCCGTGGTGAGATGCACGACTCCTTTGCCGAGCAGTTGCAGGACCTGTGGGACGGCAAGCTGGTGCAGCAGCGCGAGGTGATCAATTACGCCCTGTCGGGCGATACGGTGTACATCCACATGCAGTTTGCCGTGATGGCGGGGCACGAGGGCGACTGGGGCTTGGTGCTGTTGTCCTTGGTGGACATCACGGCGCGCAAACAGGCCGAGGCCTACCTGGAATACCTGGGCAAGCACGACGTGCTCACGCAGTTGCGCAACCGGGCGTTCTATGTGGAAGAGCTCAACCGTTTCCGGCGCAAGGGGCCCTGGCCGCTGAGCGTCATTGCCATTGACCTCAACGGCCTCAAGATCATCAATGATGAGCAAGGCCATGCAGTGGGCGATGCCATGCTGCGGCGCGCGGGCGAGGTGCTGGCCAAGGCGGTGGACTCCGCCCACTGCGCCGCTCGTGTGGGAGGGGATGAATTCATCGTGTTGCTGGGCGGTGTGGATGAGCGCGGCGCCGTGGCGGCGCAGGAGCGCATCGAACAAATGGTGGAAATGAACAACCAGTTCTATCCTGGCCAGCCTCTCAGCCTAGCCATGGGCCGTGCCACCTGCCATGCGGGCGATCAACTCGACGAAGCCTTGCAGCGCGCCGATCAGGGCATGTACCAGGAGAAGAAACGCTTCTACCAGGAGCACGCGCTGAACCGGCGCCGCCCGGTACCCATCAACTGAGCCGCGGCCTCAATGCGCGGTGATGTGCTGGCCCGTGTCGGGCCAACGTCTGCGCAGCAGCACCCAGGCCACCAGGCCCACGGCCATCATGGCCAGGGAAGTCGCTGCCAGCAGCCGGGTTGAGTGCATCACCAGCGGCACGACCACCCCGGCCACCAACCCATTGGCAGCGGAACCGATGCAGGCCTGAAGCGAAGAAGCCATCCCGCGCCGCTCGGGGTGCAGGTCCAGCACCAGCAACGTGACCACGGGCACCATCAGTGCCCAGCCAAAGGCGAACACGGCAATCGGAATCAGTGCCCACGACACATGGGGTACCAGAAGCAGGTTGGCCAGCAGGTTCAGCACCGACACCACCAGCATCACCACAAAGCCCATGCGAATCTGCCGCTGGGGTGCAATCCGTCCGGCCAGGCGCCCGCTGAGCCAGGCCCCGGCCATGATGCCCGAGATGGTGAGCACAAAGAACCAGAAGAACTGCGTGGGCGCAAGTGCCAGGTGTGTACCCAGAAATGCTGGTGCTGCCAGCACGTACAGGAACATGCCATTGAACGGCACCCCGCTGGCCAGCGCCAGCAACAGAAAGCGTGGGCTGGAGCCAAGCTGCCAATACCCTTGCATCAAATGCCGGATATGGAAGGACTGGCGGTGGTCTGCATGCAGTGTTTCGGGCAGCAGCCGTGCATTGGCCACCCACAACAGCACGCCCACACCGGTCAGGAACCAGAAGATGCTGTGCCAGCCCGCATGCACGTAAAGCCACCCCCCCACAATGGGTGCCACGGCTGGCGCCACGCCAAAGTAGATGGTCACCTGGCTCATGACCTTCTGCGCCTGTGAGGGCGGAAACATGTCCCGGATCACCGCGCGCGACACGACAATCCCCGCTCCTGTGGAAAAACCCTGCAGTGCCCGGAAGAACACCAACTGTCCGATGCTCTGCGACATCGCGCAGCCTGCGGAAGCCACGGTGAACATGGCAATGCCCCACAGAATCACGGGCCTGCGCCCAAAGCTGTCGGACAGTGCTCCGTGGAACAGATTCATGAAGGCAAACCCGAACAGATACGCCGAGAGCGTCTGTTGCATCTGCACCGGGCTGGCCTGCAACGCCTGCGCAATGCCCGTGAAGGCGGGCAGGTAGGTGTCAATGGAAAACGGCCCCAGCATGCCCAGCACGGCCAGCAGTATCGCCAGGGCCCAACGTGGGGCGCGCCAGAGTTGATCGGCTTGGGGGTTCATGGGATCGAGTTGTGCTGACCAGCGGGGGACTTCGAATGTTGCATTGTCGTTCAAAGGCCCAATGCAAAAGGGCTTGGCGCAAGCCAAGCCCTTGAATGAGTGGTGGGTCCTGAGTGACTCGAACACTCGACCTACGGATTAAGAGTCCGCTGCTCTACCAACTGAGCTAAGAACCCACTGCGTTTCGCCGTAATCAACGAAGAACGCAATTATGCACTATTTTTTGGTGGTGTGAAAGAAAGTACGCTTTGTTTATTGCATTGCGTTGCGACTGGCCAATTCCACGAACAGGCCGCTGTGGTCAAGCCCCCCCAGGCCGTGCTCGTCTCCTGCGGCGTAGAGGGCTTCAAACAACTGTGTGATGGGCGCATCAAAGCCAATTTCCTGGGCGGTGGCCAGGGCGTTGCGCATGTCCTTGAGTTGTACGCTCAGACGTCCGTGAGGGGTGAAGTCGCGCTCCACCATGCGCTGGCCGTGCAATTGCAGGATGCGGCTGTCGGCAAATCCGCCCTGGATGGCTTCGCGCACCTTGGCCATGTCGGCGCCGCCCTTGGCGGCAAACAGCAAGGCCTCGGCCACGGCACCGATGGTGATGCCCACGATCATCTGGTTGGCCAGCTTGGCCATTTGCCCGGCACCGTGTGGGCCCACATGCGTGGGGCGGCCCAGGGCGGAAAACAGCGGCAGCGCGCGCTGGTAGTCTTGCAGGCGGCCTCCGGCCATGATGGCCAGCGTACCTTGTTCTGCACCCACGGTGCCGCCGGAAACGGGCGCATCCAGATGCGCCACACCGCGCTCCCCCAGGCGGGCCGCATGGTCGCGGGCCTCGGAGGGGCGGATGGAGGACATGTCGATCACCAGCGTGCCCGCTGCCATGGCCTGCGCCGTGCCCAGGTCGAACAGCACCTCGCCGACCACGGGGCCGTTTTCCAGCATGGTGATCACGCATTCGGCGGCTGCGGCGGCCTGCGGTGCGCTGGCGTGGACCGTGGCCCCCAGGTCTGCCAGCGGCAGGGCGCGCTCATGCGTGCGGTTCCAGACATGGACTTCGTGCCCCGCTTCCAGCAGGCGTTGTGTCATGCGGTAGCCCATGAGCCCAATACCCAACACAGCGACTTTCATTGCTTCTCCTTGAGGTGATTCGAGGATACAGCGGAGTGCTGAGCTGGCGCTGTCACCTGGTGTCAGTTGCCTGTCAACAGGCTGACGGGTCTGATGCCGTGTAAAGCGGGGCTTACATCAGCAGGTGTTCACCCGCGTTGTCACCGCCCAGGATCACGTAGTTCACCTTGCGGATGTCCATGAGCTTGGTGCCGCCGGCATAGCTGATGGAGCTTTGCACGTCCTGCTCCATCTCGATCAGCGTGCTGGCGAGCTTGCCCTTGATCGGCTCCAGAATGCGCTTGCCTTCCACATGCTTGTACTCGCCCTTGTTGAAGTCGCTGGCCGAGCCGTAGTACTCCTTGAACAGCTCGCCATCCACTTCCACGGTCTTGCCGGGCGATTCCTCGTGCCCTGCAAACAGCGAGCCGATCATCACCATGGTGGCGCCAAAGCGGATGCTCTTGGCAATATCGCCATGGCTGCGGATGCCGCCGTCGGCCACGATGGGCTTGGTGGCCACGCGCGCGCACCACTTGAGCGCGCTGAGTTGCCAGCCGCCGGTGCCAAAGCCCGTCTTGAGCTTGGTGATGCACACCTTGCCCGGGCCCACGCCCACCTTGGTGGCGTCGGCGCCCCAGTTCTCCAGGTCGATCACGGCCTCGGGCGTGGCCACGTTGCCTGCAATCACAAACGACGCCGGCAGGTGCTGCTTGAGGTAGCCGATCATGGCCTTGACGCTGTCGGCGTGGCCGTGGGCGATGTCGATGGTGATGTATTCGGGCACCAGACCTTCGGCCTTGAGGCGGTCCACGGTGGCGTAGTCGGGTGCCTTCACGCCCAGCGAGATCGACGCATAGCAGCCCTGGGCGTGCATGTCGCGCACAAACTGCACGTTGTCCAGATCGAACCGGTGCATCACGTAGAAGTAGTCGTTGGCGGCCATCCAGGCGCAGATGCGCTCGTCCACCACCGTCTTCATGTTGGCGGGCACCACCGGCAGCCGAAAGCGGCGCGGGCCGAATTGCACACTGGCGTCGCATTCCGAGCGGCTCTCCACGCGGCACTTGCGCGGCAGCAGCAGGATGTTGTCGTAGTCGAAGATTTCCATGAGGTTCCAAGCTCCTTTGAAAAGGTCGCCGCCAAAGGATTTTGGGCGGCGTGGGGCGCTTGGCTTGCAGACCGGTCGTGCGGGTACAGGCGTGGCAGCCTGCACCGAACCCCGCTGTGCGCGGGCACAAAAAACCGGGCGACAAGAAACTTGGGCCCGGTGACTGATTCTACCCGCCCCGGCGTTCGGATGCACTCAATGGCATACCGACCGTGCGGCAACCACCATCCGGCCGCTGCGGTCCTGCACCCAGCCCACGGTGTAGAACAGGGCGGGGTCGGCGCCTTCGGGCAGGCGCATGGGGCGCACTTCGATCCAGTGCGGGCGCCTGGAGGTGGGCAGGGCGTTGTCCGCAGTCCAGCGCCCCTGGACGGCGTTGCGCACCACATGGCGTGGCATGGGGGATCCCTCGGTGCCCTGTGCCACGGCCTGCACCAGCAGCAGGTGGTAGCTCCAGGGGCCTTGCACTGCGGAGCGGGACTCCAGCGACAGGGTCGCACCCACATAGCCATTCACTTCGGGGCCCCGGCCCACACGCAGCCGCAGCCCGGCCCAGGGCTCGATGGGCGCCGTGTGTATGTCGCGCTCCGGGGGCAGCGGCCGCTGCAGGATTTGCAACCGGTCCAGCGCCTCGGGTACTGCGGCGGCGGCCATGGGGGCTTCGTCACCCAGGGCGCCGGGAACAATCCAGTCCAGCACCAGGGCGCTGGCCCCTGGCGCGGGTGTTGTGGCGTCCTGCCAGCAGGCCAGGCAATCGGCGCGGGTGAAGCGCTCGAACAAGGCCAGCGGGGGCGTTGCCCCGGTGCTGGAACACAGCGTTTGCGCGGCCAGGGGCAGCGCGCATAGCGCCCACCCCACGGGCAGGGCATGGGAGAGCCAGGCAGGCATGGAAGAGGCCCTTTCTACAATGGCCGGATGTTCCCACAAGACCTGTTTTCGCGCACGGCGCACACCGCTGCTGGCGCAGACCCTGGCGGCACCGCTGCCAGCCAGCCCCTGCTGGCCCACCTGAACCCCGAACAGCTGGCCGCCGTCACCTTGCCCGCGGGCCATGCGCTCATCCTGGCGGGGGCCGGCTCGGGAAAGACGCGCGTGCTCACCACGCGCATTGCCTGGCTGCTCTCGACCGGCCAGGCCACGCCCGGTGGCCTGCTGGCTGTCACCTTCACCAACAAGGCGGCCAAGGAAATGGTGGCCCGCCTCACAGCCATGCTGCCGGTCAACGTGCGCGGCATGTGGATCGGCACCTTCCACGGCCTGTGCAACCGCCTGCTGCGCGCGCACCACCAGGCGGCGGGCCTTCCGCAGGCCTTCCAGATCCTGGACACGCAGGACCAGCTCTCGGCCATCAAGCGCCTGTGCAAGCAGTTCAACGTGGATGAGGAGCGTTTTCCACCCAAGCAACTGCAGTACTTCATCGCCAACTGCAAGGAAGAAGGCCTGCGCCCGCGCGACGTGCCCGCGCACGACAGCGACAGCCGCAAGAAGGTCGAGCTGTACGAGCTGTACGAGGCCCAATGCCAGCGCGAAGGCGTGGTCGATTTCGGCGAGCTGATGCTGCGCAGCTACGAGCTGCTGCAGGGCAACGACCCCCTGCGCGCGCACTACCAGCGGCGCTTTCGCCACATCCTGGTCGATGAGTTCCAGGACACCAACCGCCTGCAGTACCTGTGGCTCAAGCAGATGGCGGGCGACGTGGTCGATGGCCAGCTGCACACGCACGCCAGCGTCATGGCCGTGGGCGATGACGACCAGAGCATTTACGCCTTTCGCGGTGCGCGCGTGGGCAACATGGCCGACTTTGTGCGCGAGTTCGATGTGCAGCACCAGATCAAGCTGGAGCAGAACTACCGCAGCTACAGCAACATCCTCGACTCGGCCAACCAGCTCATCAGCCACAACTGCCGCCGCCTGGGCAAGAGCCTGCGCACCACGCAGGGCGCGGGCGAGCCCGTGCGCGTGTACGAGGCCAGCACCGACCTGGCCGAGGCGCAGTGGATGGTCGATGAGATCCGGCAACTGGTGAAGAGCGACGGCCTGGAGCGCAAGGAGATTGCCGTGCTCTACCGCAGCAACGCGCAAAGCCGGGTCATCGAATCGGCCCTCTTCAACGCCGCCGTGCCCTACCGCGTGTACGGCGGCCTGCGCTTCTTTGAGCGCGCCGAAATCAAGCACGCGCTGGCCTACCTGCGCCTGCTGGAGAACCCCAACGACGACACCAGCTTTCTGCGCGTGGTCAACTTTCCGCCGCGCGGCATTGGCGCGCGCAGCATCGAGGTGCTGCAGGACGCGGCCCGTGCCTCGGGCTGCTCGCTGCACGACGCCGTGAGCGCCGTGCCCGGCAAGGCGGGCACCAACTTCAAGGCCTTTGTCGCGCTGATCGACGTGCTGCGTGAACAGACCCAGGGCCTGTCGCTGCGCAGCATCATCGAGCAGATGCTCGAATCCAGTGGCCTGATCGCGCACTTCCGTACCGACCGCGAAGGCCAGGACCGCATCGAGAACCTGGAGGAACTCGTCAACGCTGCCGAGAGCTTCGTCACGCAGGAAGGCTTTGGCCGCGATGCCGTGGCCCTGCCGCTGGACGAGCACGGCCAGCCGCTCACACAAAGCCCGGCCAGCCAGGGGCTGGACCCGAATGCGCCGGTGCTGGACGAGCCGCTCAAGCCCACCGGCTCCGGCGGCATCATCGACGCCGACACCGGCGAAACCCTTTCGCCCCTGGTGGCCTTCCTCACGCACGCCGCGCTGGAGGCGGGCGACAACCAGGCCCAGGCCGGGCAGGACGCCGTGCAGCTCATGACCGTGCACGCCAGCAAGGGCCTGGAGTTTGACGCGGTGTTCATCGGTGGGCTGGAAGAAGGCCTGTTCCCGCACGACAACGCCGCCTCAGACCGCGACGGCCTCGAAGAAGAGCGCCGCCTGATGTACGTGGCCATCACCCGCGCCCGCAAACGCCTGTACCTCAGCCACTCGCAAACCCGGCTGCTGCATGGCCAGACGCGCTACAACGTGCGCAGCCGCTTCTTCGACGAACTGCCCGAGGAATGCCTCAAGTGGATCACGCCCAAGCAACAGGGCTTTGGTTCTTTTGCTCCTAAAACAGGAGCTGATAACGCTTATTCCACGGGCGCTAGAGGCCAATTTGGCTTCAAAACCGAAACCTTTGCCAGCCCCCCCGTACCGGTACAGAAAGCGCCCCCGGCGCACGGCCTGCGCGTGGGCCTGGCCGTGTTTCACACCAAGTTTGGCGAAGGCAAGGTGCTGGCCATCGAAGGCCAGGGCGACGACGCCCGTGCCCAGGTCGCCTTTGCACGCCACGGCACCAAGTGGCTGGCGCTGTCGGTGGCCAAGCTCACGGTGGTGGATTAGCCGCTGGCGCCACGGCCTGATCGCCTGGCGCTGCGCGCTGTCATGGATACGTCACGCTTGCTTCATGGCGCCGTCATGGTCGTTACCTACGCTCTGCGGGTTTGTCAACCAACCCCTCTGAGGACGATCCATGACCCACCGCGGCGAACCCACGCAAGCCTACGACTTTGACGAAGAGAACTCCAACACCTCTGCCAACCCCACGTTTGACTCGGTGCTGGGCGCACGCCTGTCGCGACGTGGCTTGCTGCGCGGTGGCGTGGCCACGGCGGGCACGGCCGTGCTGGGCGCCTTCAGCCTGAGCGCCTGCGGAGGCAGCGACGACCCCGTGGTCCCCGCAGAGAAGCTGTTGGGCTTCACGGCCGTGGGCAAGAGCCTGGCCGACAAGCTGGTGATTCCTGCGGGCTACACCGCCAGCGTGGTGTATGCGCTGGGTGATCCGCTGCAGGCTGGTGTGGCCGGGTACAAGAACGACGGTACCGACACCGACTACGACAAGCGCGCCGGAGACCACCACGACGGCATGGAGTGGTTCGGCCTGGGCGCCGACGGCAAGCGCAACGACAGCTCCGTGGACCGTGGCCTGCTGGGCATGAACCACGAGGCGACGACCGACGAGAAGCTCTCGTCCTTCTTCCTGCACGCCAACGGCGGCACCAGCACGCTGCCGCGCCCCGCGTCGGAGGTGGACAAGGAGCTGGCCATCCACGGCGTGTCGGTGGTGGAAATGCGCAAGACCGCAGGCAAATGGGCCTATGTGCAGGACTCGGCCTTCAACTTCCGCATCACCACACTGACGGACATCGACCTGTCTGGCCCCGCACGCGGCAATGCGCTGATGGTCACCAAGTATTCCACCGACGGCACGCGCACGCGCGGCACGCTCAACAACTGCGGCACCGGCAAGACGCCCTGGGGCACGCTGCTGACGGGCGAGGAGAACTGGAACGGCTACTTCTTCCGCAGCGCCACCGACGATGCCGCGCGCGGCAACGACAAGAGCGTCACCGCGCTCAAGCGTTACGGTCGCCCGCAGGGGGCCGCATCGCGCCATGGCTGGGAGACGGGCGGCGCCGACGACAAGTACCTGCGCTGGAACAACAGCAAGACCGGCGCCTCCGCCGACGGCAGCGACGACTACCGCAACGAGATGAACGCCCAGGGCTTCATCGTCGAGATCGACCCCTACAACAAGGCCCGCAAGGCCAAGAAGCGCACCGGCCTGGGCCGCTTTGCGCACGAGAGCGCCGCCTTTGGCAACGCCGTGGCAGGCCAGCCGCTGGCCGTGTACATGGGTGACGATGCGCGCAACGAGTACATCTACAAGTGGGTCAGCGCTGCCGCCTGGAGCGCTGCCGACGCCACTGCCGCCGACGCCCTGGCCGTGGGCGACAAGTACCTGGACTCCGGCAAGCTCTACGTGGCCCGCTTCAAGGCCGACGGCACGGGCGAGTGGGTGGAACTGAACATCAACAACGCCCAGATCAAGGGCTATGCAGGCTATGCCTTCGCCGACCAGGCCGACGTGTGCGTGAATGCCCGCCTGGCCGCCGACGCCGTGGGTGCCACCAAGATGGACCGCCCCGAGTGGTGCTCGGTCAACCCCGCCAATGGCGAGATCTACTACACGCTGACCAACAACAGCAACCGCAGCGTGGACCCGAGCGGCAGCAGCCAGTTGGCCCCCGACGCCGCCAACCCGCGTGCCTACACCGACATGAAGGGCACCAGCGCGCAAAAGGGCAATCCCAACGGCCACATCGTGCGCATGAAGGAAGGCGCCGCCGGCTCCGCCGCCACCAGCTTCACCTGGGACGTGTACGCCTTTGGCGCCCAGGCCGATGCCGATGGCTCCAAGGTCAACCTTTCCAGCCTGACGGGCGACCAGGACTTCTCCAGCCCCGACGGCCTGGCCTTCAGCCGCGCCACGGGCATCCTGTGGGTGCAGACCGACGACGGCGCCTACACCGATGTGACCAACTGCATGATGCTGGCGGCCCTGCCCGGCAAGGTGGGCGACGGCGCCAAGAAGACGCTGAACTACACCAAGGCAGATGGCAGCACCCTGGCGGTGGACACCTACGTGGGCAAGGCGCCTACGGCCGATACGCTCAAGCGCTTCCTGGTCGGCCCCAAGGACTGCGAGATCACCGGCATTGCCGAAACGCCCGACGGCAAGGCGCTGTTCGTCAACATCCAGCACCCCGGCGAAGGCACCAAGATGGCCGACATTGGCGACCCGGCCAAGTACACCAGCCAGTGGCCCGCCAATGCAGGCTACGGCGCGGGCAAGCGTCCGCGCTCGGCCACCATCGTCATCACCAAGAACGACGGCGGCCGTGTGGGTAGCTGATCGCGGCTGACAGCGTGTCGCACCTGCCGGTGTGCAGGTGCGTTGCACGCTTCTTGCGCCCTTGCAGGCTGTGGCCTGCAAGGGCGTTGTCAATTGGGGCTGTAGTGGGGCTCGGGCGCCGGTTGTGGTGCTGGTGGGGTGCGCGTTTGGGGCGTCCTGTAGCCACCATAGGGGCTTTGCTTGCCGCTGCCGTCCCTGCTGCCCTTGCGGCCCGTGATTTGCCAGGCCGTGCGTTGCTGGACCAGGGCCGCCAGCATTTCCATTTCCTCGTCGGTGTGGTTGATGGCTTCGGCAGGGAGGAGCCGCCGTCCCTCCTTCGGATGCGCTTCGGCCCAGAAGGACTGGTGGTACTCCGACTCACTGCGCAATTGCTCGCCACCGGCATTCAGGTCCACGCTGCCGTAGCAGTTGCAGAAGTAGCTGCGAAAGTCCTGCTGCGCCCACACCTCGGCATACACGCCTGTGCCGCGGATGCCAGCGGTCAGCGTGGGCGTGACGAGCTGCCGGTCTGCGCCCTTGCTCCACACGCTGGCCACGGCACCGCTGAGCAGGCGCAGCACGCGCACGGTCAGCGGGGTCTCGCCCTGCAATTCCAGGCGGGTGTTCTCACGCACCAGGTAGGCACTGTCGCCCACGGTGAACACGGCGCTGGCGCCTGGGCCAGTGTCGATGCGGTCGCCCGCCGCCACGCTGCCCTGGGCGGTGAGTGCTTGCCCGTTGCGCCGCACATCGCCGCGGAGTTCCACCACGCGGCTGGCGCTGGCCTGCGCCCAGGCGCCATGCCACCAGGGCAGCGCGGGCCCGGCCAGCGCGGCCTGCAGCAGGCGGCGGCGCAGGTTGGTGGGCAGGTAGGGTAGGAGCGGCGCGCGTCCGTGGCGGGGCGCTGCGGGGTCAGTCGTGCTCGGCAGGCCCGCCGGGCGGGCGAGGGGGTGCGGGGCGTTCTTCATCGTCAGGCCTTTCTGCGCTGCGCCCAGGGGGCTCGAAGCAGTCTCGGAACGTGAAGACGATGGAGCCAAACAACATGGTGGCCATGACCATCGCCAGCCCCACCATGATGCCACTGATCGCGCCCAGCGAGCCACCCAGCAAACCCGCCAGCAGGCTGGTGACCAGGCCGCCGAGGGCAAACACCCCCAGCCAACCCAGCCCATAGACCACGAAAGCGCCCATATTGCGCACGCAGGCCACCAGGCTGAAGAACAGGCTCTTGACGGGTGGCACCCCGTGCCAGTGCACCAGCCCTGGCGCATGCCAGAACAGCAGCGACAGGGGCAGGTACAGCACCATGGACAGCCACATGGCCGCCTGGAAGCTGCTGCTTTGCACGATGTCCTCGGTCAGCTCGGCGCGGCCCAGGTACACCAGGGCGAACTGGCCCCCATCGACAAGGGCCGACAGACCGATCACCAGCAAAAACCCCACGGCGTACAGCGCGCCCAGTTGCAGCATGTGGCGCAACCGCTCCTTGCCGGTGCGAAAGGCCACCAGCAGCACGTCGGGCGTGGGAAAGCGCCCCTGCATGGCTTCGGCCGAGGCCACCATCATGGCCAGCGTGACCGAGGGCAGCAGCGCCAGCGCGAGCGCCGGGCCGATGAGCGGAAACAGCGACAGCAGGGACATGGCCGCCATCGACATGAAGAACAGCGCCGCCATGGCCAGCGGCTGGCGCCTGAAGACGAAGATGCCGCCCTTGACCCAGTCCAGGCCGGTGCGGGCGGGAACAATGCGCAATTTCATGCGGGGATGGTAAAGCGTTCAGGCTGGGGTCAGTGTGACGGGGTGCTGTACCCGTTCGCGCAGTACGCGTTCAAAGTGCGTGGGGTCGTGCGGTGTGAGCATGGCGGCTTCGCGCGGCAGGTAGAAGTCCCACAGGCGCGAGATCCAGAAACGCAGCGCCCCAGCGCGCGCCATGGCGGGCAGCAGCTCGCGCTCGGCGGCTGTCAGGGGGCGCACGGCCTGGTAGGCGTCCAGCAGGGCGCGGGCACGCGGCGCGTCGTGGTGGCCCGTCGGCAGGTCGATGCACCAGTCGTTCAGGCACACCGCCAGGTCGAACAGCCAAGTGTCCACACCGGCAAAGTAGAAGTCGAAGAAGCCCGTGAGCTGTTCGCCCTCGAACATCACGTTGTCGCGGAACAGGTCGGCGTGCACCGGGCCGCGTGGCAGCGCGGCGTAGCTGCTGCCGGCGGCCACATGGTTCTGGTAGGCCAGCTCGGCGCGCAGCAGTGCCGCTGCTTCCGCGTCGATGTGCGGCAGTACCACGGGTACGGTTTCGTTCCACCAGGGCAGGCCACGCAGGTTGGGCTGCTGGCGTTCGTAGTCGCGCCCGGCCAGGTGCATGCGTGCCAGCATGTCGCCCACGGCGGCGCAGTGCACAGCCTGGGGGGCGAGTTGGCTGCGGCCCGCCAGGCGGTTGACCACGGCGGCGGGCTTGCCGCACACGGTGTGCAGGATGTCGCCTGCCGCGTTGGCGCGCGGGTCGGGCACGGGGATGCCCTTGTGCGCCAGGTGCTTCATCAGGTGCAGGTAAAACGGCAGTTGCTCGGCGGTCAGGCGCTCGAACAGCGTGAGCACGAACTCGCCCGCGTCACAGGTGACGAAGTAGTTGGTGTTCTCGATGCCGCCCTCGATGCCGCGCAGGGCGTGCAGCGAGCCCAGTTGGAGCGCTTTCAGGAGTTTGCCTGCCTCGGCTTCGGAGACTTGGGTGAATACGGCCATCGGTGGGGAGAAAAATCAGGAAACTGGCGGGAATGCGGGCGGGGCCTGGATGCGCGCCCTGCGCGCACGGCCTGGGGCGCGGGGGGTCAGAACTTCATCACGTTCCACACGCGTGCGCCGGTGGTGGACTCGGCGCCGTTGCGCGGACGGTTGCGCACGCCGTCGGAGGACTGCACCTCGTATTCGGGCAAGGTGCCCACCTTGGGCTGCACGGTGATGCTCTGTGTCTGCCCGCCCACGCGCAGCTCGTCGATGCGGCTGCCACCGTCTTCCACGCGGATGCGCTCGGTGCGCTGGTTCAGGCGGTTGGCGGGTTGCTCTTGTTTTGATAGCTGCTCGCGTCCGTCTGTATTGCCTTGATTGGCATTTTGACTGGTATTTTGAGCAAGGGCGGGGGCGCTGGCCAAGGCCAGCAGCATCAGGGTGTGAACGGCGCGCATGGCGCGATTGTAGGCGGCGCTGGTCGCTGGACTTGGCGCAGGTTGTATGCAAGATAGGGTTCCCGCCGATGGTCGCACCGTTGTGGCGCGTTACAGTGGTGCCCTGGCAGATAGTCAGCCAAGGTCGGCCCCAGTTTTGCCTTTGAGTACCCTGCACCTCCATGTCCGGCCCCCATACCGACCCCGAATCCATTGCCGAACTGCAGGCACGTCTGCACGAGGCCGAAGCCCGCTTGCATTCCCTGGGGCGCAACCTGCCCGGCAGCGTGCTGTTCCAGAGCGTGCGCGAGCCTGATGCGCGACGCCACTTTGCCTACATGGGCGAGGGCATCGAGCGCTTGACGGGGCTCACGGCAGCGCAGTTGCTGGCCGATTTTGGCGCCTTCTACCGACTGATCGACCCGGAAGACTTCCCTGCCTACAAGGCGTCGGTGGACCATTCCTACCACACGCTGGAGACGGTGGAAACGCAGTTTCGCATCCACCGCACCGACGGCGAGTTGCGCTGGATCCGATTGTCAGCCACGCCGCGCAGGCTGGGTGAGGACAGGGTGATCTGGGACGGCCTGCTGACCGACATCACCGGCCAGATTCGCGCCGAGGCCGCCGCCCGTGCCTACGAAACCCAGCTGGCCGGCGTGCTGCGCCACCTGCCTGGTGCCGTGGCGCGGCTGGGGCTGGGCCTGGAGATCCTCTACGTCAACCAGACCCAGGCCCAGTGGGTGGATACCGAAGTCGATCAGATCATCGGAAAGCGCGTGCCCGAGGTCATCGCCCCGGCGCTCATGGAACGTATGGCACCGTATTTCGAGCGCGCCATCCGCGGCGAAACGGTGGTGTTTGAAAACCGCATCGACCGGCCCGATGGCGAGGTGCGCTTTCGCCACACCACCCTGGTGCCCGAGCGCACCGCCGATGGCTCCATCGGCTCCATCGTGCTGTTTGCCTATGACCTGACCGCACTCAAGAACGCACAGGCCGAGGCCTTGCAGCAAAAAGCCCTGCTCAGCAGCCTGCTCAAGGCCATGCCGGACATGGTGTTCCTGAAAAACACCCAGGGCGTGTACCAGGCCTGCAACCCGGTGTTCGAGCGCTTCATGGGGCGCAGCGAGCGCGAGATTCTGGGCCGCACCGACGCCGACCTGCTGCTGCCTGCCGCCGCCGCGCACTTCAGTCGCCACGACCGGCAGGCCCTGCAGGCCTGGCAGCCGCTGGTCATCGAGGACACGCTGGTGTTTGCCGACGACGGCTACGAGGGCCGGTTCGAGACCATCCTCACGCCCATCCGCGACCTGGCCGGCAACACCACGGGCCTGCTCGGCGTGGCCCGCGACATCACCGACCGCAAGCGCGCAGCCCAGGAGATCGAACGCCTGGCGTTCTACGACGCCCTCACGTCC
>NZ_JAKVIJ010000011.1:0-162328 GCF_022760965.1 Simplicispira sedimenti
GTCTTGGCGTCGCACTGGTCGTCCTCGGAAACCACTTCAAACTTCAGCGTCTTGCCACCCACGCTGATCTTGCGGGCATTGAGCTCTTCGACCGCCAGGCGCACGCCGTTGTCGTTGTCGCGCCCGGCAAAGGTGTTGGGGCCGGAGAGGGGGCCGCTGTGGCCGATCTTGACGATCTGTTCCTGGGCCAGGGCGGAGGCGGCGCAGGCCAGGGCGGCAGTGGCCACCAGGGTGGTTTTCAGGGAGAACAATTGCATGGTGATGGTTCCGGGAAGGGTTATGGAGAGGGAACCCAGGGGCGCCGGGCGGATAGCCCAGCGCCCGGGGGCGGAGTTGTCTGGGTACAGACAAATGCGAAAAACACGCGCAGCGAGTCTGCCAGAGCGGATCGTGATTTCAGTGGCATTAATAAAAATCCAAAGTAATCAATTCGGCGTATGTCTGCCGCGCCCCAGCGGCCTGTTTGTTACTGGAGGATATCGCCCACGCAGAGGTACTTGATCTCGACGTAGTCATCCATGCCATGGTGGGAGCCCTCGCGGCCCAGGCCGGACTGCTTGACGCCGCCAAAGGGCACATGCTCGGTGGCCAGGATGCCCACGTTGATGCCCACCATGCCGTACTCCAGCGCCTCGCTGACGCGGAAGATGCGGCCCACGTCGCGGCTGTAGAAATAGCTCGCCAGGCCGAACTCGGTGTTGTTCGCGGCGGCGATGGCCTCCTGCTCGGTCTTGAACTTGAACACCGGGGCGAAGGGGCCGAAGGTCTCCTCGCGCGCGCACAGCATGTCGGGCGTGGCACCGGCCACCACCGTGGGCTCGTAGAACTGGCCCGAACCCAGGGAGGACAGGCGCTTGCCGCCGGTGAGCACCTGGCCGCCCTTGGCAATGGCGTCCTCCACATGGCGCTGCACCTTCTCCAGGGCGGCCTCCTCGATCAGCGGACCCTGGTTCACGCCCTCCTCGAAGCCATTGCCCACCTTGGCCGTCCGGACCTTGGCGGCGAACTTCTGCACGAACTCCTCGTACACACCCTCCTGCACATAGAAGCGGTTGGAGCACACGCAGGTCTGGCCGGCATTGCGGTACTTGCTGGCGAAGGCCCCTTCCACAGCGCTGTCGATATCGGCATCGTCAAACACGATGAAAGGCGCATTGCCGCCGAGCTCCAGCGACATCTTCTTGACCGTGGGCGCGCTCTGCGCCATGAGGATGCGGCCCACCTCCGTGCTGCCGGTGAAGCTGATGTGGCGCACCACATCGCTCTCGCACAGCACCTTGCCGATGGCAATGGAATTGGCGGCATCGGCCGAGAGCATATTGAGCACACCGGCGGGAATGCCCGCGCGCACCGCCAGCTCGGCCGCGGCCAGGGCCGTGAGCGGCGTGAGCTCAGCCGGCTTGATGACCACCGGGCAGCCGGCGGCCAGGGCCGGGGCGACCTTGCGCGTGATCATGGCCAGCGGGAAATTCCAGGGCGTGATGGCCGCGCAGACACCGATGGGCTGCTTGAGCACCAAGAGGCGCCGGTTGTTGTCGAACTGCGGCAGGGTCTCGCCATTGACGCGCTTGGCCTCTTCGGCGAACCACTCGACAAAGCTGGCGCCATAGGCCACCTCGCCCTTGGCCTCGGGCAGGGGCTTGCCCTGCTCGGCGGTCATGATGCGGCCCAGATCGTCCTGATGCTGCATGAGCAGGTCATACCACTTGCGCAGCAGGATGGAGCGCTCCTTGGCGGTCTTGGCGCGCCAGGCAGGCCAGGCGGCGTTGGCGGCGGCGATGGCGGCCTGGGCATCCTGGGGGCCCAGGTTGGCCACGTTGGCCAGCAGGGCGCCGGTGGCCGGGTCGTGTACGGCAAAGCGGCTGGCTCCGCTGATCCACTGGCCGTTGATGAGGCCATCGGTTTTCAGGAGCGAAGGGTCGTTGAGCAGCGAGAGCGGAGAGGTACGGGTGTCCATGGCGATGCGGTAGGAAGGTGGGGCGTGGCCCGGGCGGTGCCCGGACCACGGGAGCGTGGTTACAGGGCGGCGCCGACCTTGCGCAACTCGGCGATCTGCGGCGCCTTGGACAACCAGATCTTGTCGAACTCGCGCGCCAGCTCGGCCACGTCCAGGGTGGGCTCGGTCTTGATCGGGAAGGGAACTGCCTTGAATTTCTCGATCAGACCCAGCTCGGTGGTCACGATGTCGCGGATCTGCGCGTCGAGCGACTGGCGCACCAGGCCCCGGATCAGTTCGCGGTCCGGGGCGCTCAGGCCTTGCCAGACGCGGCCCGAGACCAGCGGCGCGAAGGGCATGAACAGCGCGTTCATCTGCAGCATGGACTTGGCCACCTTGTCGAAGCGCTGGTTCCACGAGAACTCGATGTCGGCCTCCAGCCCGTCCACCTGGCCGTTGGCCATGGCGTCGAACACCTGCGGCGTGGGGATGGGTGTGGGCGCGGCGCCCAGCTGCTGGTAGAAGTCGCGGTACACCGGCGTGGGGTTGATGCGCAGCTTCATGCCCTTGATGTCCTTGGTGCCGCCGATCTCGCGGGTGGAGAACACCACGCGCATGCCGGTGATGCCCCAGCCCAGGCCGATGGTGCCGGTCTCGCGCGGCAGCACGTCGAGCAGCTTGAGCGCGGCCTCGTGGCGCACCAGCCGGGCCACGTCGGTGGTGGAGCGCACCAGGTAGGGCGCGTTGATCGAGGCGATGCTGGCCACGCGCGAGCCCAGCTCGGCGGCCTGGATCCAGCCCATGTCCAGCGCGCCGGTCTGCAGCTGCTGCATCATCGCGGCCTCGTTGCCGAGCTGGCCCGAGTGGAACACCGTGGCCGAGAGGCGGCCGCCGGTTTCCTTCTTGAGCGACTCGCCGAAGGCCAGCGCGGCGCGGTTCCACGAATGGCCCGCGGGCGTGATGAGCCCGAGGCGGAATTCCTTGGCCTGGGCGCGGGCCTGGCCGATGAAGGCGGGGGCAGCCAGCGCGGCGCTGGCCTGGACGAAGTGGCGGCGGGACAGGTTCATGGTGCAATGCCTTTCGTGGGTGGGAGGATCAATCAAGGAGGCCGAGGGAGAGACTGGGGAACAGCGACAGCAGCACCAGCGCGGCGCAGCAGATCAGAAAGAAGGGCAGGGTGACGAGGAACATCTTTCCGGGCTTGGCGCCCGTCACGGCCGCCGCGACGAAGAAGCTCAGGCCCACGGGGGGCGACATCAGGCCCAGCACCAGGTTCACCACCACCACCACGCCGAAGTGGCGCGGGTCGATGTGGTAGATCTCGGTGGCGATGGGCAGCAGGATGGGCACGGTCATGATCAGGCCCGGGATGCCGTCGATCACGGTGCCGATCACCAGCAGGATCACGTTGGTGATGAGCAGGAAGCTCACCGGGTCCTTGGCCACGGTCTGGATCCAGGCGGCGGCGGCCTGCGGCACCTTGCCGTAGATCAGCAGCCAGGAGAACACGGCGGCCGCCGCGACCAGGAACAGCACGATGGCCGAGTACACGGCCGAGCGCAGCAGGATCTGCGGCAGCATGGAAAAGCGCAGTTCGCGCGTCACGAACCGGCCCACCAGCGCCGAGACCACGGCGCCCACGGCGGCCGATTCGGTCGGGTTGGCGATGCCCGCGAGGATGGAGCCGACGATGACGATGGGAATGAGCAGCGTGGGCGAGGCCAGCGCGATGGTGCGGGCGCGCTCGCGCAGTGTCTTCTTCTCGCTGCGCGGGTAGTTGTAGACGAGCCCCATGCAGGCGATGACGATGAAGAACAGCACCGTCAGCAGGATGCCGGGCAGGATGCCCGCCATGAGCATGTCGCCCACGGCCACCTGGGCCAGCACGCTGTAGACCACGAACATCACCGAGGGCGGGATGATGGGGCCGAGCATGCCGCCGTAGACCGTGACGCCGGCGGCGAAGGTCTTGTCGTAGCCCTGCTTTTCCATCTCGGGCACCATGATCTTGGACATGATGGCCACCTGTGCCGTGGCCGAGCCGATGATGGAGGCCAGCATCATGTTGGCCAGCACGTTCACATAGGCCAGGCCGCCGCGCACGGCGCCGACGAAGCCCATTGCCAGATCGACCAGGCGGCGCGTGATGCCGCCGCTGCCCATGATCTCGCCGATCAGGATGAAGAGCGGGATGGCGATCAGGCCGTAGCTGTCCACGCCGCCGAACATCTGCGAGGGAAAGGACTGGAACAGCACCGTGGCGTCGGTGGCGAAGATATAGACGATGCCCGCGAGGCACAGGCACACGCCGATGGGCACGCCCAGCAGCATGACGGCGAGGAAGAACAGGCCAGTGGTCATGGTGTCGATCCGTGCGGGTTCAGTTGACGGTTTCCTCGGCGTTGCCGAGGTCGAAGCCGGCGATGGCGGCGCGGGGCCGCAGGCCCAGGTCCTCGACAAGGTTGGCCGCCGCATGGAGGGTGAAGCACAGCGCGAACAGCGGCAGCACGAGCTGCACCACCCAGGTGGGCCAGTTCAGGGTCTGGGTGCGTTCGGTGTAGAGGAAGTTGAAGCTTTCGGCCGCGTACTCGCGGGCGTCGAAGCCGTGGCGCGCGATGCCCACGGGGTCCATCCACACCCAGCACATGGCGATCAGCGCGCAGCCAAAGAGGAACACGCAGGCGGTGGACAGCGCCTTGAGGCGGCGCGCATGGCGCTCGCCCACGGCGTCGGTCAGCAGCGTGACGGCGAAGTCCAGCCGCAGCCGCGTCATGGTGGAGGCGCCGACGAAGCACAGCCACACCACGAGGTAGACCGCTGCTTCGTCCACCCAGTAGATCGGTACGCCGGAATAGCGCGTGGCGACGTTGAGCAGGATCATCAGCGCGAGCAGGCCCATGAGTGCCATCAGGGCCAGGCGCTCGGCCCGCAGGATCGCGGCCGAGGCGCGCTGGATCCCGCGGGCCCAGCCATGGCCGGGCGTGCTGTCCGGGGTGGGGCTGGAGGAGGGCATGGCTGGGCTCCGTGGCGGTGTCAGGCGACCGAACGGTACTGGGCGGGGCGGTTGGCCAGGGCCTTCTGCACCACGGCGGTGACGAACTCGCGTTCGGCACCCACCAGCGGCATGCGCGGCAGGCGCACATGCTCGGTGCCCACGCCGACCAGCGCGTCGATGAGCTTGAGGTTCTGCACCAGCTTGTTCGACACGTCGAGGTGCAGCATGGGCGTCATCCACTGGTACAGCGCCAGGGCCTCGGCGAACTTGCCGGCCTTCATCAGCTCGTACAGCGCCACGGTTTCGCGCGGGAAGGCGCAGCCCACGCCGGCCACCAGGCCGTCGCAGCCCAGGGCCAGGGCTTCATAGGCCAGGTCATCCACGCCGCAGAAGATCTGGTAGCGGTCGCCCACGGTGTTGCGCAGGTCGGTCACGCGGCGGATGTCGCCCGTGCTCTCCTTGACGGCAACGACCTGCTCGCAGTCGGCCAGCTCCAGCATGTGCTCGGGCTTGAGGTCCACGCGGTAGGCCACGGGGTTGTTGTAAACCATCAGCGGGCGCTGCGCGGCCTTGGCCATGGCGCGCACGTTGGCCATGGCCTCGCGGGCGTCGGCCACGTAGATGACCGAGGGCATGACCATGTAGCCGGCCACGCCGAGCTTGTTGGCGGCGTCGATGTAGCGCAGCGCGTCGCGGGTGCTGGTTTCCGACACGTTGGCCAGCACGGGCACGCGGCCATCGCTGGCCTCCATCGCGATGCGCGCGACTTCGAGCTTTTCTTCGAGCGACAGCGTGCTGGCCTCGCCCAGCGAGCCGCAGGTGACGACGCCATGAATGCCGTTGCGGATCTGGAAGTCGATGTGGCGGGCCGTGCCTTCGGCGTCGATGCGCTCATCGGGGTGGAACTTGGTGGTCACGGCGGGGAAGATGCCTTGCCAGCGGGTCGTGCTCATGGATGGAACTCCTGTGGGTGGGTGAAACGGTGGATCGTCGATCGTTGTTAAATATATTAGCAGAATATTTAAGATATCTTCGTAAGGGTTAACGCTGAGACGCACGGGGGCGGCATTGTTGGCCTATGTCAGGGCGAGGCGGGGTGGCACTGATACACTCGCGCCCGTTTGTTGCAAGAAGTATCAAGATCACCCTTGGTGCATGCACAGCCCTTGTTTCCATGCGCCACCGCACCATTTTTGATACCCCTGTTGTCAACACCTTGCTGCGCAGCCTGTCGATGGCCTTGCTACGGCTCGGCGGCTGGAGGGTGGAGGGCAGCCTGCCCCCGCAGGCGGCCAAGAGCGTGCTGATTGCCGCACCACACACCAGCAACTGGGACCTGCCCTACACCCTGATGCTGGCCTTTGTGCTGAATCTGCGTGTGTACTGGATGGGCAAGCAGAGCATCTTTCGCGCGCCGTTCGGGGGGCTGATGCGCTGGCTGGGGGGCATTCCGGTCAACCGCAGCCAGAACAACAAGCTGGTTGCCAGCTCGGCCCAGGCCATGCGCGAGGCCGAAGGGCCCATGCAGCTCATCATTCCGCCCGAAGGCACGCGCGGGAAGACGCGCCATTGGAAAACGGGCTTTTACTTCATCGCCCAGCAGGCAGGCGTTCCCATCGTGCTGGCATTTGTGGACTATGGCCGCAAGGTGGGCGGCCTGGGGCCGTTGTTTGAGCCCACGGGCGACGTAGAGGCCGATATGGCCCGCATCAAAGCGTTCTATGCCCCCATCCAGGGCAAGAATGCAGACCAATTTGATGTTGAATGAAATTGGCCTCCAGCGCTTATTGAGTAAGCGTCAGTAGCTATGAAAAATAGAGCGTTTACCGGGCGTTACACAACGTCTGCATAGGCGCTTCCCTGCGCAACAGCCCCCGCGCCAGGGCCGCCCCGCCACGCTGGGGGCGTCCCCCTGCCCGCAGCGCGCAGCGCTGCGAGAGCAGGGAGAAGGCGCGCGGCGCCACAGGGGGGTGTTACCCAATCCCGCGGCGGTCAATCTTGCGGCTAAGCACGATGCTGGTTTGTGTGCGGTGCACGCCATCGGTCTGGCCGATCTGGTCGAGCAGGGCGTCGAGTCGCTCGTGGCTGGGGCAGCGCAAAAAGGCCAGGTAGTCAAACGGCCCGCTCACGGCCGACACCTCCTCCACCTCGGGCATGGCAGCCAGGGCGCGCAGCACCTGGGGGGCCGATTGCGGCAGTACGCTGAGGCTGCACCAGGCGCGCACGGTGGCCTGGTCCATGCGCGTGCCCAGGCGCACACCGTAGCCCGCCACCACGCCTTCGCGCTCCAGCCGCGCGATGCGCGACACCACGGTGGTGCGCGCCAGCCCCAATTGCCTTGCCAGGGTGGCGGTGCTCTCACGGGCGTTGGTCTGCAGCAGGCTCAGAAGCTGGCGATCGGTCTCATCCAGGGTAGGGTGCATGGTGTGTCGGGCCATTTCGTCGGAATGACGAATATTAAATCCGTATTCGCCGAATTGCACGCTACACATTGACAGCACCAGGGCCTAGCATCTCCCAAGGCCGCACGACGGCCGCCATCCAACAAAACGAGGAGACACACCATGACCACCCCCCGCCGTTCCATCACCATCCTGGGCGCAGGCCATATCGGCTTTGCCATGGCCCTGCTGCTGTCGCGCAGCGGCGACTACGAGGTACTGGTCGCCGATCGCGATCCGCTGCGCTTGCACGCTGTGGCGGCGCTGGGCGTAGCCACCTGCACCACGGGCGACGATGCCGAACTGCAGCGCGCCATCGAAGGGCGCTTTGCCGTGCTCAACGCATTGCCGTTCCACTGCGCCGTGGGTGTGGCTACCCTGTGCGCGCGCGCCGGGGTGCATTACTTTGACCTGACCGAGGATGTGCCCAGCACCCAGGCCATTCGCGCCCTGGCCCAAGGTGCACGCAGCGTGCTGATGCCGCAGTGCGGCCTGGCGCCGGGCTTCATCGGCATTGTGGGCAATGACCTGGCGCGCCGTTTCGACGAGCTGCACAGCCTGCGTATGCGCGTGGGCGCGCTGCCACGCTACCCCCAGGGTGCGCTGCGCTACAACCTGACGTGGAGCACCGAGGGCCTGATCAACGAATACTGCAACCCTTGCGAGGCGATTGTGGACGGCGCGAAGACCACGGTGGCCGCGCTCGACGGGTTGGAAACCTTTGCGCTGGACGGCGTGGAGTACGAGGCCTTCAACACCTCGGGCGGCCTGGGCACGCTGACCGAAACCCTGGCGGGCCGTGCGCGCCAGGTGGACTACAAGTCCATTCGCTACCCTGGGCATTGCGCCATCCTGAAGCTCCTGCTCAACGACCTGCGCTTGCGCGAGCGGCGCGATCTGCTGAAAGAGATTTTCGAGGCCGCCATTCCCACCACCGAGCAGGACGTGATCGTGGTGTTCGCCAGCAGCACCGGAGTGCAGGGCGGCCGCCTGGTGCAGGAATCGCATTCCTCGCGCATTCTGGGCTGCGAGGTCGATGGGCACCGCCTCAGCGCGATCCAGCGCACCACGGCCGCGGGCATTTGCGCCGCACTGGATCTGGTGGCCCAGGGGAAGCTGCCGCAGCAGGGCTTTGTGGGGCAGGAACAGGTGGCGCTGACCGATTTTCTGGCCAACCGCTTTGGCAGCGTGTACGCCACGCAGCCCGAAACCTGCGCAGAGGCCTGCGCGGTGTGAGCTACATGCCCAGCGACCTGAGCAGGTCGTCCGTGTCGCTGGGCGCTGCCGGTGCAGCAGGCGCGGCTTGGGCACCCAATTCGTGCGCCTGCGCAATCAGGGCATCGGGATCGGGCGCTTCCTGGGGGGCAAAGTCGTAGAGCTTGATGAACTCGGTGCGGTCAATCGCCATTTCCAGGTAGAAAAGGTGGTTGGACGCGGTGTAGAACGTCACGCGCCGGGCTTCGGGCTGGTCCAGGTTCGCGTCCACGCTGAGCAGGACCTGCTTGTTCAGCGCCATCATCTTGGGTTGGCTCTGGGTGATGTGGGTTTGCAACTCGCGGTGCACCTTGCTGGTGAAGTCGCCCAGGACCTGGTTCATCAGTTCGCCCATGACGTTGCCCACCTCGTCGGCGGTGAACGAGCCCGCCAGGTCTTCACGCGCCATGCCCATGTGCAGCATGTACTTGGAATACAGCTCCATGGCTGCCTGGGCCGAGAAGTTGATGATGACCAAACCCGAGAACCCGCCGTCGAACAGCACAAAGCAGCCGATGTCCGGCTTGAGGCAGGTGCGCGTGATGCGCTGCACCATGCCGGAGTAGTGGATTTCGCTCTGCGTGGCCTTGTTGAGCACCCGGGTGACCGAGTTGCACAGGCTGGTGAGAATGTCTTCGATGCCGTACACGACGGGGTTTTCTGCGGTTTTCATGCTGCTGCGTTGGATGGCTGACCTGTCCGTAGCATAGGGCAGGTACAGCCATCCGGCCAGATGTTTCCGATTGTTTTCAGGCCCGCAGCGTGCTGCACGCAACGCAACAGGCTGTCAACGTGCCCCTGGGCGCTGGTACATGGCCTCGATGGCGGCGGCATGGCGCGCCAAGAGGTTGGCGCGCTTGAGCTTGAGGGTGGGGGTCATCATGCCGTTCTCGATGCTCCAGGGCTCGGTGACCAGGTGCACCGCTCGGGGCACGGCATAGCGCGCAAAACCGGCCGTTTGGCGGGCAATGCGTGCCAATGCCTCCTGCTGTACGGCAGGGTGGGCCAGGCTGGCGGCATCCTTCGGGTCCAGCCCCAGGCCCCGCGCCACACGCTGCCACTCTTCAGGGTGGACGACCGCCACGCAGGCAATGAAGGGCAGGTTCTCGCCCACCACAAAGGCCTGTTCAAACAGCGGGTCGGAGGTCACGGCCAGTTCCAGGTCGGCCGGGGGCACTTTCTCGCCGGTAGAGGTGACGATGATTTCCTTGATGCGGCCGCGGATGTAGATGCGCCCATCCACAATCTCGGCCTGATCGCCCGTGCCCAGCCAGCCCTCGGGCGAGAGGATGCGTGCCGTGTCCTCGGGCCGTTTCCAGTAGCCTTGCATCACGATGGGACCGCGCACCTGCAGCTCGCGGTTGTCGCCAATGCGCACCTCGACGCCCGGCAGCGCCCGGCCCACGCTGGCCGGGTGGTTGTCGTCCAGCCCATTGACGGCCACCACGGGCGCCGTTTCGGTCATGCCGTAACCCTGCAACACGGGCAGGCCCAGGCCCAGAAAACAGCGCGCAATGCTGGCCGACAGCGGCGCGCCGCCACTGATGGCCACGCGCACACGCCCGCCGAACTGTTCCAGCAGCGGCCTGGCCACCAGACGCTGCAAGAGCGGCCAGGGCAGGGCGGCCCACAGGCCTGCGGCCCGGGCGTCATCGGCGCCAGGGGCAGGGAGCCCTTGGGCAGCACAAAAGCGCCGCCAGCCCACGGCCACGGCGGCCTCGAACAACTGGGTGCGCAGGCGCGAGGGGGCCAGCGACTCCAGCACCTTGGCGTGCACCCGCTCGTAAATGCGCGGCACCGACACCAGCACCGTGGGGCGCACCGTGCGCAGGTCTTCGGACAACTGCGCCACCGAGCGCGCGTAGGCCACGCAGCAACCCGCCGCCATGGGCAGGTAGTAGCCCGCCGTGCGCTCGAAGGTGTGCGACAGCGGCAGAAACGACAGAAACACATCGTCCACCGTGGGGGTCACGCGCTGCAGCACCGCCTTGACGTCGGCCATGACGTTGCCGTGCGTCAGCATCACCCCCTTGGGTTTGCCGGTGGTGCCCGAGGTATAGACGATGGCAGCCAGGTCGTCGGCACGCGGGGGCATGATCTGGTGCTGGCAGGTGGCGCCGTGTGCCAGCCAGTCGGCAAGCGTCCAGCGCGGTACCGGGGCCTGCAGGTCGCTGGCCTGCGTGGGTTGGGTGACGAGCACGCAGCGCAATTGGGGCAGATCGGTGCCCACGGCACGGATGCGCTCCCACTGCTCCTCGCGCTCCAGCACCAGCACCGAAGCCTCGCAGTCCGACAGGATGTAGGCAATGCTGCCGGGGTTGTCGATGGCGTGCAGCGGCACTGGCACATGGCCGCAGGCCAGCGTGGCCTGGTCGATGCTCATGGCGTCCAGCCCATTGGGCTGCAGGATGGCAACGCGCGCGCCGGGGGGCAGTGCCATGGCGGCCAGCGCCTGGCTCCACTGCTGCACGCGCTGCGCGGCCTGGGCCCAGCTCAGGGTCTGCCAACTCTGAAGTGAAGGATCAAAAGCCTGGTAGGCCGGAGCGTTCGGGGTGCGGGCGGCGCGATAGGCCAGCAACTCGGGCAGTGTCTGCACCGCTGCGAGGTCTTGGGGAAGGGTGGTCATGGGGCGAAGGGGCGGGGCGAACAGGTGCACCGCAATTCAGGGTAAACCCTGAAACTATAGCGCCCCAGCCGCCATGGCCCCGCCTCGCAAGGCCTTTCGACGCGCTAGGTGGCCGCTTCCAGCCCTTGGTGGAAGTGATCCTGCATGGCCTGGCGCGTGGCCTGGGCGTCGTGCGTGCACAAGGCCTGCATCAGCCGGCGGTGCTCCTGCAGCGAATCCTCAATGCGCCCCTGCTTGAGCAAGGAGTTGTGGCGGTTGAGCTTCATGACCTTGCGCAGGTCGGCCACCATCTGGCTGCGCCAGCGGTTGTCGGCCAGTTCCAGCAGGCGCATGTGGAAGCGCTCGTTGATGGCAAAGAACCGATCGCGCTCACCTGCGGCGGCTTCCAGTTCTTCATGCAGGGCTTGCAGGGATTGGAGGTCTGCCGTATTGCCCTTGGCTGCCACCACGGCGGCGGCGTCACTCTCCAGCAAGCTGAGCAGGTGGTACACGTCGCGCAGGTCTTTTTCCGACATCTCCGTGACGTAGGCCCCTCGGCGTACCTTCATGGTGACCAGGCCCTCGGCGGCCAGCACCTTGAGGGCTTCGCGCAGTGGGGTGCGGCTGATGCCCAGCTCCTCGGCAATTTTCAGCTCGTCAATCCAGCTGCCGGGCTCCAGCTCGCGCCGAAAGATGCGTTGGCGCAGCAGTTCGGCCACATCTTCATACAGGGCGCGGGGGGTGAGGGTAACGGCAGACATGGGTGCGATTGTAAGCTGCAAACAATATTTTGAATGAATAATTATGAATGATGTAAACTCGTCGTTACACAGGGAATCCCCTGAAGCCCTGACACAGAGCAACGCAACCGCCGGAGAATGCCCGCCATGAGTGAATCCAAACCCACCAACGCGCCCAGTTTTGCCACCGCCTCACTGGCCGACTGGGCCAAGGCAGCCGCCAAGTCGGCACCAGGCGGCGATATCCAGGCGTTGAATTGGGTGACGCCCGACGGCATCACGGTGAAACCCCTCTACACCGCCGAAGATACGGCCAGCCTGCCGCACGCCAACACGCTGCCGGGCTTTGAGCCCTACCTGCGCGGCCCGCAGGCCACCATGTACGCGGTGCGCCCCTGGACCATCCGCCAGTATGCTGGCTTCTCGACCGCCGAGGAATCCAATGCCTTCTACCGCAAGGCGCTGGCCGCGGGCGGGCAGGGCGTTTCGGTGGCCTTCGACCTGGCCACGCACCGCGGCTACGACAGCGACCACCCCCGCGTGACCGGCGACGTGGGCAAGGCCGGCGTCGCCATTGATTCGGTCGAGGACATGAAAATCCTGTTCGACCAGATCCCGCTGGACAAGGTCAGCGTCTCCATGACCATGAACGGCGCCGTGCTACCCGTGCTGGCCGGCTACGTGGTGGCGGCGGAAGAGCAGGGCGTCTCGCAGGACAAGCTCTCCGGAACCATTCAGAACGACATTCTGAAAGAGTTCATGGTGCGCAACACCTACATCTACCCGCCCAAGCCGTCGATGAAGATCATCGGCGACATCATCGAGTACACGGCCAAGAACATGCCGAAGTTCAACTCGATCTCGATTTCGGGCTACCACATGCAGGAGGCTGGCGCCAACCAGGCGCTGGAGCTGGCCTTCACCCTGGCCGACGGCAAGGAATACGTGAAGACCGCCATCGCCAAGGGCATGGACGTGGACGAGTTCGCCGGTCGCCTCTCCTTCTTCTGGGCCATCGGCATGAACTTCTACCTGGAAGTGGCCAAGATGCGTGCCGCGCGCCTGCTGTGGTGCCGCATCATGAAGGGTTTCAACGCCAAGAACCCCAAGAGCCTGATGCTGCGCACGCACTGCCAGACCTCCGGCTGGAGCCTGACCGAGCAGGACCCGTACAACAACGTGGTGCGCACCACCATCGAGGCCATGGCGGCCGTGTTCGGCGGCACGCAGAGCCTGCACACCAACGCGCTCGATGAAGCCATCGCGCTGCCCACCGAGTTCTCGGCCCGCATTGCGCGCAATACGCAGCTCATCATCCAGGAAGAGACCCACATCACCAACGTGATTGACCCCTGGGCGGGCTCCTACATGATGGAAAAGCTCACCCAGGACATGGCCGACGCCGCCTGGACGATCATCGAAGAGGTCGAGGCCATGGGTGGCATGACCCAGGCCGTGGACAGCGGCTGGGCCAAGCTCAAGATCGAGGCGGCCGCAGCGCAGAAGCAGGCGCGCATCGACTCGGGCAAGGACGTGATCGTGGGCGTCAACAAATACAAGCTGGCCAAGGAAGACCCGGTCGATATCCTCCAGATCGACAACATGAAGGTGCGTGACGGCCAGATCGCCCGCCTGCAGCAGATCCGCGCCACGCGCGATGCCGCCAAGGTGCAGGCCGCGCTGGATGCGCTCACGGCGGCGGCCGAATCGGGCCAGGGCAACCTGCTGGATCTGTCGATCCAGGCCGTGCGTCTGCGCGCCACGGTGGGCGAGGTGTCCGATGCGCTGGAAAAGGTCTATGGGCGCCACCGCGCCGAAACGCAAAAGGTGACTGGTGTGTACGCTGCTGCCTACGATTCCGCCGAGGGCTGGGACAAGCTCAAGGCCGAGATCTCCGCTTTCGCCGAGCAAGAGGGCCGACGCCCGCGCGTGATGATTGCAAAATTGGGCCAGGACGGCCACGACCGTGGCGCCAAGGTGGTGTCCACCGCGTTTGCCGATCTGGGCTTTGACGTGGACATCGGCCCACTGTTCCAGACCCCCGAAGAATGCGCGCGCCAGGCCATCGAGAACGATGTGCACGCCGTGGGCGTTTCCACCCTGGCCGCAGGTCACAAGACGCTGGTGCCCGCCATCATCCAGGCGCTCAAGGACCAGGGCGCTGACGACATCGTGGTCTTTGTGGGCGGTGTGATCCCGGTGCAGGACTATGACCACCTGTACGAAGCGGGCGTCAAGGGCATCTACGGCCCCGGCACGCCGATTCCCGCCAGCGCCAAGGATGTGCTGGAGCAAATCCGCAAGGCCCGCGTGTGACACCTGACGCCCTGTTTGATGGCATCGTCCATGGCAGCGCCGCCGTGCAGCGCCGCGCCATGGCCAAGGCCATCACGCTGCTGGAATCGACCCGCGCCGACCACCGCGCGCAGGGTGACGCGCTGCTCACGCAGCTGCTGCCGCACACGGGCAAGGCGTTCCGGCTGGGCATCAGCGGCGTGCCGGGCGTGGGCAAATCGACTTTCATCGAGGCGCTGGGGCTGTACCTGATCGCCCAGGGCCTGCGCGTGGCGGTGCTGGCGGTGGATCCGTCCAGCAGCGTCTCGGGCGGCTCCATCCTGGGCGACAAGACGCGCATGGAGCACCTCTCGATGAACGAGAGCGCCTACATCCGCCCCAGCCCCAGCGGCGGCACGCTGGGCGGCGTGGCCGAAAAAACCCGCGAGGCCATGCTGGTGTGCGAAGCGGCAGGCTATGACGTGGTCATCGTCGAAACCGTGGGCGTGGGCCAGAGCGAAACCGCCGTGGCCAACATGACCGACATGTTCGTGCTGCTGCAGCTGCCCAATGCGGGCGACGATCTGCAGGCCATCAAGAAGGGCGTGATGGAAATCGCCGACCTGGTGGCCATCAACAAGGCCGACATTGACGCCAACGCTGCCATGCGTGCCCAGGCCCAGATCACCTCCAGCCTGCGCCTGCTGAGCCAGCACGGCAACCCCGAGCACGCCCACCATGACCAGACGCAGTGGCACCCCCAGGTGGTGCAGATCAGCGCGCTGCAAGGGCAGGGCATAGCCGGCTTCTGGGTTGCCGTGCAGCAGTACCGCGACCTGCAGACCGCCAACGGCCGCCTGGCCGCGCGCCGCGAAAAGCAGGCCTTGGCCTGGATGTGGGAGCGCATCGAGGCCGGGCTCAAGCACGCATTCCACCAGCACCCGCAGGTGCGCGCGCTGCTGCCCCGCATGCAGCAGGATGTGACGGCAGGGCGCATCGCGCCCTCCACTGCGGCAAGAAATCTGCTTGCAGCGCAATACGGATAAGCGCAAGCAGCTATCAAATCAATAGCAAAACAACCACCACCCAAGTTCACTCAAAAGGACGAACCATGCAAGACATCCTGGACCAACTGGAGAAAAAGCGCGAGCTGGCCCGCCTGGGCGGCGGACAAAAGCGCATCGACGCCCAGCACAAGAAAGGCAAGCTCACCGCGCGCGAGCGCATCGAGCTGCTGCTGGACGACGGCACGTTCGAGGAATGGGACATGTTCGTCGAGCACCGCTGCACCGACTTTGGCATGGAAGGCAACAAGATCCCTGGCGACGGCGTGGTGACGGGCTACGGCATGATCAACGGCCGCCTGGTGTTCGTGTTCAGCCAGGACTTCACCGTGTTCGGCGGCGCATTGTCTGAGGCGCATGCCGAGAAAATCTGCAAGGTCATGGACCAGGCGATGAAGGTGGGCGCCCCCGTGATCGGCCTCAACGACTCGGGCGGCGCGCGCATCCAGGAAGGCGTGGCTTCGCTTGGTGGTTATGCCGACGTGTTCCAGAAGAACGTGATGGCCAGCGGCGTGATTCCGCAGATCAGCATGATCATGGGCCCCTGCGCGGGTGGCGCGGTCTATTCGCCCGCCATGACGGACTTCATCTTCATGGTCAAGGACAGCAGCTACATGTTCGTGACCGGCCCCGAAGTGGTCAAGACCGTGACGCACGAGGAAGTGACCGCCGAGGAACTGGGCGGCGCCGTGACGCACACCACCAAGAGCGGCGTGGCCGACATGGCCTTCGAGAACGACGTGGAGGCGCTGCTCATGCTGCGCCGCCTGTACAACTACCTGCCGCTGAACAACCGCGAAAAGCCGCCCGTGCGCCCCAGCAAGGACCCGGCCGACCGCGCAGACCGCAGCCTGGACACCCTGGTGCCCGACAACCCCAACAAGCCCTACGACATGAAGGAGCTGATCGTCAAGACGGTGGACGACGGCGACTTCTTCGAGCTGCAGCCCGAATACGCCAAGAACATCCTCATCGGCTTCGCCCGCATGGAGGGCCAGGTGGTGGGCATCGTGGCAAACCAGCCGCTGGTGCTGGCGGGCTGCCTGGACATCAAGAGCTCCATCAAGGCCGCGCGCTTTGTGCGCTTCTGCGATGCGTTCAACATCCCCGTGGTCACCTTTGTCGATGTGCCCGGCTTCATGCCCGGCACTTCTCAAGAATACGGCGGCATCATCAAACACGGCGCCAAGCTGCTGTACGCCTATGCCGAGTGCACCGTGCCCAAGATCACCGTCATCACCCGCAAGGCCTACGGCGGCGCGTACGACGTGATGGCTTCCAAGCACCTGCGCGGCGACGTGAACTTTGCCTGGCCCAACGCCGAAATCGCGGTGATGGGCGCCAAGGGCGCGGTGGAAATCATCTTCCGCGAAGACAAGGGCGACCCCGAAAAGCTCGCCGCCAAGGAAGCCGAATACAAGGCCCGCTTCGCCAACCCCTTCGTGGCCGGTGCGCGTGGCTTCATCGACGATGTGATCCTGCCGCACGAGACGCGCAAGCGCATCTGCCGCTCGCTGGTCATGTTGCGCGACAAGAAGCTTGAGAACCCCTGGCGCAAGCACGGGAACATTCCGCTGTAAGAAGAACAAGAAACCAGGAGATCACACATGTTCACCAAAATCCTGATCGCCAACCGTGGCGAAATTGCGTGCCGAGTGATTGCAACGGCCAAGAAGATGGGCATCCAAACCGTGGCCGTCTATTCCGACGCCGACAAGGAAGCCCGCCACGTCAAGCTGGCCGACGAGGCCGTGCGCATTGGCGCAGCGCCCTCGCGCGAGTCCTACCTGCTGGCCGACAAGATCATCGAGGCCTGCAAGCAGACCGGCGCGCAGGCCGTGCACCCCGGCTACGGCTTCCTGAGCGAGAACGAGGCCTTTGCCAAGCGCTGCGAGGACGAAGGCATTGCCTTCATCGGCCCCAAGGCGCATTCGATTGCGGCCATGGGCGACAAGATCGCGTCCAAGAAGCTGGCCAATGAGGCCAAGGTCAACACCATCCCCGGCTACAACGACGCCATTTCCGGCCCCGAGCAGGCGGTGGAGATTGCCAAGGGCATTGGCTACCCCGTGATGATCAAGGCCAGCGCGGGCGGCGGTGGCAAGGGCCTGCGCGTGGCTTTCAACGACAAGGAGGCGTTTGAAGGCTTCGCGTCGTGCCAGAACGAGGCGCGCAACAGCTTTGGCGACGACCGCGTGTTCATCGAAAAATACGTGCAGGAGCCGCGCCACATCGAGATCCAGGTGCTGGGCGACAGCCACGGCAACGTGGTGTACCTGAACGAGCGCGAGTGCTCCATCCAGCGCCGTCACCAGAAGGTGATCGAGGAAGCGCCGTCGCCCTTCATCAGCGATGCCACACGCAAGGCCATGGGCGAGCAAGCCGTGGCGCTGGCCAAGGCGGTGAAGTACCAGAGCGCGGGCACGGTGGAGTTCGTGGTCGGCAAGGACCAGGACTTCTACTTCCTCGAAATGAACACCCGCCTGCAGGTGGAGCACCCGGTGACGGAGTGCATCACCGGCCTGGACCTGGTGGAACTCATGATCCGCGTGGCGGCGGGCGAAAAGCTGCCGCTGACGCAGGCCGATGTGAAGCGCGACGGCTGGGCCATCGAGTGCCGCATCAACGCTGAAGATCCGTTCCGCAACTTTTTGCCCTCCACCGGCCGCCTGGTGCGCTTCCAGCCGCCCGAGGAGAGCATGTTCCAGTCCGACACCAGCAAGAAGCTGGGAGTGCGCGTGGACACGGGCGTGTACGAGGGCGGCGAGATCCCGATGTACTACGACTCGATGATTGCCAAGCTCATCGTGCACGGCACGGACCGCAACGACGCCATCGCCAAGATGCGCGCTGCGCTCAACGGCTTCGTCATCCGCGGCATCAGCAGCAACATCCCGTTCCAGGCCGCGCTGCTGGCGCATCCCAAGTTTGTGTCGGGGCACTTCAACACCGGCTTCATTGCCGAGCACTACGGCAAGGGCTTTGCGGCCGAGGACGTGCCGCACGACGACCCGCAGTTCCTGGTGGCGCTGGCCGCCTTCATGCACCGCCGCTACCGTGCGCGTGCCTCGGGCATCAGCGGCCAGTTGGCCGGGCATGAGGTGCGGGTGGGCGAGCAGTTTGTCGTGGTCACCCTGGGGGCCGAGGGCAAGAACCAGCACCACGAGGTCACGGTGTCCGACTTTGAAGACAAATCGGGCTCCAGCGCTGTGCTGGTGGGCGGCAAGAGCTATCAAATCAGTAGCACTGCAACGCTGGGCCAGATCCGTGTGCAGGGCAGTTGCAACGGCCAGGGCTTTACCGCCCAGGTCGAGCGCGGTGTAGGCAAGAACCCGCTGGCGCTGCGCATTGCGCACAACGGCACGCAGGTCGAGGCCATGGTGTTCTCGCCGCTGGGCGCACGGCTGCACCAGCTCATGCCCTTCAAGGCGCCGCCGGATCTGTCCAAGTTCCTGCTCTCGCCCATGCCTGGCCTGCTGGTGGACGTTGCCGTGCAGCCGGGCCAGAAGGTCCAGGCCGGCGAAAAGCTGGCCGTGATCGAGGCCATGAAGATGGAAAACATCCTCTTTGCCGCGCAGGACGGCGTGGTGGGCAAGATCGTCGCGGGCAAGGGTGAGTCGCTCGCGGTGGACCAGGTGATTCTGGAATTCCAGTGATCCAGCGCCATTCCGTGAAAAGGGGCCTTGCGCCCCTTTTTCATAGTTTTTTTAGGCTCTAGCGCCCGTATTTATTGCGCGAGCAGCTATCAAATCAGGAGTACATCAATGAGCAACGCAATCCGCCCCTTCAAAGTGCTGGGCATCCAGCAGGTCGCCATTGGCGGTACCGACAAGGGCCGCATGAAAAAGCTGTGGGTGGACATGTTGGGCCTGGAGCAGACCGGCACCTTCCAGAGCGAGCGCGAGAACGTGGACGAGGACATCCTGGCCATGGGGCAGGGCGCCTTCAAGGTCGAGGTGGACATCATGCAGCCGCTCGATATCGACAAAAAGCCCGCCGTGCACACCACGCCGCTCAACCACATCGGCCTGTGGATCGACGACCTGGCCGCGGCCGTGGAGTGGCTCACGGCCCAGGGCGTGCGTTTTGCGCCCGGCGGCATCCGCAAGGGGGCTGCGGGCTATGACATCTGCTTTTTGCACCCCAAGAGCAACGAGGAGTTTCCCGTGGCCGGTGAGGGCGTGCTGATCGAACTGGTGCAGGCACCGCCCGAGGTGATCGCCGCGCTGGGCTGACCCGCCTACACGGACACCAGCACGTCGCACTGCGACTCGGCCAGCACGTGCTTGGTGACGCTGCCCAGCAGCAGGTCGGCCACGGGGCCTTCGCCGTGCTTGCCCATGACGATCAGGTCGCAGTCCTGGTCTTGCTCCTGCTCCACGGTGCGCAGGGCCGGGTCGCCGTACTGAACGATGCAGTGGCATTCCTCACTGGCCAGGCCCGCTTGCACACGCAGGGCCTCCAGTTTTTCGGTGGCCACCTGGCGCGCCACCGTGCGGTATTGGGTGAGGGTGTCTTCCTCGACGCGGGCATAGCGCAGGTGGCCTTCAAACGGCACCTCGAAAGCGTGCAGCAGCACCAGCTCGGCACCAGGTGCGATGCGGCGCGCCAGTGCCAGCGTGCCCAGTGAGGCGTCAGAAAAATCCACGGGCACCAGCACGCGCCGGTAGCCTTCGTGCGGCGACTGCTTGACCACCAGCACCGGGCAGGGCGTGGTTCTGAGAATGCGCTGCGCCGTGGTGCCCAGCAGCAGGTGGCGCACCACACTTTCCCCCCGTGCACCGCAGACCAGCAGGTCCGCCTGCAGCTCCTTCACGATGCGTACCAGTTCGTTCGTCACTGCCCCGGTGCGGACATGGGTGTTCGCTGCCACGCCATGGCGTTGCCGCAGCAGGTCGGCCAGGGCCTGCACCTGGGCCTGGGCAGCCTCCAGCACGCGCTGGGGCATGTCTTGCGCCTGACCAGGCAGCCACTGGCGCAGATGGTCCAGCGGCGATAGATCGGCCACATGCAGCAGGTCCAGCGCAGCCTGGGTCTGGCGGCTGAGCATGGCGCCGCGCTCCGCTGCGCGCCGGGCAGGGGCGGAAAGGTCGGTAGCAACCAGAATGCGTTGGAAGGAGGTCATCGCGGTCCTCGTTGGGGGTTGGGCCATACTGGCAGCGCAGGCTGAACCATTGCGCTGGCATTGTCTCCCATCAGTGGAGCACAGCTTCCCAAACCATCCCGCCCACCACCGTTGCATTGCCCATGACACCGCCCAACCGTTCGAGCAAGCACACCAAGGTCCCTGCCAACCCACTCTGGCACACCTTGGGTACCGATCAGACCGAAGAAGCCCTGCGCACCGGCCCCCAGGGGCTGAGCGAGACCGAGGCCAGGGAGCGTTTGGCCACCCACGGCCTCAACCGCCTGGCGCCACCGCGCCAGCGTGGGCCGCTGCTGCGCTTTGTGCTCCAGTTCCACAACATCTTGCTGTACGTGATGCTGGGATCGGCGCTCATCACCGCGTTGCTGGGGCATTGGGTGGACACCGGGGTGCTGCTCATGGCGGTGGTGGTCAACGCCATCATCGGTTTTGTGCAGGAAGGCAAGGCCGAGTCGGCGCTCAACGCCATCCGGGCCATGCTCTCGCCCCACGCCATGGTGCTGCGCGACGGGGTTCAGCGTGAAATCGACGCCGCAGCGCTGGTGCCCGGCGACGTGGTGCTGCTGGCCTCCGGCGACCGGGTGCCCGCCGATTTGCGCCTGATCGCGCACAAGGAACTGCGCGTGGACGAATCGGCTCTGACGGGCGAATCCCTGCCAGCCGAAAAAGACACGGCCACCGTTTTGCCCGATGCGCCGGTGGGTGACCGCCGCTGCATGGCCTATTCCGGCACGCTGGTGGTGTACGGCCAGGCCAAGGGCGTGGTCGTGGCCACGGGCGTTGCCACCGAGTTGGGCAAGGTCAACCAGATGCTCTCGGGCATCCAGAGCCTGACCACGCCGCTGCTGCGCCAGGTGGACCATTTTGGGCGCGTGCTGGCGGTGGTCATTCTCGGCATCTCGGCGCTGACCTTTACGCTGGGCACCTGGCTGCGCGGGCACGATGCGTCCGAGATGTTCATGATGGTCGTGGCGCTGGCCGCATCGGCCATCCCCGAGGGGCTGCCCGCGATCATGACCGTGACCCTGGCGCTGGGCGTGCAGCGCATGGCCCGGCGCCACGCCATCATCCGCCGCCTGCCTGCGGTGGAGGCCCTGGGCTCGGTCACCGTCATTTGCTCGGACAAGACTGGCACGCTTACCCGCAACGAGATGACTGTGCAACGTGTGGTCTGCGCAGGCCATGTGTTCGACGTGGGTGGTGTGGGTTACGCCCCGGTGGGTGATTGCAGCATTGACGGTCGCACCATCGACGTGGCCCGCTACCCCGCACTGGCCATGGCGGTGCGCGCCGGTGTGCTGTGCAACGATGCCCGCCTGAACGAGGACACAGGCGTCTGGAGCGTGGTGGGCGACCCGACCGAGGGCGCCTTGCTGGTGCTGGGTGGCAAAACGGGCTTTACCCAGGAGCAGGGCGCGCAGGCCTGGCCCCGGCGTGACTCCATCCCGTTCGAGTCGCAGCACCGCTTTATGGCCACGCTGCACCAGGACGGCGATGGCGACGCCTGGATTTTTGCCAAGGGCGCGCCCGAGCGGATTCTGGACATGTGTGGCTCGCAACTGGCACATGACGGCGAAAAGCCCCTGGACGTGGACCACTGGCGCCGCATGGCCACCGACACCGCCGCGCAGGGCCTGCGCCTGCTGGCCCTGGCGTGCAAGCGCACCGACGCTGGCAAGGCGCAGTTGGACATGGCCGACATGGAGCATGGCTTCATGCTGCTGGCCCTGGTGGGCATCATCGACCCGCCGCGCGAAGAAGCCATGCAGGCCGTGCGCGAGTGCCACCACGCGGGCATCCGCGTGAAGATGATCACCGGCGACCATGCCGAAACCGCCCGCGCCATCGGTGCGCAACTGGGCATAGGTGCAGGCAAGCCCGCCATCACGGGCGCCGAGGTGGCGCTGATGGACGACGCCGCACTGCGCAGCGTGGCCATGGAGGTGGACGTTTTCGCCCGCGCCAGCCCTGAGCACAAGCTGCGCCTGGTGCATGCCCTGCAGGAAAACCAGCAGGTGGTGGCCATGACCGGTGACGGTGTGAACGACGCCCCGGCCCTCAAGCGTGCCGATGTGGGCGTGGCCATGGGCAAGAAAGGCACCGAGGCGGCCAAGGAGGCCTCCGACATGGTGCTGGCCGACGACAACTTTGCCACCATTGCCGCAGCGGTGCGCGAGGGCAGGGCGGTGTACGACAACCTCAAGAAGTTCGTACTGTTCATGCTGCCTACCAACGGGGGTGAAGCGATGGTGGTCATTGCCGCCATCCTGTTTGAACTGACGCTGCCGCTCACGCCCGCGCAGGTGCTGTGGATCAACATGGTCACATCCAGCACGCTGGGCCTGGCCCTGGCATTCGAGCCTGCGGAGCGTGGCCTGATGTCGCGGGCGCCCCGGCCTCCCGGCGAGGCCTTGCTGTCGGGCTTTTTTGTCTGGCGGGTGCTGATGGTGTCGGCCCTGATGATGACGGGCGCGCTGGGCCTGTTCCTGTGGGAGCTGCAGGCAGGCAGCAGCATCGAGGTGGCACGCACCATGGCCGTGAACGCCGTGGTGGTCGCCGAAATGTTCTACCTCGTCAACAGCCGCTTCATCCTGGCCCCGGTGCTCAGCCGCCAGGGGCTTACCGGCAACCGTATGGTGCTGTGGGCGCTGGCGGCCTGCATTCCGCTGCAATGGGCATTCACGCACACACCGCTCATGCAGGGAATTTTTGGCTCGGCGGACCTGAGCGCGCTGGAATGGGCCAAGGTGCTGGGGGCCGGCTTGCTGGTGTTTCTGGTGGCCGAGCTGGAGAAGTTTGTCATTCGCCGCAGCCCGATGGCGGCACGCCTGGTTCATGCCTGAAACATGCATTGGGGCGCCAGATCGGCGCCAATGAATGCGGTTGCAGCAAACAGCACCCTGTGGTTGCCAAAACGCCCTATCTGCACGCAAAAATACGTGCAGATAGGGCATTTTCTTGTGTCAAAATAATGGCGCAATATGTGAGCCGTGTGGCCGCAATACCCATGAATTTATGGGACAAAATCCTCCGCTGCGCTTCGCCATCATGAAAAGCATGGCGCAATTTGTTACCTGAACTGCCCTGGGCTGCACCAGGCAGGATCACGGACGTAGGAGGTATTGCATGACCCAGAACCTTGGCACCCAACCGGTGCAGCTGCATGTTCCAGTCCCACCAGCGCAGGCCGCTGTGCATCAGCGCTGGCCGGTGGCCGCTGTGCAGGCGCTGCTCGATCGCCCTTTGCTCGACCTGGTGTTCGAAGCTCAATCTGTGCACCGCCAGCACTGGCCCGAGGGCGACATCGAACTGGCCACGCTGTTGTCCGTCAAGACCGGCGGCTGCCCCGAAAACTGTGGCTATTGCCCGCAGTCCGCCGAGTTCGACACCGGCGTCAAAGCCCAAAAAATGCTGGAGGTGGACGAGGTGCTGCAGGCCGCGCAGGCCGCCAAGCAGGCGGGCGCCACCCGTTTTTGCATGGGCGCCGCCTGGCGCGCCCCCAAGGACCGCGACATCGACAAAGTGGCCGGCCTGATTTCTGCCGTCAAAGGTCTGGGGCTGGAAACATGCGCCACGCTGGGCATGTTGCAGCCGGACCAGGCCCTGGCCCTCAAGGCCGCCGGGCTGGACTACTACAACCACAACTTGGACACCGCGCCCGAGTACTACCAGGACGTGGTCAGCACACGCCAGTACCAGGAGCGGCTGGACACCCTGCAGAACGTGCGCGATGCGGGCCTGCGCGTGTGCTGCGGCGGCATTGTGGGCATGGGCGAGGCGCCCGTGCACCGCGCCGGGCTGATTGCGCAACTGGCCAACCTGAACCCCTACCCGGACTCGGTGCCCATCAACAACCTGGTGCGCGTGCCCGGCACACCGCTGGCCGAGAGCGAGCCGATCGACCCGCTGGACTTTGTGCGCATGATTGCCGTGGCCCGCATCACCATGCCCAAAGCACGCGTGCGCCTGTCGGCCGGGCGCCAGCAACTGGGCGAGGCCGTGCAGGCGCTGTGCTTTCTGGCGGGGGCCAACTCGATTTTTTACGGCGACAAGCTGCTGGTCACCGGTAACCCGGACGCCAACGCCGACCTGCAACTGCTGCGCAAGCTGGGCCTGCGCAGCCGCCAGACGCAGGAGGAGGGCGCTGCACCTGCCGCCAATGCAGCGCAGGGATGCGGCTGCGGTTGTACTTGCGGCTGAGAATTGCTATAAAAAATATAGCTTGTAGCGCCCGTGGATAGAGCGCTACAAGCCATTTTTACCAAGAGAAGTACGTGTTTTACTTTTTCATCGGACAGGTGTTGATGCCCAGCAACGTATAGGCCGGGCAAAAGCCGAACAGGCCCGTGGCCAGCGGCACGACACCGATCCAGCCCCAAACGCCCACCGTGCCCGTGGCAGCCAGGGCAATCAAGACCAACCCGGCGACGATGCGCAGGATGCGATCCAGAGATCCAGCATTGTGTTTCATATGGTTTTCCTTTCTGGTTGAAGTATGGAGATTGCCTGGCAGGGTCACTTGAGGCGCTGGCCGCTGCTGTCAAATACGTGCAGCTCAATGGGAATGCCCTGGCCCACGCTCTGGGTCACGGTGCAATAGGCCTCAAACTGGTCAAGCACGCGGTCCAGGTGCTCCAGGCTGGAGGCGGGTACGCCCAAGTGCAGGGCGGCGGTCATCTTGAGCACGCGCAGGCGCTTTTGCTCGTTGCGGCCGATCTCGGCGTCCACGGTGCAGTGCAATGGTTCGGGCGTCTGCTTGAACTTGCGCAGGGCAAACAGCAGCGAATCCGACAGGCAGTTGCCCACGGCAGCCGCCAGCAACTGCACGGGGGAGGGACCCTGCCCCGTGCCCAGCGGCGCGGGCTCGTCGGCCAGCAGGGGTGGAATCCCCTCGCCAAAATCGACCTGGAACTGGTAGTCCTGCTGTTGACGCAGGGTGATGCGGACGTTGCTCTCGCTCATGGCTATCCTTTGTAGGTATCAGTTGCGTTGAATGGCACGCCCCATCTGCATGGCCACCATGCCCACGGAGCCTCCGTTGCGTGCGCCGGTGTAGCCCATTTGCTGTAGCCACACCATGGCCATCTGCGAGCGGGCTCCGGACAGGCAGTACAGCAGCACCTCGGCAGACGGGTCTGGCAAGGCCTTGGGTGCGTCAACCTGCAGTCGATCCAGGGGCAAGTTCAATGCTCCTTCGACATGGCCAGAAGCAAACTCTCCGGGTGAACGAACGTCCACCAGGATGGGGGCGGCGTCAGTGCCGGTCTCGGAACCCATGCCCGAAGCCATCGGCAATCAGCAGCCCGGCTGGATGCCCAGCTTGCGCAAGATGTTTTCCAGCATGCACCACTTGGTGAACCCGCTTTGCAGCAGGTTGGCGCCTACAAAGGCGGTGAACGCCAGCCACCATTGGCTCATGAACAGCGGACTGCCTGGAATACCCAGGGCCAGGGACAGCAGGATGAAGGTACCCGCCAACAGGCGGACCACTTGCCAGGAAGTCATTGCAATCTCCTTCGCGATGCGTTGCAGAACATTTGTTGACTGAATTATTTAGCCAAACAGCTAATTAGTCAAACGATGTATCATGGCAACCCTGTGACAGCGATGTCTGCGGGTGCCTTTCAGCGCCCGCACTAGGAATATTCCGATGAAAAACCTCCCGCCAGAAGCCCTGCAGCAGGTCGCCGCTTACTTCCAGACGTTGGCAGAGCCCACGCGCCTGCGCATCCTCAACCTTTTGCGTGAGGGCGAACGCAATGTCGGTGAACTGGCCCAACTCTGCGGCTACACGGCAGCCAACATCTCCCGACATTTGTCCCTGATGACCCAGCAAGGCCTGGTACGCCGTGAGAGCCGTGGCACCAGCGTGTACTACAGCATTGCCGATGAATCGGTCTACGCGTTGTGCGATTTGGTCTGTGGCAGCATTGCGCGCCAGTACGAGCGTGCCACCAAGACGCAGCACGCCATCTTTTCGAGGGAATGAGGGGCAGCGTGGTTGGATCAGGCCTGGCGACGACGGAATACCCAGACCTCCTTGTTTTTATTATTTAACATAATATACATCGTATCTAGTATTGTAGTGATCCGAGATCAGCGGCACAAGCTGCATCGTGGATCACCACAGCGCCCAACCATACATTGCATCCCACGGCACAATGGGCCTATGAGAATCCTGCACACCATGTTGCGCGTTGGCAATCTCCAGCGCTCCATCGACTTCTACACCCAGGTGCTCGGCATGCAGTTGTTGCGCCAGTCCGAGAACCCTGAATACAAATACTCGCTCGCGTTCCTGGGTTTTGACGGCGGCAACCCCGGCCAGGCAGAAATCGAGCTGACCTACAACTGGGGCGTGGAGAGCTATGACATGGGCTCCGCGTATGGCCACATCGCCATTGGGGTACCCGACGCCTATGCCGCCTGCGAGCGCATCCGTGCTGCCGGGGGCAACATCACGCGCGAACCGGGGCCGGTCAAGGGCGGCAGCACGGTGATCGCCTTTGTGACCGACCCGGACGGCTACAAGATCGAGTTGATCCAGCGGCAGCACAGTGAAACCGGTGCAGGCTTGCGCTGACCATGGTGCCAAGCCAAACATTTGCTATCTATTTAATAGCATCTGACGCTTTATTTGCGGGCGCCAGAGCACTATTTGGCTTCAATTGATCGTCGTGTGAGCGCATCCACCTCGCGGCGGGCTGCTTCGGCGTCGCGGGCATATTCGGCCAGGTAGCGATCGCGCTCTTCGCTGCTCCATTCATCGGACGAAAAGCGCGCGAGCGGATAGCTGACACTCTGGTGCACCAAACCGGCCCAGCGCGGCATCAGCGCGCGGTCGGGAAAACGGTCGGGGATCAGCAGAAAGCCCTCCACGTCGCGCAAGCGCAGCGGAAAGGCGGGTGCCTTGTCACGTATCAGTGCGCCAAACACCTGCAAACGCATTTCCTGCTCACCAGAGCCCAGCTCCTGGTTGAACTGCACCAGGGCAAATGGCTTGCCTTGCGCATCGTCCACGCGGCCGCTGACCACATAACGACCTGCCGTGCGCACCTGCGCCTTGAGGTAAAAGTGGAGCGAACCGCCCTCCACCGCCTCCCGCACCCCGTGCCAGGTGGCGGGCACGGCGGGTGCGTACACCACGTCGAAATGCGCCACCCCTTGTCGCCCCTGCGCAGCCACCTGGGCCAGGATGCGGATGGTGCCGTCGTATTGACCAAAGCCTTGCTGTGCAGGGCTGAGCAAGGCGCTATGCACGCCGTCGCCTGCCAGCGCATCGGCACCGGTGCCGTTGTCAGCAAAGGCCAGGTCGGTTTGGATCAGCGGCACCGGCGTGCGCGTGTCCGGGACCGACTGGGCTGCTGCGCCGCGCACGATCAGCGGCAGGCGCTGGCCTTCTTCGTTCAGGGCCTCGATGGAAAAACGGGCCACGTCGGTACCGCTGAGGAAGACCCGATCCTGGGTGGTGCGTAGCCGCACGCCCTTGACGACATCGCCCTTGGCATCGCGCAAAGGGGTTTCTTCCGTCACCGGATCGAAAGGACGCACCTGGTCGGGGTGATCCGCCAGGGGACGCGACTCGTGCGGGTAGCGTGTGGCGTCGCGGTAGCTGGCATACACCTGCTCCGCGCGCTCGTAGCGGGCTTGCCACAAGCGCAGTTTTTCGGCCTGGGCCTGTTGCCCTGCAGCACTCAGGGGAGCCTGCGCGCCGGGCGTGGGCGGGCCCGACGCACCAGCCTGTCCCGGCGTGGCGAGGGTTGAAGCCATGGCGGACGAGGGCGCTGCGCTGGCGGCAGCCCCTGCCCCGCCCGCCGAGGCCCCGTCGCCCGCCAACCACCACCATGCCCCACCTACGGCAGCGGCGGCCAGGCCCGCCGCAATCCATGCCCGCGATGCCACCGGGTGTCCGCAGGGTCAGCGGGCGTTGGCGGCCATGTCGGCGCGCACCTTGGAGACCACCCCGCCCCAGTTGCCCCGGGTGTAGTGGTCGAGGGACTCGCTGTCGTCCCGGAACTGGACGCTGTGGTAAGCCCATTTCGCGCGCCCACCCTCGTTGGCCGCTGTGCCCAGGGTCAGATCGTTGCAAAACCAGTCCGAGGGGTTGCAGAAGCCAGCGCCACCGCTGCCCGACACACCGCCGGCCGAGTGGTAGGCCACGGCCTCATCGTCCTGTCCCGGCAGGATGCCCGAGTAGAGCGTGCCCTTGGCGCCCGCATACATGTAGAACCACTTGGCGCGGGTCTGGTTGTGGTCGTACATGGCGCGTGCGGTGGCCGTCTTGAGGTCGGATGTGAGAGGGTCCGACACCGCCCAACTGCCCACGTTGGCCAGCTCGCTGCCCCCGGCGGCCCCTGCGGCCACGTTGACCCACTTGATATTCCACCCCGTTTGGGTGCTGCCATCGGTGTTGCCGCACACCCCCGAGGCATTGGGAGTGGCATTCTTCTTGTAACGGGCAGATCCGCCGTAGAGCGACAGCGCATAGCCGATCTGCAGGTTGCCTGCACTGTGCGCGGCGATGTAGCACCAGTTCTGCCCGGTGCAGTAGCAGTCCAGGGCGTCGCGGATGCGGTAGTTCTGGTCGGCAATGCGGTTGTAGCCGTCCCAATTGACCGATTTTTTGTTGACCCCCGCCTCGGTGCTGGCAGGGCCCCAGTACGTGAAGTCGGCATGGTTGCCCGGCTGGCCGCCTCCGGTGCGGCCATTGATCCAGAGCGAATAGTTGGTGGCATACACCCCTGTGGCCAGCGCCCCCAGCAGTGCCACCGCACCCAGCGCCCAGCGGCGCGGACGGATTCGAGAAATGTTCAGGCCCAAAGTACGCATCAGGATTCCCTCTCGTCGTGGTGATTGGTCTGCCATCCCTGCCACTGGGATGCACAACCGCGCCCTGGGGATGGTGATGCAGGTCAAAAACGAACGGTCGTGCGTGAAAAAGTATCCAGATATTGCGAGCGCTTGCGCATTGGCAATAACCCTGCTGTCCGACGCAGCCCACAGCCAGGGCTGGCGGTCATCCGCCCGCCGCGGTGCGGGGGTCGGCCGCGCAAACGCGGTTGCGCCCTTGCTGTTTGGCCTGGTACAAGGCCTGGTCCGCAGCGCGCAGGGCCGCGTCCCACTGGGCTGCGTTGTGCACCGCAGTGCATACCAGACCCACGCTGATGCTCACGACCCCTGCGGTGGGCGAGGCCACATGCGGCAAACCCAGCGCCTGCACGGCTTGGCACATGCGCTGGGCCAGGGCCATGGCATGGTCGGCGTCCACGTCGTACCACAGCACCACAAACTCCTCGCCGCCATAGCGGGCGCAAGCGTCCAGCGGTCTGCGGGCATGCTCGGCAATCACATGGGCCACCGACTGCAAGGCCACGTCACCGGCCGCATGGCCGTAATGGTCGTTGTAGTGCTTGAAGTGGTCCACATCCACCATGGCGATGCCGATGCTGCGCCCATCCCGCAGGGCCTCGCGCCATATGCCTGTTGCCCTGGTACTGAAGGCGCGGCGGTTGAGCAGTCCGGTGACGAAATCACGCTCGGCGAGCTTGTGCATTTGCACCATGGAGCAAAAATTCTGACGTACTGCTTGCTCCAGAAAATGGTTTCCAAAGCATCCAATCAGGTTGGCAGTGGCCAGAAAAAACGCGTTGTACAACAGTGTGTCGCCATTCAGGCCGACGTGAAGCTCCATGGCCACATAGGCCAGGAACACCAGCCACCCGCAGAGGGAAGCAGCCACAAAGCGCAGCCCGGTCAAAAAATAGGAAAAGAAGGTGGCCAGGATGATGCCTTCATAAGGCAAGCCGAAGGCGTGCACCCGAGCGACCCAGATGATGCCCACGATCCCCAGTCCGCTCGCCAGCGCCGAAGCACTGACCAGCCATTGCAGCCATTCACGCAGGCTGCGCACGTACAAGGCAACCCAGGTCAGCGCGAGCACCGGCACGATGCCGCCCAGCCGCAAGCCAAGCACGCCGTCGCGCACTAACGGCGGCAGGCTCAAGGCATCCAGCATTGCGAAGGCCAGGAACAGCGCCAGAGCCACCGGCAGCGACTTTCGCATGCGGGGCAGAAACTCTGCCAGGTGGTAGCGGCGAAAGTCGGCTTCCAGCGCCGCATCGGCAAAGCGCAGACGCAACCACCCTGCCCGCGCAAAAGCCCCTGTCGATGCGCGGGCGCCGTTCGCTGGCTCAGGGCTGACCATGGCAAGTGTGGGCGTGGTGTGGAGGGCCGTCTTCAGGGCGCAGCGCCCTGCTCCACCAAATCCATGCGGCGCCGAATGCGGGCGGCGACATCGGGTTGACCGCCCTGCTCTGCCCACTGCCGCTGCACCCCCAGCCAGGCCAGCAAGGGCCTGCGCCAGCCCTGCTGCGACGCGGTGTCCACAGCTGCCTGCACCACTGCAGGCGATGCCTGAGACCGGCGCAGCAACACCCCGGCCGCCACCAAGCGCGCCAGCGGGTCAGAAAGCTGCAGGACGTGGGCAGCGGCCGCAGCGTCCGTGGTGGCAAGGGCCAGGGCCTGCTGTGCGGGTGGCAACAACGCCGCCTGCACGGGGTCCAGCGTCTGGCCAGCCAGATAGGCGGCGTAGGCCCGCTCTGGCCCGGCAGCATCGGTGCGCAGGGCCTCGAAGCGAGGGCAGTCCCAGGGCATGGCGCTGGCAGTTTGTGCGGCACATTGCAGCAGCTCCAACCGTGCCATGCGTGCGGGTTGGCCAGTGCGGGCAATGGCTTGGCGGGCGTGCTGCCATTCCAGTGTCGCCACCCGTTGGTTCCCGCTGAGGTAGGCCTCCAGCGCACGCTGCGATGCGCCATGCGAATCCATTTGCCACGCGGGTGTGGGGGGCTGGCTGGAGCATGCTGCCAGCAGCAGACACAGGGTGGCAGCGGCGGCTGTGCGCCCTGTCCAGGGGATGGCGTTCGCAGTCATGGCAGCTTGATTTCCGTATCGCGGGCAAACGGCCATTTGCGCTGGATGTCGCCCACCAGTTGGTCGATCTTGCGCAGGTTGGACTCCACCTCGGCACGCAGCGCCCCCAGATCGGCCGTGCCCTCGCGCACATTGGCGCCGACGGCCTGGGCCTCGGCCAGCACGGCGTCCACCTTCTTCAGCGTGGCGCGGGTGTCGGCCAGCAAGCCACCCAGCTGCGCGACGCTGGCCTGCACCTGGGGCATCAGGCCCCCAGGACCGTACAGCTGGGTGTCGGTCTTCGCGGCCAGGCCGTCGATGCGGGTGAGCAAGGCGTTGGTGCGGTCGAGCGCCGCCAGCACCTTGCCTGCATCCTGCGCATTGCCCATGAGCACCTGCAATGCGCCGCCAGGGGCATTGAGCCGCTCGGTCAGCGTGCGCACCTGGGCCAGGCTGCTGGCCAGGGCGGCGTCCTGTGCGGTCAGCGCATTGAGGTTGCCCAGCAGTTCACGTGCACTGGCCATGAGCTGCGGGATCTCCGACGTGGCATCGCCGCGCAGCACCGGGCGCACGGCCCCGTCGGGCAGCGGGTCGTCGTTGAGCAGGCCCGAATACGCACGAATGGCCGTACCTCCCACCACACCGCGCACCAGGGTGAACACGCTGGAGACACGCAGCCAGTGCGCGTCCTTGCGCGCCACATCGACAACGATGCGTGCATTGCCTTCGTCGGCCAATTCAATGCGGCGCACCCGGCCGATGGGAAAGCCAGAAAACGTCATGTCCATGCCCACCACCACGCCCTCGGAGTCGTCGGCCACCAGCACCAGGGTCTGGGTGGGCTCAAAGGCGCCGCGCGCATACAGCAGGTACATCACCGAGCCGACGATGAGTGCCAGCGTGAACAGCAGCAGCGCGGCGGCCTTGAGTTCGAGGTGTGCGACCGGGCGCAGCGCTTCGGGCGCAGCCGGGGGTGGGGACGGTGGGGTGGCGTTCATACCTTCTCAGTAGTAATTGCCCACGAGCGAGGCCACTTCGATCAGCAGCAGCACCGCAAACATGCGCGCCAGGCCGCCCAACTCGCTTTGCTGCGACAGGGCTTGGCCTTCATCGTACAGGGCAGAGGCCAGCGGGATCACCGCCACGGCCAGGCTGGACAGCAGCGTCTTGATGCCAAAAACCAGTGTCACCGCAGGCGAAAACACCTGGCCGAACATGCGTGTATAGCTGGGCAAGCCCGCCAGATTGAAACCGTACACCCCCAGGTAGGCCATGACCAGGGCCACCACGCAGGACAGTGCCGCCAGCGTGATGCAGGCAAACACCCCAGCAGCCACGCGCGGCAACAGTTCGGCGCGCACCGGGTCGGCACCGGCGCGGCGCAGAGCGTCCAGATGGCCCGCATGGCGCAATTGGGCCAGCGCCGCGCCGCTTGGAATGGTGCATCGCAAGGCAACAAACAGCGCCGCCGTCAGCGGGATGAGCTCCAGCACCAGCACGCGGATGACCATCTCCAGCGCATAGGCGGTGAGCCCATAGCTCAGCGCCGTGACCACCACAATGCGTGTGAGCACCAGGCTCAGCAGCGCGGCCAGCACCGTAAAGCCCGGCAGGATGGGGGCTGTTTCCAGATAGATGCGCTGCATCAGGCTGCGCCGTGCTGGGTGGGCGTAGGTCGATGGCGACAGTGCCAGCACCAGCACCACCGCTCCCAAATACACCATGCGCCCCCAGGCAAGCACACGGCGCTGCAGGGCCATCCACAGGCGGGCATGCAGGGCTGGCGGTGCAAGGCGGTGCAGCATGGGGAGGATGATAGCGGGCGACAGAATATTTGAATGAAATATGGCTCTAGCGCTTATTTATCAATCGCAATCAGCTATCAATATAGTAGCAAATCAAACATGCCGCAAGGGGCCACCAGGTCGTGGAGACTCGCCACCGGGTTGGGCATCTGCCTGGGCATGCAGCGCTTCGATGATGCGGCAGTGCGCGCCTGTGCCGTCGCAGCCGTTGCGCAGATCCAGCAGACTGCGCTCCAGCGCCTGCAGCTCCTGCAGGCGTTCGCGCACATGCTGCAGGTGGGCGTCGATGGTGGTGCAGGCGGCATCGCAGTCGGCCTTGGAGCGCAGGTCCAGCGACAGCAGCGAGCGCACTTCGTCCAGCGACATGTCCATGGCCCGGCACAGGCGGATGAAGCGCAGACGGTGCACATCGGCATCGCTGTAGAGCCGGTAGCTGTTGTCGGCACGCACACCGGCGGGCAGCAGGCCTTCCTTCTCGTAGTAGCGGATGTTGGCCGCCGTCACGCCCGAGCGGCGGGCTGCGTCGCCGATACGATGGTGGGGGGTTGGCGCAGACATGCTTGACCTTGAAGTGGCTTGAGGGTTTCCAATCATGCCATCGATCGCTTGTTCTGGAGAAACCCCTATGTCCGCCCATTGCCATGGCGGCTGCTGCAGCAGCCCACCCCCCAGCGCCGATCCGCGCTACCGCCGGATTCTGTGGATTGCGCTGCTCGTCAACGCTGCCATGTTTGTTGTGGAGCTGGGGGCTGGCGTGCAGTCGGGCTCGGCAGCGCTGTTGGCCGACGCCATCGACTTTGCGGGCGATGCGGCCAACTACGGCGTGTCGCTGTGGGTACTGGCCATGGCCACCGCCTGGCGCGCGCGCGCAGCCTTGCTCAAGGGTGCAAGCATGCTGGCCTTTGGCGTGTTCGTGATTGCGCGCGTGACCTGGGGTGCGCTGCAGGGCGTGCCGCCCGAGCCCGTCACCATGGGTGCCATCGGCCTGCTGGCCCTGGCGGCCAACCTGGGTGTGGCCGTGCTGCTCTACGCCTGGCGCGAGGGTGACGCCAACATGCGCAGCGTCTGGCTGTGTACGCGCAACGACGCCCTGGGCAACCTGGCCGTGCTGGCGGCCGCGCTGGGTGTGTTTGGCACCGGCGCCGCCTGGCCCGACCTGGCGGTGGCAGCCATCATGGCGAGCCTGGCCATCAGTGGCGGCATCAGCGTGATCCGGCAGGCGCTGGGGGAATTGCGCGCGGGGTAGGCTGCCGACATCGGTGGGGCTGTAGTGCAACCGTGTTCCAATTCCTCTCCCCCCGCTTTTCTATTGCACGCCGCCAATGACCGCGCCCACCCCTCCCGCCGCCGAGCCCCACAGCGCCACCGAAGACGTGGTAGCTATCTTTACCGGGGTGCTGATGATTTCCGTGGGCGTGGCGTTCTTCACCAGTGCAGGCTTGCTGACCGGCGGCACGGCGGGCCTGGCCTTTTTGTTGCACTACGCCACTGGCGAGGGCTTCGGCAAGATCTTCTTCGTGCTCAACCTGCCGTTCTACTGGCTCGCGCTGCGCAAGCTGGGGCGCGAATTCACGCTCAAGACCTTTGTGGCGGTGCTGCTGCTGTCGCTGATGACCGAGTGGCAGCACCAGTGGCTGCAGATGGCACGCATCGAACCGCTGTACGCCGCCATTGCCGGGGGATTGATCACCGGCACCGGCTTTCTGGCGCTGTTTCGCCACCGTTGCAGCCTGGGCGGGGTGGGCATCGCTGCGCTGTACGTGCAAGACCGCTACGGTTGGCGTGCAGGCAAGGTACAAATGGCGGTGGACTGCTGCATTGTGCTGCTGGCCCTGTGGACGGTAGAGCCCCTGCGCGTGGCTTGGTCGGTGGTGGGCGCCGTGGCGCTCAACCTGGTGCTGGCCTTGAACCACCGGCCTGGGCGCTACACCGGCACTTGAGCCACCGGACGGAACCTTTGCGCACCGCAGCGGCTCCGATCGAGGGAGATGCCGCACAATGTCTGTAGCGCGCCATTTCGGATTTCCTCTCCATTGAACGCCCCAAGGATCGCCATGCCATCCCAACCTCGCCCTCCCCTGCGCTCCCTGCCCCGCCGCCAGTGGCTGACCACCGCCCTGCCCCTGTTGGGGGCGGGTGTGGCGGCCATCACTTGGCCCCGCTGGAGCCAGGCCGCCACACCCCAAGGCACGCCTGTGGAACTTTGGAAGGACCCCAGCTGTGGCTGCTGCCATGACTGGGTGACCCACATGGAAGCCGCCGGCTTCCAGTTCAAGGTGCACGACATCGGCAACACCGGCGCCCGCGCGCGCCTGGGCTTGCCACAAAAGCTGGGCTCCTGCCACACTGCCCTGGTCGGCGGTTATGTGATCGAGGGCCATGTCCCCGCCGCAGACGTGCGCCGCCTGTTGCAGCAAAAGCCCAACGCACTGGGCCTGGCGGTGCCGGGCATGCCGGTGGGATCACCCGGCATGGACGGCCCGGTGTACGGCAACCGGCGCGACCCCTACGATGTGCTGCTGGTGGCACGCGACGGCAGCACGCGCGTGTTCAGCAGCTACCACCAGGGCGCCAAGGCATGAGCAGCGCCACCGATCCTGGCAGCATCACCCGCGTGGCTGGGATCGAGGTGGGACATTTCACCGACACGCGCCGCCCCACGGGCTGCAGCGTGGTGATCGCCCGTGAGGGTGCCGTGGCCGGGGTGGACGTGCGCGGCGCGGCGCCTGGAACCCGTGAAACCGATTTGCTCGACCCCTGCAACCTGGTCGAAAAAGTGCATGCCGTGATGCTCTCGGGCGGTAGCGCCTGGGGCCTGGAGGCCGCCACGGGCGCCGTGCGCTGGCTGGAAGAGCAAGGCGTGGGGCTGGACATTGGCGTAGGCCGGCTTCCGCTCGTGCCTTCGGCCGTACTGTTCGATCTGATGGTGGGCGACATGCGCATCCGGCCCGATGCGGCGGCGGGCCACGCCGCCTGCGCCGCCGCCTCGCGCGCCGACCCGGCCGAGGGCAATGTCGGTGCGGGCACGGGGGCCAGCGTGGGCAAGATGTTCGGCATGGCGCGGGCCATGAAGGGCGGCATTGGCAGCGCTTCGGTCACGGTCGATGGTGTGACAGTGGGCGCGCTCATTGCCTGCAACGCGGTGGGCGATGTGATCGACCCCGACACTGCGCAACCTGTGGCGGGCGCCCGCACCGCCGATGGATTGCGCCTGGCCGATACCCGGCGTGCGCTGTTGCGCGGCGAGTTGGCGCAGTCGCTGCTGGCGGGCACCAACACCACCATTGGCGTGGTGGCGACCGATGCGGTCATCACCAAGGCGCAGGCGCACCGTCTGGCCGTTGCCGCGCACGATGGCCTGGCGCGCAGCATCAACCCGGTGCACACCCAGCTCGATGGCGACACGCTGTTCACCCTTGGCACGGGCCTGGCGGGCAGGAACCCCGGCATGCTGCTGCTGTGCGCGCTGGCCGCCGAGGCCACGGCCCGCGCCACGCTGCGTGCGGTGCAGGCGGCGCGCAGCATCACCACGCCCGAGGGGCTGCTTCTTCCGTGCATGGCAGATCTCGGCTGAGAGCGCGTTCCAACCTCATGTCCCAGGCCTTCCGAAACTCGTTGCTCTCGCTGCGCGACATGATCGTGTCCGCCGGGCCGCTGGCTTTGCTGCCGGTGCTGTTGCTGGCACTGGCCTACTGGTGGCTTCAGCCCACACCACCCAAGACCGTGGTGTTGGCCACCGGCCCGGCGCAGAGTGCCTACGAGGAATTCGGCAAGCGCTACCAGCAGGCGCTGGCTGTGGAAGGCATCACGGTGCAGTTGCTGCCCAGCGAGGGCTCGCTGACCAATCTGCAACTGCTGCGCGAGGGCCACGCCGACCTGGCCTTTGTGCAGGGTGGCACCGCCGTGCTGCAGCCTGAAGACCATGAACAGTTGCGGTCGCTGGGCAGCCTGTTTGTCGAGCCTTTGTGGCTGTTCTATCGTGAAAAAGCCGCGCGCCGCGTGTCGCCTTCCGGACGGCTCGACGCCTTGCCCCAATTGCAGGGCCTGCGCGTGAATGTGGGCAGTGCAGGCAGTGGCGTGCCTACGCTGATCGACAAGCTGCTCGAAGCCAACCACCTTGACACCCAGGCGCTGAAGGTGTCGCGATTGGAGCAGACACCGGCCACGGTGGCTTTTCTGGCGGGCGACATCGACGTGCTGGTGTTTGCCTCGGCCCCCGAATCGCCCATGGTGCAGATGCTGTTGCAGACCCCAGGCGTGCGTCTGATGGACTTTCCGCAAAACGAGGCCTATGGACGTCGCTTTCCGTTTCTCACACCCGTCACCCTGCCCCGGGGCGTGGTGGATCTGGCGACCAACGTGCCCCCTGCCGATGTACGCTTGGTGGCGTCCACCACCGCCCTGCTGGCGCGCGAGGGCACCCACCCCGCCCTGTTGCAGCTCTTTGCCCAGAGCGCCCAGGGTCTGCATGGGGGCGCGGGCTGGTTCAACCGGGCACGCGAGTTTCCGGGCACACGCAATAACGAGCTGCCCATCGCACCCGAGGCCGACCGCGCCATCAACGAGCCGGTGCCGCTGTTGCAGCGCTACTTGCCATTCTGGCTGGCCAATCTGATCGAGCGCATGTGGCTGGTGCTGGGCATCCTGATCGCCGTCATGCTGCCGCTCTCGCGCGTCGTGCCGCCGCTTTACCAGTTCCGCGTGCGTTCGCGGGTGTTCCGCTGGTATGGACGGCTGCGCAGTGTGGAAGACGACATGGCCGCCGGGCGCATGCCTGCCAGCGCGGCCATCGAGGCACTGGACGCACTGGAGGCCCAGGTACTCAAGGTGAGCGTTCCGCTGGCCTATGCCGATGAGTTGTATGCCTTGCGCAACCACATTCAGCTGGTGCGCAAGAAAGTTCCCGACGCCTGATTATTTTCGGGTGTTGCTTGGGCGCTTGCTGCGACGGGCGCTGGCCATGGCGCCGATGGCACGATCCACCACATGCTGGCGCGGCAGCACGCGCAACAGCCCTTCGGCCGCCAGCTTGTCGCGCATGCGTCGGGTCATGGACTGGGTGCTACCGTCTGCACCGGTAAAAAGGAACAAGGTGTTGTGCGGGCTGGCCCAGGTAAGCTGGGTGCGCACCACCTTGCCATTGGTCACCAGATCGACCCAGGCACCGATGTAGAAAGGGTCTTCATCGACCTCTTGCTCCGGGCTCGCCTCTGGCGCCGAGTCTTCGAGGTTGACGTCAAGACCTGCCACGCTCGATGTGGCTTCCTGTTCCAGAATGGCCTCGGCAGTGTCCGACGAAGGATCCACATCCAGCGCTGCCTGCTGGGACGCCAGCTCGGCGGCATCAAGCACCTGCTGGTGCAACAGCACCAGCCGCTCGATCAAGGCGTTGGTCTCTTCCACCGGGTGGTCAATGGACTGCAGCCCCTGGCGCAGCTTGGCCAACATGGAGGGAATGACTTCAATCAGGCGATCCTTGTCGGTGCCCACCAAGGCGGGCTGCACGCTCCAGAACAGCTCCGGGATCAAGGCCAGGTAACCGCCAGGGTCGCCATCTGCCGCACCGGGTTGCTGCACCTGGGCCTGAGCCGCCACGCGGACCCAGGGGCCGGTGGCAAAGTCCATGATGTCCGCAGGCACGTGGCCGACACCCGAGAGCTTCAGGATGTTGGCAGCAATCTTTTCAGCCAGCATTTCCCTTTGCTCGGCCTGCAGCAGTGCCTGCTGCTCGGCTTCCCGTCGGGCCTGCAGCTTCTTCTCCTGCTGCGCCCAAGCCGACTCCAGGGCCTTGAGAACGGCCTCAAAGGGGGCGGCGCTGGTAATTTCTTTTTGGGCCAGATGATCCACTGCCTGCTGCACCAGGCGCATGTAGCTGCGAAACCCGGAGGCGTTGACGTCGGTGTAGGCCAGGCTGCGCTGGGTCACTTCGTCCAGCAGTCTGCGCGCGGGGTGGTTGGCGTCGCTGAAAAAGCGCACGTCATAACGCACCAGCTGGCGAATGGCTGGCTCCATGCGTTGCACGGCCTGCTGCACCGGCGGCAGCAGGCGAGAATCCTGAGCGATGTTCTCCACCATGCGCGCAACGACTTCAGCCGCCTGTGCTGGAGATGCCTCTTCTGCCGCGCCATAGCTCACCCCATACAGACTGCGCGGGGCACTGTGCCCGCTGGGGACATAGCCAGGCTGGCTGCTGCCAGCCAAGCGCCCCACCAGACGTTCCAGCTGGGCGATGTCTTCCATGGCCTCGGCGGCGGACACATTCATGGGCGCGTAATGGCCGCTGATGGGCGCGCCCTGCGTGGAATAGGGTGCCACCTCACCTCCGCGCCGCCCTGTCATGCCGGCTGGAGCCATCGGCATCGGCGCGCGCACCGACTCAAAGGGATCGCCCCCTCCGGCCAACATCTGGCGCAAGATGCCGACGGTAAGCAAGGCCTCCTCCGCCTCGGAAGCCAGCCCCCCCATGCCGGGATCGGCCGCGGCCCATCCCGTGCGGCCGTATCCGGTGGGCGGGCCATAGCCTGTACCGCCGCCATAGCTGCCGCCATGGCCACTGGGAGCGCCTCCCCACTGGCTGCCCGGGGCGGCGTAGGCATTGCCATAGGCGCTGCGTCCCGCTGGGCCGTAGCCCGTTGAAGCCCCCGGCGCAGCTCCAAACCCCACAGGCTGCACGCCCTGGTCGCGCAGGCTTTGCGCCGCGCGCTTGTAAACATCCACCAGCAGGCTGCCCAACTGTGTGCGCATGGGCTGCATCCAGGCTTCGCGAATGGGTGAGGCCACGCCGGTATCGGCAATGACCTGCTGCAGGGCGCGAATGTAGTTTTCTGGACGCAGCGGATTGCGTTCAGGGTGCACGCGGCGCAGCCCCTGGGCCGCACTGACCAGGCCGTTGAGCTCGGAAAGCACCGCCTCGGTCGCATGCACGGCCAGTTGCTGGGCGCGTGAAAGCTCCACCTGCGCCTGCACTTCGTCGTCATCCACCAGGGAGAGCTCGCCAAAATCCAGCCCGGTGGCATCGGCCTTGGTGGTGCGCGCTGGCTCCGGGCCGTCCGCAAACACCTCCAGCAGCGCCATTGGGTAGCCTTTGAGCAGCGCTGCCTCGTGCTGGTTGAGCAGGCGCAGCGCATCGCTGGCCAGGTTGCGCCGCGCAATGTCGCGCAACTCGCTTTCCTGAGTGGCCAGCGCCCCCCGCGTCACCGTCACCAACTGCTGCATCAGCGACTCGCCCTCGCGCACCGCGTTGACGACGCAGGCACGAAACACCGTCCGTGAACCGGGAGCTGGTTGTTGCATTTTGTTGCAGGCGGGTGGATTGTTCGCGGGTCTCCTATCGTACTTCTACTTGAGTGCTTTGAAGCGCATGCGGTGCGGGCGAGCGCCCTCTTCACCCAGGCGTTTTTTCTTGTCGGCTTCGTACTCCTGATAGTTGCCGTCAAAGAAGGTCCATTGGCTGTCACCTTCGGCGGCCAGGATGTGCGTGGCGATACGGTCGAGGAACCAGCGATCGTGGCTGATGACCAACACCGTGCCTGCGTATTCAAGCAGTGCGTCTTCCAGCGCGCGGAGGGTTTCCACGTCGAGGTCGTTCGAGGGTTCGTCGAGCAGCAGGACGTTGCCGCCCTGGATCAGGGTCTTGGCCAGGTGCAGGCGTCCGCGCTCGCCGCCCGAGAGCATGCCCACCTTCTTCTGCTGGTCGCCGCCGTTGAAGTTGAAGCGGCCGCAATAGGCGCGGCTGGCCATCTGGAACTTGCCGATGTTGAGCATGTCCAGACCGCCAGAGACGTCTTCCCAGACGGTTTTTTCATTGGCCAGCACGTCGCGGTGCTGGTCCACGAATGCCATCTTCACGGTCTGGCCGATCACCACTTCACCGCTGTCGGGCTGCTCCTTGCCGGCGATCAGCTTGAACAGCGTCGATTTACCAGCGCCGTTCGGGCCGATGATGCCGACGATGGCGCCCGCTGGGATGTTGAAGCTCAGGTTGTCGATCAGCAAGCGGTCGCCGAAGGACTTGCTGACGTTCTTGAACTCGATGACCTGGCTGCCTAGGCGGTCGGCCACAGGAATGAAGATTTCCTGCGTCTCGTTGCGCTTTTGGTATTCGTAATCGCTCAGCTCCTCGAAGCGGGCAATACGTGCCTTGCTCTTGGCCTGGCGGCCCTTGGCGTTCTGGCGCACCCACTCCAGTTCCTTCTTCAGGGCCTTGGCGCGGGCTTCCTCACCCTTCTGCTCGGCCTCCAGGCGGTTCTGCTTCTGCAGCAGCCAGTCGGAATAGTTGCCCTTGTACGGAATACCGTGGCCGCGGTCCAGTTCGAGAATCCACTCGGCCGCGTTGTCGAGGAAGTAGCGGTCGTGGGTGATGGCCACCACGGTGCCAGGGAAACGCTGCAGGAACTGCTCCAGCCAGTCCACCGATTCAGCGTCCAGGTGGTTGGTGGGTTCGTCGAGCAGCAGCATGTCGGGCTTGGACAGCAGAAGGCGGCACAGCGCGATGCGGCGCTTTTCACCGCCAGAAAGCACGCCGACCTTGGCGTCCCAGGGCGGCAGGCGCAGCGCGTCGGCGGCGATTTCGAGCTGGTGCTCGGAGTCGGTGCCGGCCGTGGCGATGATGGCCTCCAGGCGCGCCTGCTCGGCGGCCAGCGCGTCAAAGTCGGCATCCTCTTCGGCGTAGGCGGCGTACACCTCTTCCAGCTTGGCCTTGGCGGCGAACACTTCACCCATGGCCTCTTCCACGCTCTCGCGCACCGTGTGCTCGGGGTTGAGTTGGGGCTCCTGCGGCAGATAACCGATCTTCAGGCCCGGCATGGGAATGGCCTCGCCCTCAATCTCCTTGTCCACGCCCGCCATGATCTTGAGCAGCGTGGACTTGCCAGAGCCGTTGAGACCGAGCACACCGATCTTGGCGCCAGGGAAGAAAGAGAGCGAAATGTCCTTCAGGATCTGCCGCTTGGGCGGCACGATCTTGCTGACACGGTTCATGGAATAGACGTATTGGGCCATGGAGTTGTTTCTGTCAAAAAGTGCGGCAATTGTGCCGTGGGCAAACCGTGATTATCGACTCATGCGACAATAGCCATGCGCCGTGCCCTCCAGTGGACACGGCATCAGCAACATGTGCTGGGGACAGCAATCCCGATTTGCACCGTCCCATCCGAAAGAACCATCGGCTTGACACTGGCTCGGCAGCCCACAGCGGTTGTACCGACAGGCTGATCCCCGGCGCCCGGAAGGCGCATCTCCCTACATGACATTTGACGAACTGAACCTGGCCCCGGCCATCCTGAAGGCCGTGCGCGAGCAGGGCTATGAAAACCCCACCCCGATCCAGGCGCAAGCCATTCCTGCCGTGCTGCAGGGCCAGGATCTGCTGGCCGGCGCACAGACCGGCACGGGCAAGACGGCCGCCTTCACGCTGCCCTTGCTGCACCGCCTTTCACAGCAGCCCGCCCCGCAAGGCAAGCGCGGTGGCAAAGGCTTGCGCGCGCTGATCCTGACGCCCACGCGCGAGCTGGCCGCACAGGTCGAGGAATCCATCCGCACCTACGGCAAGTACCTCGATCTGGACTCCACGGTGATCTTCGGCGGCGTCGGCATGAACCCGCAGATCGACCGCATCCAGCGCGGTGTGGATTTCCTCGTGGCTACGCCCGGCCGCCTGCTGGACCTGCAGCAGCAGGGGCACCTGGACCTGTCCACCGTCGAAGTGCTGGTGCTTGATGAAGCCGACCGCATGCTGGACATGGGCTTCATCCATGATGTGAAGAAGATTCTTGCCCTGGTGCCGCGCGAAAAGCAGAGCCTGCTGTTCTCGGCCACCTTCAGCGACGAAATCCGCGAACTGGCCAACACCTTGCTGCGCAACCCGCAAAGCATCCAGGTCACGCCGCGCAACACCACGGTGCAGCGCATCAGCCAGGTCATTCACCCCGTGGGCCGCGCCAAGAAAAAGCAAGTGCTGCTGCACATCATCCAAGAGAACGATTGGAGCCAGGTGCTGGTGTTCACGCGCACCAAGTTTGGCGCCAACAACGTGGCCGACTTTCTGCAGAAAAACGGCGTCACGGCCATGGCACTGCACGGCAACAAGAGCCAGAGCGCTCGCACGCAGGCGCTGGAGGGTTTCAAGACCGGTCAGATCCGCGCCCTGGTGGCCACCGACATTGCCGCCCGCGGCATCGACATCGACGACCTGCCGCATGTCGTCAACTATGAGATCCCGAACGTCCCCGAGGACTACGTGCACCGTATTGGCCGCACGGGTCGCGCCGGGCGTGAAGGCCAGGCTGTGAGCCTGGTCTGCATGGACGAAGAGGGCTTCATGATGGAGATCGAGCGCTTCACCAAGCAGGAAATCCCCGTGCAAATCCTCGATGGCTTCGGCCCGGACGAAGGCGAAAAGGCCGAGCCCATTGCGATGGGTCGCCAGACCCTCTGGGGCGGCGCTGGCAAGCCACCGAGCCGCGACGTGATGCTGGCCGCCGCCAAGGCCGCCCGCAGCGAGATGATGGAGCGCATCCGCACCAACAAGGCCCCCCAGGGCGAGCGCGGCAACCGTCAGGGTGCCAACGCCGGTGCGGGTAAAGCGGGCGGTAACGGCCAACGCAAAAAGCCTGCCGGCCAAGGCAACGCGGGTGGGGGGCACAGCCAGGGCCAGGCGGCGCGCCAAGGGCAACCGGCACCCCGTGGCAATCGCCAGGGACCACAGCAAGCCGGTGGTGGCCGCAACCGCAGTGGCTCGGCTCCTGGCGCGGGCGGTCCGCAGCGCTTCGAAGACCAGCCGCCACGCCCCGACGCACACCTGGGTACCCACAGCGGCCTGAACCTGCAGGCCCGCCGTGGCATGGGAGGCTCCGGCCAACCCGACCCCATGCGCACCAGCATCGACAGCATGGCCGACCGTGGCCGTCGTCGCGGCGGCCCCCGCGGCTTCAGCCGCTGAAACCCAGTCGCTGCGCCCTGCCTTCCTGTCAGCGCGCATCCCTGGAAGCTGCATATTTGTAACAATTTGCAGCCACCGCCCGTCCCTCAAGCGCCAGCAGCTATTGTTTTGATAGCTACTGGCGCTTTTGCTATTGGAGCATCGACAGCCGGGCCTCTCCGATGACGCGTGCCATCCACCACACCAGACCTTGTGCGCCTGTGACTGCCCAGCGGCTTCGCAGGTAATATGCCGCCCTACCCCGGCCCCATGTGGCGGCGCCAGGGCACCGTGGTCCACGCATGAGCCTCTCGCAAATTTCCAGCTCTCCAACCCCCAGCCGCGCGGGCGCCCGGCCCTGCGCGCTCATGGCTGCAGCCCTGACCAGCGCACTGCTGGCAGGCTGTGCCAGCACCCCGCTCCCCCCCTGGCCCGATCGCAATGCCAGCCGTCCCCCTCCTCCGGTGCGCCAGATTCCGCCGCCCAGCCGCCAGGAACAGGCCCCGGCGCCCATGGCCCGCCCTGGTGTGGTGCTGCCCGCGCCGGTGCCACGCACCGCCGATGGGGCGACGACGGCGCCCGTGGTCCGTCCCTCGCTGGCTCCACTGACTGGCACCCTGCCCGACCTGCCCTACCGGCCTGAAGTGGCAGCGCGCTTCCCCGACCCGCCCATCCTCTACCACACCCCAGGTCTGCACCCCGATCGCCGCGCCTTCACCACCAATGCCGAAATTGGCCAGTGGCTCCATGCCCTGGCCCAGCAAACCACACCGCCGACCACCCGGGCCACCGTGTTGCAACTGGGCCCATCGCAACGGGGAGCCCCGATACACGCCCTGGTCCTGACCCAGGAACGCGACGAGCAACCGCAAGCCTTGGCCGAGAGCAAACGCCCCACGGTGCTGCTCATCGGACAGCAGCACGGCGATGCACCAGCCTCCAGCGAGGCACTCTTGGTGGTGGCCCAGGAACTGGCGCAGGGCTTGTTGGCACCTTTGCTGGAGCGGATCAACGTCATCATCGTGCCGCGCGCCAACCCCGACGGTGCCGAAGCAGGCACTGCCGCAACAGCGGACGGCACCGACCTCCAACGCGACCATCTGCTGCTGCACAGCCCCGAAGCCCGCGTACTGAACCAACTCGTGCGCGATTACCGGCCCATGGTGGTGCTCGACAGCGGCGAATTCCCTGCCGCAGGCGCCGTGCTGACGCAGTTTGGCGGCCTGAACCGGCATGACGCCCACCTGAGCTACGCCACCACCGGCAACGTCCACGAGTTCGTGACCAAGGCCGCACGCGAATGGATGCAACAGCCGCTGGAACAGGCATTGCAGGGCTTGGGCTTGGCCGTGGAATGGGCGCACAGCCCGTCTGCCGTGCCTGGCGAGCGCCGCATGGTCATGGACAGCGTGCAGCCCGACAGTGGCCGCAACCTGTGGGGCCTCAAGCACGCAGTCAGCCTGCGCGTAGCCAGCCGTGGCGTAGGTCTGGGCCGTACCCATATCCAGCGACGCGTACACACCCAGGTCAATGCCATGGCCGCCGCACTGCGCATGGCCTCCGAGCGCGCAGCGCGCCTGGAACAAGTGCGCTCCTTCGTCATACGTGACACCGTGGCGCTGGCCTGCCGCAACAAGGTGGTGGTGCAGGCCGCGCACACCACCGAAAGCCGCGAACTCACCCTGCTGAACCCGGACACTGGCGCAGACATGCCGACCACCGTGGAATGGGACAGCGCACTGCGCCTGAGCCCCACACTGGAACGCGCACGCCCCTGCGGCTATTGGGTCGCACCCACGGCACAGCCGGCCATCGAGCGCTTGCGCCTGCATGGCTTGCAGGTACTGCGGGTTGCAGAAGCGGGAGCGGTACTGGCCGAAGCACCCCAGTCACCCGGCACCACAGCGGCAAGCCCGTTGGCGCGCACCGCAATCGATGTGCCGGCAGGCAGCTATTACGTCCCTCTAAACCAGCCCATGGCCAACGTAGCCATCGCCGCGCTGGAAGCCGACACCCCCTTTGGCTTCGCAAGCCAGCGCCTCGTCGGTCTGCCCGAAGAAGTGTTGCGCGTGATGGTGACACCCAGCTTGGTATTTGAAGACATGGAATAGGCCTGATCAGGCATCAAGGCAGCACAGCATCCGGTTATGATCCGGGGCCTTGCAAAGGCCACACCTGCCCGTAGCTCAACCGGATAGAGCAATAGCCTTCTAAGCTATAGGTCGGGGGTTCGAGTCCCTCCGGGCAGGCCACATCAGCGCTCCAGATCGTCTAACAACCTCTCAAAACCCGCACGTTTCAGGCGCGTTGGGCTGAAATGGCTGCTTTATGGAATCGTTTGATCTCCTGGTTCATTCCTGGATTCGCGCTGATCTCTGTAATACGCGGCGCGCATGATCAACATTGCCACCACGGGCGCCGTCATCAGTACAAACACACTGATGAGCAACTCGTGAATGACCAGCCGCGACTGGGTTACCGTGAAATACACCATCGATGCGATGAGGATGCAGCCGGCGCCAAGTGTGACGGCGATCGCCGGGCCATGGATTCGCTGATAAAAACTCTGCAACCGCGCCAGGCCGGTTGCGCCAATCAAGGTGATCAAGCCCCCCAGTACCAGCAACAGCGCAACCGGAATGGCTGCCCACCAAGGCAAGGCTTCCACACTGATCATTCAATCACCTCCCCGCGCATCAGGAACTTGGCCAGCGCGATCGTTGAAACAAAACCAACCAGGGCAATCATCAGCGCCGCCTCAAAGTAGATCTGGCTGCCATGCCTGATGCCGAGCATGAGCACGAGCAGCATGGTGCACATCCACAGGGTGTCGAGCGCGAGGACGCGGTCCTGGGCAGACGGGCCGATCATCAGGCGCCATGTGCACAACAGCATCGACAGGACTACGCAGGCCATCGCGAAAAAAGAGGCTGCCGAAAGCAGTGCGGCTGTCGTCATGTGTGGCCTTTTTCGGTAGCGGACGACTCAAAAACCTCCATGATGGGGCGCTCGTACCGGCTCTTGATCGTATCCACCCACCATGCCTCGTCGTGCAGGTCGAAGACGTGCAACAGCAGTTCGTGTTTGTCTGGGAGATGATCCACCCACACGGTTCCGGGGGTGGTATTGATCAGGCACGAGAGCAAAGCCAGACCATGCGGACTGCGCAGGTCGAGCGGCACGCGGATGAACTGTGAATTCACATTGGCCGAGCGCCGCAGCATGATGATTTGGGAGACGTTGAAGCAAGACCGCACGATCTCGACAATCGAAAAACCCATCAAGCGCAGCAGCGCCAGTGGGCGGCGGAGCTGGGCGTAGCCATGGGGCTGCAAAGGCCTTGCCAAAAGGGGTGCCACAATCCCCAGCAAACCGCCCAGAAGCCAGTGGCCAGGTTCCAGGGTCTGGTTCAGCAGCAGCCACATGAGCAGCAAACCCACCGACAGCAATGGGGATGGCAACCAGCGCTTCATCGTGGCACCTCGATCTGCGGTACTCGCTGCACGGGCTGCTCCCCCAATACGCGCTGGGGGTAGTCCTGGCTGCGCAACAACCCCTCAGTGGTGCGCCCCAGGAAATCAAAAACGGCACCGGACTGCACCGTCAGTGCCATGCAGAGGGCCACCAATCCGCCGATGGATGCCGCCTCAGTGACTTGCAGCGGCGGCGATTTGACCACTCCCGATGCCCAAAATATACGCACCCCCAGGCGCATCAACGCAATGATGGCGGCCAGCCCGCCAACGACCATCAACGCGATCAGCAGCCAGGTGCTCCATGGGACGGCTTCTGGGCTGGCCGCAAGCAGGGCATGGAACAGGCTGAACTTGGCCACAAAACCCGCCAACGGTGGCATGCCTGAGATGACCAGAGCGCAGACGACAAAACTCAGGCCCAGGAACGTGAATGTGCCAGGAATGCCCACGCCGACGGGGTCTTCCGGTTTGTCCTCCACGGCAAAGGCTTCCATGGTCAACGCCAGCATGGCGGATCCCGGTGGCCGGATGCGCTCGGTGAGCTCGATCAGCAACATGAACGCGGCCATCGCGAGCGTGGAGCCCAGCAGGTAATACAGTCCCGCTGCCAGCACTGCGGTGCCCGAATGGCCAATGACCGCCATCAGCGTGCCCGAGGAGATGATGGCGCCAAAACCGGCCATGCGCCCGCCGTCCTGGCTCGACAGCATGCCAATCGCTCCGAACAGCAAGGTGGCCATTCCGCCCGCAGTGAGTGCTGCCAGACCAAAGTGGCTCATCCCCCCGGCCTCGGCTCCAAACACTGCAAGCCAGACGCGCAACACGGCATATACGCCCACCTTGGTCATCAGCACCAGCATGGCACCCACGGGCGCGGAGGCCGAGGCGTAGGTGGTGGGCAGCCAGAACCCAAGCGGCCACATGGCGCCCTTGGTCAGGAAAGCCAGCGCCATCACCGTGGCGCCGATCTGCAACAGCCAGGTGTCCTGCGCCCCAAGCGCCGGGGCGCGACCCGCCAAATCTGCAATATTGAGTGTTCCCGATGCGGCATAGATCAGCGAGACACCGATGAGAAACAGCAGAGATGCCACCAGATTGACCGCGATGTACTGCATGCCTGCCTGGATACGGCGCAGGTTGTAGCCGTGCAGCACCAGCCCATAGGAGGCCGCCAGCATCACCTCGAAGAACACGAAGAGGTTGAACAGGTCATGGGTGAGAAATGCGCCGTTCAACCCCATCAGCATGAACTGGAACAGGGAATGAAAGCTGACGCCGACCCGATCCCAACGACGTGCCGAAAACACCAGCACGGCCAGCGCAATGGTGGAGGTCAGCACCAGCATCATGGCAGTCAACCTGTCCACCACCAGGGCAATGCCCACGGGGGCAGCCCAGTTTGACGCCAGATAGACGCCGATGCCTGCCGGCCAATGCTCCCCGTCGGCCATCAGCAGCAGCGCCACGGACACCACCCACAACAGCAGGCCGCTGCCGATGCCCAGAGCAAATTTCAGTCCGTAGCGGGTCTGGTTGATGGGAATCAGCAGCGCACCGACGATCAGTGGCAGCAGAACCGGCACGATGACCAGGTGTTGGATCCAGGGCAGCGCACTCATGGGCGAGGCTCCTCACCGTCCACATGGTCACTGCCAGACAGGCCCCTGGCACCGATCATCATCACCAGAAACAGCGCCGTGGTGGCAAAGCCAATCACGATCGCGGTCAGCACCAGCCCCTGTGGCAGCGGGTCGGCAAATTGGGTGGGATCGATGGGGAGGCTCGGTGTGATGGGCGGCTTGTCCACCGAGAGCCTGCCCATCGCAAAGATGAACAGGTTCACGGCATAGGACATCAAAAGCAGCCCGGTGATGAGCTGAAAGGTGCGCGGGCGCAGGATGAGCCAGATGCCCGAGCCGAAGACGATACCGATGGAGATGGCAAGGGTGATTTCCATCAGGAGGCCCTCCCCACGTCCGTCTGTTCATCGTGCGCCTCGGCCAGCTCACTTGTCTGGCGATGGCTCCGCACCGATTGGTGCGCCAGCGCGACCAGCATCAACATGGTGGTGCCCACCACCACAGCGAACACACCCAGATCGAACACGAACGCGCTGGGCAGATGCAACTCGCCCACCAGAGGCCAGTCCACATGCGCCGTATGGGTGGTGAGGAAGGGGTGACCAAACCACCAGGCCCCCAGGCCCGTGGTGCAAGCGATCAACAAGCCCGCGCCCAGCCAGCGATGGGGACGAAGATTGACATGGCTTTCGACCCAGGTGGTACCAGCCAGCATGTACTGAACCAGAAGCGCGACCGCAAAAATCAGACCTGCAACAAACCCCCCGCCGGGCAGGTTATGGCCACGCATGAAGAAATAGACCGCCATCACGCCCATCACCGGCAAGAGCAAACGCATGTAGATGCCAGGCACCAGCAGGTAGCCGCTATTGGCTTGCTCGGCCGGGCTTTGCCGACTCGCCGGATCACCCTCAAAGGTTTGCTGCGGCGGCAGGGCCACGCTTTCGGGAGCGGGACGGAAGCGGCGCAACAGTGCGTACACCGTCAAGGCGACGATGGTCAGCACGGTGATTTCACCGAGTGTGTCGAAGCTGCGGAAATCCACCAGCAGCACATTGACCACGTTGCTGCCGCCGCCACCGCTCAGCGCGTTCAGGAGAAAGAAGTCCGCCATGGTGTCCGGCGCTGGATGCACCAGCACCGCATAGGTCAACGCTGCCAGCGCAGCCCCGCCGCTGATGGCGATGGCGAGGTCACGCGCTCGGCGCCCCCAGTCGCTCCAAGAGCGTTGGGCCGAACCGGCGACGGACTCCAACCTGGGGGGCAACCAACGCAAGCCAAGCAGGATGAGAACCGTGGTCACGGTTTCCACCATCAATTGAGTCAAGGCCAGATCAGGAGCAGACAGCCACAGGAAGGTCGCTGCGGTCACGATGCCGGTGCCGCCAATCAGGGCCAGTGCGGCCAGGCGGTGGTATTTGGCCATCCAGGCCCCGGCCACTGCGCAGCCGGCCCCCACCAACCACAGGCCCGCAAACAGCGGATCGAAGTCTTGCAGGGGCAGCACGATCCATGCGGGCGGCGGGCCCGCCAGCCACAGTGGCACCACCAACAATCCCAGCATCATGAGCAGCAACTGTGCCTGCAACCGTTCAGTGCCGACATAGCGCAGCAAGCGGTCCGCCCCGCGGGTCATCTGCAGCATCACGCTTTCATACGCCTGGGCGCCGTTGAACCGATAAATCAGAGGCACATGCTCGCGTTGCTGGAGGTTGAAATGTCGGCGGAGCACCGCATACAACAGCACGCCGCCGCACAGTGCTGCCACGCTCATCACCAAGGGCAGATTGAAACCATGCCAAAGGGCCAGGTCATAGGTCGGTGCGGCATCCCCAAGCGTTGCGACCACCGCAAGGTTCAACAGCGGCTCGATGCTGAGCCCTGGAATGACACCCACGACCAGACAGGTGAATACCAGCAGTTCGACCGGCAGCCTCATCCAGTGCGGTGGTTCGTGCGGCTCTTTCGGAAGATTCTGCGCCGGAGCGCCAAAGAACACCGAGATGAAACGAAGCGAGTACGCAACGCCAAAGATGCCCATGGCCAAAGCTGCCACGGACATGGACCAATCCGTATCCCCGCCAACCAGGGCTGTTTCGGCAAAGAACATCTCCTTGGACAGGAATCCGTTGAGCAGGGGCACGCCCGCCATTGCCGCACTCGCCACAATGGCCAGCGTGGCCGTGATCGGCAAGGAATGGCGCAGGCCCCGCAACTGGCGCATGTCACGCGTTCCGCACTCGTGGTCGATGATGCCGACCGCCATGAACAGCGAGGCCTTGAACACGGCGTGATTGAGGATGTGGAAGATGGCGGCCACGATGGCCATGGGGGAGCCAATACCAATCAGCACCGTGATCAGACCGAGGTGACTGATGGTCGAATACGCCAGCAAGCCCTTGAGGTCGTGCTGAAAGATGGCGATGAACGCACCGATCAACAGGGTGCACACGCCGGCTCCACCGATCAGCCAAGTCCACTCCGGGGTGCCTGCCAACGCGGGCCAAAGGCGCACGAGCAAAAACACACCCGCCTTGACCATGGTGGCGGAATGCAGGTACGAAGACACGGGCGTGGGCGCTGCCATCGCGTGCGGCAGCCAGAAGTGGAAAGGGAACTGTGCGCTCTTGGTCAGGGCGCCGAGCGCGACCAAGACCAGTGCCGGCAGGTACAAGGCATGGGCGCGGATGGTGTCGCCCGCAGCAAGAACAGCGTCCAGGTCATAGCTGCCAACGATATGCCCCACCAGCAATACACCCACCAGCAGGCACAGCCCCCCGGTAGCGGTCACGGTGAAAGCCATGCGTGCGCCCCGCCGGGCGTCGGCGCGATGATGCCAATACCCGATCAGCAAGAAGGACGTGAGGCTGGTGAGCTCCCAAAACACCACCAGTTGCACCAGGTTGCCCGACAACACCACACCAAGCATGGAGCCCATGAAGGCCAGCAAAAAAGAGAAAAAGCGTGGAACCGGGTCCTCTGCCGACATGTAGTAGCGCGCGTACAGCACCACCAACAGGCCGATCGCCAGCACCAGCATGCTGAATATCCACGCCAGTCCATCGACCCGCAGTGCGAAGTTCAGCCCCATCGCAGGCAACCAGGCGAACTCGGTGCGCACTACCTCGCCACTGGCCACCTGGGGAAACAGCAGGCCGCCGATGAGCAATCCGCACACCGTGACCCCGATCGCCAGCCAGGACTCGCGGTTTCGCGCATCCTGGGGCATCAACGCCGCCAAAAGGCTGCCGACAAAGGGAGCAAGTACGAGGGTGGTAAGCAGCATCGAGGTCGTGGCCTGGTCGAATCGTGTGAATGTCAGATGGGGAAGGTAACGTTCAACTCCGCAAAGGAGTTGGCATGAAGGCAGACTGTACCGAACAGCAAGAGTTCTGCCGTGGGGCACGGCTATCTTAGCCACAAGATGCGCTGCGATTGGCCCTTCGGGCGCCCATGGCGGGCCTGGGTGCGCGGCTGTTCTGCCTACCCCTGCTCCAAGGCAAGCAAAGATCCTGCAATACACTCGCCACATTTGCAGGCCTGACGGCGGCTCTTGGAGCCAGTCGATGGCCTCCAGGTGTTTACCCACGAAACCTGCCGCCCCTTTGCCCGGTGCGCAAGGCAGATCCCATCCGGGTGGCCTACAAGGCGCCCCTCCTCCCATCGAAAGCAACCATGGCCAAGATTCTGGAGACCAAATACGATAGCCAGGCCGATGCAAAGGTCTGTGAAGTGGCCTACGAAAGCCAGGCCGACCTGTGCTGGTTCGAGGTGAACCACGCTACCCAAGCGCAGGGAGATGCGGTGTGGTGCTTTGTGGATTACGAGCAGCAGGCCAGCTTCAAGATCCTCTGGGTCAAGTACGAAACCCAGGCCGACCTCAAGGTCCACAAGGTCAAGTACGCCGAGCAGGCGGGCTGGCGCACCCCCAACCACAAGCTGCGCGGCAAGCTGGGCTGAGGCGCCCCACCGTCAGACCTGCACGCAGGTCTGGCACTGTTCACCCAGCCCGCCGGCTCCCAGGCGCACCACATCGCCGGGCTTCAGGAACACCGGCTGGGGCTTGCGGCCCAGGCCCACGCCGGCCGGGGTGCCGGTCAACACAATGTCGCCAGGCTCCAGACGCATGAACTGGCTGATGTAGGCCAGCACCTGCGGCACGCCAAAGATGAACTGCGAGGTGTGGCCGTCTTGCATGCGCTGGCCGTTGACTTCCAGCCACAGGCCGATGGCGTGCGGATCGGGCAGTTCGTCCGTGGTCACCAGCCAGGGCCCGATGGGGGCAAAGCTGTCGTGGCCCTTGCCTTTGTCCCACTGGCCGCCGCGCTCCATTTGCCAGGCGCGCTCGGACACGTCGTTGGCCAGCACATAGCCTGCCACATGCTGCAAGGCCTGCGCCTCGGCAATGCGCTGCGCCCGTGTGCCAATGACCACGCCCAGTTCCACCTCCCAGTCGGTCTTGGTGGCTCCGGGTGGAATGAGCAGAGGGTCGTTCGGGCCGCTGAGTGCGGTCACCGCTTTCATGAACAGCACGGGCTCGGTGGGCGGCTGCAGGCCGGCCTCCAGGGCATGGTCGCGGTAGTTCAGGCCCACGCACACGATCTTGCCCACGCCCGCCACGGGGCACGCCAGGCGCACCGGCTCTTGCACCGCAGGCAGGCGGGTGGCGTCGATGGCAGCCAGGGCCGCCAGGGTGCGCGGCGCCAGTTGCGCTGGCCCGATGTCGGGCAGCAGCATGGAAAGGTCGCGCAGGATGCCCTGGGCATCCAACATGCCGGGGCGCTCGGCGCCGGGCAGGCCGTAACGGATCAGTCGCATGGGAGTACTCTTGAGTTTGTAGCCAATGGCCTGAACCGCAAGCATAGCCCGGCATCAACGGCAGCATGCTTCCACGGCCATTTTGCTATACTATTGATAGCTATTGGCGCTTATAGATAGAGCGTTGAAGGCCAATTTTTCTTGAAAATGTCGCTGAACCCCTCCCCGCCTGCTGCCCACGCTCAGGATCACCCCCGGCCGCAAAGTCCCGCGGATCTGTTCTGGTCCTTCACATGGCTGGCGCTGCAGGGCTTTGGCGGCGTGGTGGCAGTGGTGCAGCGCGAACTGGTCGAGAAAAAGCGCTGGATGACCAATGAGGAGTTCCTGGAAGACTGGGCCGTGGCCCAGGTCATGCCGGGGCCCAATGTGGTGAATCTGTCGCTGATGATCGGTGACCGCCACTTTGGCCTGCGCGGCGGCCTGGCGGCGCTGGCAGGCATGCTCACGCTGCCCATGGTGCTGGCACTGGCGGCCGCGCTGCTCTATGCCCAGTGGGCCACCCACCCGGCCATGGCGGGAGCACTGCGCGGCATGGGCGCAGTGGCGGCGGGTCTGATCGGTGGCATGGCACTCAAGCTGGCAGCGTCGCTGCGCACGCATGTGCTGGGACCCTGGGTGTGCGCCGCCCTGGCGCTGGCCACCTTTGTGGCGGTGGTGTGGTGGCACATCCCGCTGTACGGCGTGCTACTGGTGCTGGGCGGTGTGGCCTGCGTCCTTACCTGGCGAAGACTGGCACCATGACCCAGGTCTTTGCACTGCAGGCCATGGACTGGCTAAACCTGTTTCTCTACTACCTGTCGATCTCGCTGCTGGCGGTGGGCGGCGCCATTGCCACAGCGCCCGACATGCACCGCTATCTGGTCAACCAACAAGCGTGGCTCACCGATGTGCAGTTCAACGCCAGCATTGCCATTGCCCAGGCAGCGCCAGGACCCAACGTGCTGTTTGTTGCGCTCATCGGTTGGCATGTGGGCCTCAACGCGGCAGGCGCCAGCCCCTGGGGTTGGGCCCTGGGCCTGTGGGGGGCGCTGGTCTGCATGGTGGGCATCATGCTGCCCAGCACCACACTGACCTGGCTGGCCACGCGCTGGGCCCACCGCAACCGGCAGCGGCGTTCGGTGCGGGCCTTCAAGCAAGGCATGGCGCCCGTGGTCATCGGGCTGCTGATGGCTGCCACCTGGGTGCTGGGCCGTGGCCAGGGCCAGCCAACCACCGATGCCCTGCTCTGGCTGCTGGCTGCGGTGGTGGCCGTGCTGGTGTGGCGCACGCGCCTGCACCTGCTGTGGCTGCTGGCTGCTGGGGCCTTGTTGGGTGCGTTGGGCTGGGTCTGAGGGCCGTTCCAGGCCCATTCTTTCTACCCTGCTGTCGGTCTGTTGCTGCCTTGGTGGCTGGCGCAGGTTTGCTGCACTGCGGTATTGATCCAGCACAGGTAACGCCGTTTTTTTATGCACAAGGCGTCTTGGCGCCTCTATGCTGGCGCGCATACACATTCAGCAACAAATAGCGCCCCAGGCGAATGATGGAGACAGGCTGATGGATGCACAGGCAACGATCCTGGTGGTGGATGACTCGCCCGAAAACCTACAGGTTCTCTCTGCCGTTCTGAAGGGACAGTACAAGGTCAAGGTCGCCCTGAATGGGGAACGCGCCCTGGCGCTGGCACAGGCCGAGCCAACCCCGGACCTCATCCTGCTGGATGTGATGATGCCCGGCATGGACGGATATGAAGTCTGCAAGCATCTCAAGAGCCATGCAGCCACAGCCAATATTCCGGTACTGTTTGTCTCCTCGCGCGACGAGGAGGAAGACGAGGCCCGCGGCCTGTCACTAGGCGCCATCGATTACATCGTCAAGCCGATCCGGCCCTCCATCGTGCAGGCACGCGTGCGCAATCACCTGGATCTCAAACGCAGCCGCGACCTGCTGCAACGCCTGACCACGCAGGACCACCTCACCGGCATCAGCAACCGGCGCCGGTTCGATGATTTTCTGGACATGGAATGGCGCCGCGCAGCGCGCGAGCAGGCCCCCATCTCGTTGATCGCCATCGATATCGATCACTTCAAGGCCTACAACGACCACTACGGACACCCTGGTGGCGACCAATGCCTGATCGAGGTGGCACGCACGCTGGCCACCTGCGTGACACGCCCCTGCGACCTGGTCGCCCGCTGTGGCGGAGAAGAGTTTGCCTGTGTGCTGCCCAGCACCGACAGCGCTGGCGCAGCCAACCTGGCCGAGCAGATCCGCCTGGGCATCCTGGCCCGGGCGCTGGAACACGCGCAGTCCGGCACACACACGCATGTCACCATCAGCCTGGGCGTGGCCACCGTGGTACCACAAGCCGACGAGTCGCACCAGGCGTTGGTGGATCTGGCCGACGCTGCGCTCTACGAAGCCAAGAGCGCGGGGCGCAACCGCCACGTGCTCAAGGCGCGCTAGCGCGCCGACACTGAGGCCAGCGCGCGCTACCCGCAGCGGATGAGTTGGAGCGCCTGTTCAAAGTCAAACCCCTCGATGGCCTGCGCAATGGCAGTGTGGTGTTCCGGGTAGGCCTGGGCGAGCAACCCCGGCTGCCGTCCCACCCACTCCATGCACGCGCTGTCGCCTTCTGCCAGCAAGGCTTGGAGCTGGGCGCAGAACAAGGCGATGGCCTCGCCCTCAGCCGCCTTGGCGGGGGCAGCGGGGGTCGGTGCGGGACTGTGCTCGCCAGTCAGGCAAGTCGCCAGGCCTTCGATGACCGGCGCCAGCTCCGCCCCGACCCGAGACAATGCCTGCTCCACCGCGGGCAGGGGTGCCAGCGCACGACAGACACGCTCCAGGTCGGCAGCGGCGGCCTGCACGCCACGCGCACCAATGCTGCCCGCCACCGACTTGAGCGTGTGCGCCAGTCGCTCTGGGGCGCTGGAGTCTGATGCCTGTTGCGCCGCCCGAAAATCGACACCAAACGCCCGCTGCCCCGCGAGGAAACGGCCCAACAGCGAGCGGTACAAGCTTTCGTCGTGCATGGAGGTCACCAGGCCCGCATGCACGTCAATGCCCGGCAAGGGCGGCAGATTGTGCGTTGGCATGGCAGAAGCTGGCGACAAGGCGTCTGATGCATGGGGCTTGCGCACCTCTGCGGCGGGCGCTGCGGACTTGCCCAGCCAACGCGCCAAGGTACTGAACATGCTGCCCACATCCAGTGGTTTGGCGATGTAATCGTTCATGCCCATGGCCAATGCGCGCTCACGGTCACCGGCCATGGCGTTGGCGGTCATGGCGATGATGGGCAACGCTCGCAAGGCAGCGTTATCACGGATGCGGCGCGTGGCCTCGTAGCCGTCCATCACAGGCATTTGGCAATCCATGAGGACGCCGTCAAAGTCTGCACCACGCGCCTGAAGCGTTTCCAGCGCCTCCAGCCCATTGGTGGCCAGGGTGACCTGCACCCCGGCGTGACGCAAGAGCTCCATGGCCAGCTCCTGGTTGAGTTCGTTGTCTTCCACCAGCAGCACCCGTGCGCCTTCGAGCTGGCGCATGGCATTGCGGCTTTCGTGCGCCATGATGCCGGTGCGGTTCTCCACCAAGCCCTTGCGGTCGATGGCGGCGCCAATGGCGTCGAGCAACTGGCTGGGCATCACCGGCTTGGTCAGTACGGACTTGAGCGCCACGCCCTGGCGTTCCGCCTCGTCCAGCGCCTCTTCGCGGCCAAAGGCGGTGACCATGATGCTGGCGGGCACGTTGGGCAGCCGGCGCGCATGCATGAGGCGCAGGGTTTCAATGCCATCCATTTCGGGCATTTTCCAGTCGATCAGCACCAGGTCGTAAGCTTGGCCCTGCTGCTCGGCCTGTGCCACGCAGGCCAGCGCGGCCTGGCCGTTGGCCGCCGTGTCCACCCGCAGGCCCAGGCCACGGGCAATGCTGGCCGTGATCTCGCGGGCGCTGCTGTTGTCATCCACCACCAGCACGCGCATGTGCTGGAGCACCTCGCGCGACATGCGGCGCGAGGCACTGCCCTGTGCCTTACGTCCCAGGCGCGCTGTGAAGTGGAACTCCGAACCCACACCCGGTTCGCTCTGAACCCAAATGCGCCCCCCCATCTGCTCCACCAGCGCCCGCGAGATGGCCAGCCCCAGCCCCGTGCCGCCGTAGCGGCGTGTGGTGGAGCTGTCGGCCTGGCTGAAGGGCTGGAACAGCTTGGCGCATTGCGCTTGCGTCATGCCGATGCCGGTGTCGCGCACCCAGAAGTGCAGTTCGATGTGCTCGGCATCGCGGTCGATTTCCTCGATGCCGATGACCACTTCGCCCTGTTCGGTGAACTTGACGGCGTTGTTGCCCAGGTTCACCAGGATCTGGCCCAGGCGCAGCGGGTCGCCCACCAGCGCCGTGGGCAGTTGCCCCGGCACGCAGAACAGCAACTCCAGGCCTTTTTCCTCGGTGCGCAGGCCAATGAGGTTGGACAGGCTCTCCATGACATCGTCCAGGCAGAACTCGGTGTCTTCGATCACCATCTTGCCCGCCTCGATCTTCGAAAAATCGAGGATGTCGTTGATGATGCCCAGCAGACCCACGGCCGAGCGGTGAGCCTTCTCCACATAGTTGCGCTGGCGTGCATCCAGCGAGGTCTGCAGCGCCAGGTGGGACATGCCGATGATGGCGTTCATGGGCGTGCGGATCTCATGGCTCATGTTGGCCAGGAAGTCGCTTTTGGCCTTGGCAGCGTCCTCGGCCACACGGCGCGCCTGCTCCATGGCACGCTCGGCGGCCTTGCGTTCTGCGATGTCCTCGAACACCCAGATCGTCACATGGTGGTGGCGAGCCGATCGGATGCCCCGCCCCGATACCTGCGCCACGAAGGTACCGCCGTCCTTGCGGGCAAAGTCCCATTCCACGTTGACGTCCTTACCCGCCGCCAGCACTGGCCCGACCAGCGCGCCAAAGCGTGCGTAGTGTTCGGGTGACTGCTGGATGATGCTGCCAGGTTGGCCCACCAGCTCGTCTGCCCGGTAGCCCAGGTACTCAACCAGGCGCTGGTTCACGCGCAGGATCACGCCATCGGCGGTGTAGATGATGCCGTTGGGGGCGTTGTCGAAAATCATCTGCTGCTCGTCCAGCAGGTTCTGCAACTCGCGTTGCTGCAGCTCGATCTCCAGGCGCGCACGGCGCTTTTCGGTCACGTCCTCGGGCATGCACTGCACCAGGCGGCGCCCCCGGTACTCGAAGGCCGCCAGGTGCACTTCGGCGTCCCAGGTGTCCCCATCCGGGCGCTGGTAGCGCCACTCGCAGCGGGCATGCCCCTGGGTCAGAGCGCGCTGCAGGGTGTCCTGCATGAGGCTGGCACTGTCCTGTTCGCCGTATTGCTCGGGCGCCGACAGGAACAACAGGCCTTTGCCCAGCAACTGGCTCTTGGCGTTGACGCCAAAGATCCGCACCGCCGCCGGGTTGCAGTCGATGTAGCCAAAGTCCGGATCCAGGATGATGATGGGGCGCGAAGACTCCTGGAACAGCATCTTGTTGTAGGCCTCGCTGTCACGCAGGCTGGCTTCGGCCACCTTTTGCTCGGTGATGTCCTGGTTGATGCCCACCAGACGGCGTGGGCAGCCATCGCTGCCGCGCAAGGCTGCGTGGCCGATGTCGAGAATCCAGCGCCATTCGCCCGATGCGCTGCGCATGCGGAAGGTTTCGGTGTAGTCGGGTATCTCGTTGAGCAGGAAGCGGCGCAGGTGGTCCTGCACGCGCTGCACGTCGTCAGGGTGGATCAGTGACACCCAGCAGGCCATGTGGTTGGGATGTTGAGCCAACAGGCTTTGCTTGTCGTAGCCCAGCATCCCCGCCCAAATGTCGTTGACCGCCACTTCTACGATCTCATGCTGGTCGTTGATGGTGCAGTCGTACAGCCCCAGGCTGGCTCCCCGCAAGGCCAGGGCCAGGCGTTCCTCGCTGCGCGCTACCAGTTGTTCGGCCTTCTGGCGTTCGGTGATGTCGTAGATCCAGGAAACCAGGTAACGCCCATCCGAAAAGTCGAGCAGGATGGACGAGAGCAGTACCGTGACGGGCGTGCCATCGGAGCGCACGAAGTCGGCCTGGTAGCCTTTGACGGCGCCTTCACGGCGCAAGCGCTCCATAAAGGTCTGGCGATCCGCCGGGTTGCGCCAGGATTTGCTGGCAGGATGTGTGGCCAGCTCCTCGGGGCGCACACCCAGCATTTCCGCGTGCTGGCGGTTGGCAAAAACAATCTGCCCGGCCTCGGTGCCGATGATCACGCCCACGGGGCTGTTTTCGAGAATGCGGAGCAGCCGGGCCTCGTTCTCCTGGCGCTCCCGTTCCAGGCGCTTGCGTTCGGCAATGTCCTCGTACACCCAGACGGCCGAGCGCTCGAACCCAGGGATATTGATGCCCTGGCCCGACACCATGGCCTCGAACACCGCCCCATCGTTGCGCCGGAAATCCCACTCCACATGCACTTCCTGCCCCGACGCCAGCAGCGGTGCCGCCACGGCCGAGAACGCCTGATAGCTGGCTTCATCCCGAAACAACCGCTGCGCCACCGAATGGCCCACCAGGTCGGACGGCTGCAGGCCCAGGCTCTGGCACAACCTGCGGTTGACCCGCAGGATGATGCCGTCCGCCGTGAAGCACATGCCATTGGGAGCGTTTTCGAAGATGACCTGCTGCTCCTCCAGCAGCTTGCGGATCTCGGCCTGCTGGCGCTCGATCTCGAGGCGGGCGCGGCGCTTTTCTGACACATCGTCCACGGTGAAGCGCAGCAGGATGCGCCCCCCGCAGTCGAAGGCCATGAGATTGACCTCGGCGTCGAAGATTTCGCCATTCGCACGACGCGCACGCCACAGAAAATTGGCAATACCGTGCTCGACGATGGAACGGGTGATTTCCTCCCCCGCGGTCTGGGTGTCGGTGCCGTCGTATTGCGTGGGCGCAGAAAAGTCCAGCGGCATGCGGCCTAGCACCTCGTCCCGAGACTGGAAGCCGTAGATACGCACCGCTGCGGTGTTGCAGTCCACGATGCCGATCGCTGGGTCGATGATGACGATGGGCACCGGCGAATCCTGGTACACCCGCTTGTTGTAGGCCGCGCTGCGCTCCAGTGTGTCCTGGGCTTCGCGCATGGCGCTGTCCTTGGCGGTCAGTTCGGCCTCCAAGGCAGCGCAGCGCTGCTGCCATTGCGCCAGTTCCTGCTCCAGCGCAGCCTTTGTGGTGTGCGATCGCTCCATGGCCCCTCCCAGGTGAACCGTCCGCCGCACACACCCATGGCGGGCGGCGGAGGAAGGCGTCGAGCTGTAGGGGAGTATCGGCAGCGGTTGACCTGCACGTCAACACACGGCGCGGCAATTGCGCACACGATGCATGGGGTGTTTGAGCTAGCGCAAGAGCCCTGCCCCCTCGGCCCACATCAAGAGGCCCTGCGCAGCGCCCCCAGCTTTTGGCCCAAGGGCAACAGATGGCGCTTGAGGTCCTCCACCGGCAGCCTGCCGTAGGCCTGCACCATCACCCCGTTGGGCAGCATCAGCGCCACATCCGAACTGCTGCCGTCCTTGCGGTAGCTTTCCTTGATGGTCGTGTCGCCCTGACGGTAGATGCGCTCCACTTCATCGGCATTCTCGCTCTCGGCGGTGGTCGTCGCCCAGCCCGCCATGGCCATGCGCAGCGCAGGGACGGCGCCCAGGTCCTGGATCTGGATCTCCAACTCCTTGTCCTCGTGCGTGTACTGCGCACTGACATGGGTGAACTGCATGCCCATGGCGCTTTCGGAGCGCGCCTCGATCGCCGTGCGCGGCAAATCGCCCACACGCTCGGGAAGGGTGTCCCGCAGAAGTTTTGGCGCAAAGGGCTCACCACCCTTGCCACCCAGTGCAGCGCCCATCATCTCGGTGGCTGCCTTGGCTGCGGCCTGGGTGTCTCCCTTGGCCTGGGCCTCTTCCATTTTGCGGCTGGCTTCCTCCAGGCGTCCTGTGTCGATCTTGATGTCGGTGCCGGGAACCTTCATCGCGACCGAGCCCGTGTCGCCCATGCCCGCCATGCCTGCACCCAGACCCCGTGCCCCCGGAGTCACAAGTGATGTGGCCAACCCGACCACAATGCCTGCCAGAATGCCGCAGACCACCAAGGCTGCCGTGTAGCCCACCGCTTTCTCTTGAGGGGCCTTCATCAGCACAGGGATACCGGTGTAGATCAGGTACACCGAATACAGGGCTGCCAACAAGCCCAGCATGGCCAGTGACGGCAGGATGCTGAACACCCCACCCAGCATGCCGGCCGTGGAGGCATAGGCCACCAGCTTGAAGGCGCTGCCCATGTCTTGCTGCGCCTGAAAACGCGGTGCCAGCATGTTGGCAATCAGCGCCAGCACGTACACCATGGCCAGCGACAGCACATAGCCCACCACCATGCTGACCAGACCTTGCACCACGGGCACGCGCACCGAGATGCCAAAAGCACCCACGCCGATCAGGCTGTATCCGATGAACCCAGCCACTGCCGGAATAGCGGCCAGAAACACCAGATAGCCCAGGTAAATGCGCGCCGGGTTGCCGTCCTCGGCGTCGATTTGTAGCCAGGTATCGCGTGGGCGCATCAAGATATCGAGCACACGCTGCAACAGCGCTGCGCGGTCTGTCGAAGCCAGGGGGGAAGTGTTCATGGTGCAATGTCCTTGAAGTGATCAGAATGGTTTGCGCTGCGCATCAATTCGCAGCAGCGGGCTGGAACATGACCTTGGCGCCGGGTTTCACGCCAGAGACCCAACCTTCACCTGGATTGGTCTTTTCTTCGCTCAGCGCACCACCCGTGCCTTTGAGATCACACCGTGGGTGCTCGATGAAATAACTGCCCGGTGGGTTGTACACCCAGGCACCGCAGGCCGTGTGCTGCATGCACAGTGCCTGGCAGTCGCGGGCGGTCTGGCCCTTGGCAAAGTCCTTCACGCCAAGCTCCCCATCGCGCTCGCTCCCGCCACCCTCAATCTGTGTGCCCGCCTCCCACCACAGCATGGTGTTGGGCATCCATTCGCGGCCCTGGGTGGCATTGACTTTGGGCGCGGGGGGCGCAGCCTTGGCCACGCTGCGCAGGGCATCGCTCAGGCTGCCCGCATCACGGGCGTCCAGATACCGGCCGCCCGTGCTGGAAGCCAGGCATTGGAGCTGTTGCTCGGCCTTGCTGCCCTTGGAAATGTCAAAGCCAATCACGTGGGCCGTGAAATCCACGCCCAGCTTCTCCAGTTCCTTGCCCACGGCACAGGGATCGGCATGGCAGGTTTCCTCGCCGTCAGAGACCAGAATGACCGTGGCCTTGCGTTCGCTGAACTTGAGTTGTTCTGCTGCCATGCGCACCGATGCCGAAATGGGCGTCATCCCTTTGGGTTGCAGCGCATTGACGGTCTGCACCATGGCGCTGCGGTCCAGCGCACCTGGGGCACGCAACAGCTCGATGTCGCTGCAGTCGCCTTTGCTGCGGTGGCCATAGGCCATCAAGCCCAGTTGCTGGCCTGCGGGCCAGCCATCGAGCATTTGTGCCACAGCATCGCGTGCGATCTCGATCTTGGCCCGCCCCCCCATCTTTCCCCACATGGACCCCGAGGCATCGAGCACCAGCATGCTCTGCCCCGGCCCTTGCGGTGGGCTGGGGGCGCGCTGGGCTTGCTGTGCCTGGGCGCCCATCGACAGCAACATACCGGCGGCCAGCCACCAGGCGGCCCGGCCCATGCGCGAATGGTTCATGGTGTTCCCTCTCCAAAAAGTTGCAGTGAACGCCTGTCTCATGACTGGCGCGTGAAAACAAAAGGTGACTGGATGGTGCAGGCCTGCGGCACGGTGACGCGCACGATGCTGGCACCCTCCATGCGCTCGGGGCTGAGCACCCGCAGGTCGTACTCCATGGACATGGCAGCGCTGGCTGTCTTGAGCCTGGCCTTCCAGTGGTTGGCCGCCACACGGCTCCACTGCACCTGCGGGCTGGGAATGAGCTGGCCGCCGCTGAAGGGCCGCGCAAACACGACCTGCCCCGATTGGGGCGCCGGCATCTGCCCTGCGACCGCCTGGGCTACACCCGCAAGGCAACCACCACTGGCACGGGGCTGCCCTTCGAACCGGAATACCCAGTGCCCGTCCCGGGGCTGGAAATCCGTCCCAGGTGTTGATGGTGGTACAAGCACGACCTCCGAAGCCCCCGGGCGAGGCACTTCGACATCGATCCCGGCCGGTCGCTGCCCTCGCCCACTTGCGGAGGGGTTTGTTGCGGCGACAACCAGGGGCGCCTGCATGGCTGCCGACTGCGCTGCTGGCGGAGCCCCACGCAAGCGCTGCGCTGGTCCGTAGGCATCGTCATGCAGCCCGATCAATATGCGCGCCTCATCGCGGCTCAGGTGCCCACACTGCGACGCAGTGGCAGCACAGGCCCACACCGTGTCGGGCCAGTCTCTGCTGGCTTCGACAAAGGCAAGCTCGGCCTGGTTCCTATCCATACCCAGGCGGGCACGCGCCCCGATGGCGCTGGCAGTACCCGTGCAGTGCACGCCAGCGGCACAGGCCAGTTCGGCCAAGGGTGCTGCACTGGCACCCAGGGGCCACCCGCAGGCCAAGCCCCACAGCAGCGTGCTCCCAATGTGTCTGGTACGTGTCATGTGTCGATTTCCTCGGCTCCAAAAATTGCAGCCCGGTCCATGCGACAGGGACTATGCAACATGAGCGCCATTGTGGAAACCCTTGCAGAGCATGCCCACCCCCAGAACTTGGGGGACACCGTGACTTATTGCAGCAATCCGCGCCGCTGTGCCTCAACCGCTGCCTGGGCGCGGCTCTTGATGCCCAGTTTGCGGTAGATGGATTTGATGTAGCCGTTGGCCGTGTGGTAGGTGATGCCCAGGCGCTCTCCGGTCTCGTGGATGCTCAGGCCCTCACCAATGGCGGCAAGCACGTCGCTTTCTCTGGGGGTGAGCGCTTCGGCAAGGTCAGCGCTGGGCCTCAGATCGGCGCCTGGGGTGCTGCGAAAGTAACCCAGCACCCTGCGGGCCACCGCAGGAGACAGCGGCAGCTCTCCCCGGGCGATGCGCTGCAGTGCGGCCACCAGGTCGCAGACCGGTTCGGACTTGAGCAGATAGCCATCGGCCCCTGCCTGCAGGGCGCCAAACACCGAGGCGTCATCAGAAAACAGTGTGGTCACCACGGCGGGCACCTCAGGGTGGCACTGCTTGAAACGGCGCAACACCTCCAGCCCCGAGCCATCGAGTAGGCGCAGGTCGATCAGGGCCAGGTCCCATGCTTCGGTCACCCGCATGAGCGCATGTGCCACGGTCGGGCAGTGCGTGGTCTGTGCGCCGGGGTACACCTGCTGGGCAATGTCTTGCAGCAGCGCGCAGGCTTCGGGCTGGTCTTCCACAATCAGAATGTTCATGTGCCTGATTGTCATGGCTCAGCCTGGCTCCTGCAGGGCGCTCAGGGGCAGGCGTGCTTCTATGGCCGTACCACCGGAACCCAGCGCCTGCCATTGCAATTGCCCACCCAGGCGCTGCACCCGGCGCAGCAGGGACTGCATGCCCAGCCCTGCGCGCCAGGTCGCCGGATCAGTCGTGGGGCCATCGTTGCGCACCCGCACCAGCAAGCACTCCTCCAGTACCTGCACCAACACCTCGATGCGGCTGGCTCCGCCGTGGCTGATGGCGTTGCGTACGGCCTCGGACATGATGCGCGCCAAGGCCAGTGCGGCCTGCGGGCGCACGCTATGCAAACCTACCTGGCCCGGCAGCGCGCTCTGCCATTGCAGTTGCAGACCTGCTGCACGGATGCGGGCGGCCAGTTCGGCGCGCAGGTCGGCGAGCAGATCGGTCAATGCCACCGCCTCGCCCGCCATGCCGTGGGTGATCAGACGCATCTCCTGCAGCGTGTCCTGGGCATAACGCCCCCAGTCGCCAGGGGGCGCCGCATGGGCCATGTGCAGGAGACGTGCTCCCAGGTCATCGTGCAGGTCGTGCGCAATGCGTTCACGCTCGCTCTGGCGCGCCTGCATGGCGGCACGGTCTTTCTCCACCATGGTCTGTACCAGGTGGGCGCAGTGGTCGGCAAAGCGTTCGTCCTGCGGGCCAAACAGGCGCCTGCCGCCATGGGCATGCACCAGTACCACACCCTGCCCCGTCCATGCCAGTGGAGCCCACAGGGCGCCACCCGCTTCCTGCATGCGGCTGTGCGAACCCGCCTGTTGCGCCAGCACACTGCTCTCGGGCTCGTACACCTGCTGCAGAAACTGCTGCCAAGCCTGCAATGCGGCCATGTCGGATTGCTGGGCTGCACGTGCCACGTCGTACAGCGGAGCGATGTGCTGCTCCAGTCGCAGCGGCCGGATCCCCAGCAAGGTCTGTGCAATCCAGCCACGCAAAGGCAAATAGGCCGCACCCACCACCAACAGGCTGATGAGCAGGGCGGTCTCGGCCTGCACGCTCAGGGCCAGTACCAGCATCAGGTCGCAAACCACCAACAGCAAACTGGCCAGCACCCATAGCAGAATGCGGCGCAGCCCCCCCTGCGCCCAACCCAGCACCGGACTGACCAGGAGCACGACGATGGAGTAGGTCTTGACCGCCAGGAAGCTGGCGCTGACGAAAAAGGCGCGTGTCTCCAGGTCTTGCACCGGCAAGGCATGGATCAGCGCCAAACGCGCAAGCAATATCAAGCCACCCAGGGCAAACCACTGCATCAGGGCCCGCAGCAAGGGGCTGTGCGAGCGCCGCCATTGCCAGCCCATGGCCAGCGGCAGGGCCAGCGTCCACACCACCATGAAGGCCTGGTGTCCCCACATGGGTGCGGGTGCCAGGGCGGCCAAGTCCACCACGATCACAGCCAGTGCCAAACAGGGCAGGACGCCCAACCATCGCGCAGGCACATACCGGCGCGGAAGGGTCAACACATAGCCCAGGTAGCCCGCAAACGCCAGTTGCACCGCAGCCCGCGCCGCGCCGTTGATGCTGCCCGCAGCCCCCAGGGGCCAGGCCAGGCCATGCACCAGTTCGAGCCCGCCCAACGCCATGCCAACGGCGTATCCGCTGCAGGCCAACGCCAGAAACCCGTTTCCGAGGCTGCGCTGACGCAGATAATGGGCCCATCCACTGGTCCATGCCAGCGCAGCCAGCAACAAATGCCACCAGAGCATGGCGCCGATGCCGCCCAATCCCCGGTCGCGCACCGTCACCGGATGCTCGCTGCCATCGGCCATGACCAGGCGCGCGGAGTCGCTCACCAACAAGGCGTGCAGGGCCTTGTGGCGGTCGTTGTAGGCTTCGCGCAGCTCATGGCTGGGCAGGAAATGCCCCGCGTCGCTCAAAAGCCAGGCGTCAAGCTCCAGCGCCCCATTAGGGCTGCGAATGCTCACCACCGGCCGTTTGCAATCAGCCTCAGGGTGCAGGCAGACGGCCTGGAATTCCTGGCTCCAGCCCAGTTCCACACCCACCAGCACCCGCTCGCTGGCCGCCAGCCACAGCACCCCAGCCGCCAGCGGAACAAAGGCCAGCAGCGACAGCACCATCCAACTCGCCAGATGGCGGGCATGGCGCTGCCACCACGCCCGGGCAGTTTGCCAAGGGCGCGCAGCGGGAGACAGGACAACGGTGGAGAACCTGGAATCCATGGCGTACTGTCAAATGATTGCACAAGGACTGCAGTGACGCCGCCCCACGGAGTCCATTTTGGTAAGACGGATGCTGCTGGTCCCACACGCCGCGCTGACACTCCCCTGTAGAACGCAACCGAAACCCCGGTTCTCAACTCACCCGGCGTCCGTTTTCCGCATAAATGGCCAGATACAGCGTGTTCGACCCGACATAAGGGGCCTTGTTGCCAAAGCCCACATGGAAATCACCAAAGGACAGCGAGCGAATGCCCGCCAGCCCGGCGCGCAGGCGCTCGCGACTGAGGTCCTTGCCTGCGTTGCGCAGACCTTCGATCATGACCTGGGCGTTGATCCAGCCCTCCAGGCTGCTGCCGCTGGTGAGGTACTCCGGCTTCGCTCCCGCGCTCTTCATCGAAGTCTGGAACTTGCGCACCACCACCGACTTGGCGGAGGTGGCATCCGGAAACACCTGCACCGCAGCCATTCCCCGCGTAGCGTCCCCGAGCTTGGGCAACTCGGAGACAAAGAGCGTCACCGAAAGGCCTGCCAGCGGCACGGTCTTGGCGCGCGCGCGGAATGGCAGCACAAAAGCCGTATTGGCTGTGCCCGTTGTGGCCAGCACCACCGCCCCCGGTCGATCGGCATAGACCTTCTCGGCCACCTCCTCGCCGTTCTTGCCGTCCACAGCCAGGGCAAAAGCGCCGGCACGCTCGACCTGCGCCTCGTCCAGTGCGGCGGACAGGTAGCCCAGTACCTCCTTTCCGAAGGGGTTGTCCAGGTACACCACGGCAATACGGCGCAAACCCATGTCCACCATCTGCTGCACCAGGCGGCGCGCCTCATCGGCATAGCTGGGGCGCACAAAGAACAGGTTGCGCTGCTCGGGGCTGCGGACGGAGGGCGCGCCCGTAATCGGCCCCACCGTTGGAATGCCCTTGCCCTCGATGAGTGGCAACAAGGCCGCTGTGTTGGCCGTGCCCATGGGCGAGATGAGAGCAAAGACCGACTGGGCATCGACCAACTCCGTCACGTTCTTCAGGGTGCGCGCGGGGACATAGGCATCGTCCATGACCTGCAATGCGATCTCGCGACCATGGATGCCACCGGAGCGATTGATCTCGTGGAACGCTGCTTTCATGCCGGCCACCTGCTCCAGCCCCGCCGCGCCCAAGGGGCCCGACAAGGCCAGGGAACAGCCCAGGGTGACCACGCGCCCGACGCCCTCGGTCTCGGCGGCGTGGCTGTGGCGCATCCAGGCGGGCATGGTGCCGACGGCCAGGGCCTGGGTGGAATGCAGAAGAAAGTCGCGGCGGCTCATGGTGGTGCGGGGCTCCATGCAAGAAAAGGTGGCCGAAGATTACGTTCCGGCCCCCTGCCCCGCCTGTCAGTTCAGCGACAGCCTGCGGCTGTGCGGACACAGTGAAAACCCTTGGCTGGGGTGCACGCGCAACGTGCAGCTGCATGGTGCTTGGCCCCACCAGCACCTCATCACCCCACAGGACTGTGACCACCGTCCCGGTGGCATGCGCGCCACCACCGAGCCCAGCGATCCATGGCGATCACGCGCCGCTGGGGCCCCCTACCGACTGCGGGAGCATTGACTCAGGCGCCAACAACAGCGGCAGCAATTGCGCCGCCGTGCCCCGCAGCACGGCATGGGCCACGGGGTCCAGCTCGCTGGCATGGGGGTTGACGATGACCACCCTGGCACCGGCATCGCGCGCCAGGTGGGCCAGGCCTGCCGCCGGGTACACGGCACCAGCGGTACCCACCACCAGCATCAGCGCACAGCGGCGGGCGGCGCGCTGGGCGGCCTCCAGCGTGGCCAGGGGCAAGGCTTCTCCAAACCACACCACGCCAGGGCGCAGCAGGTTACCGCAGCGCGGGCAATGGGGTGGGTCGCCCGCTTCCACGGTGTCAGGGTGGCAACAGGGCCGGGGCAGATCGAGAAAGCGATCTTCCATCAGGTCGCCGTGCAGGCACAGCACGTCTGCGCTGCCCGCACGCTGGTGCAAGCCATCGACGTTCTGGGTGATGAGCGTCAGCCGCCCAGGGTGCTGCTGTGCATAGTCCGCCAAGGCCAGGTGCGCCGCGTTGGGTTGCACGCCCTGCAGCAGCTGCCGCCGATGCTGGTACCAGCGCCACACCAGGGCAGGCTGCGCCCGAAAACCTTCCTCGGTGGCCATGTCCTCGGGGCGAAACTGCGCCCAATAGCCGGTTTGCGCATCGCGGAAGGTGGGCACGCCCGATTCGGCGCTGACACCGGCCCCGGTCAGCACCGCAATTTGCGGCGCCTCGCGCAGCCAGGCCTGCACCGTTTCGAGCGCGGCGCTGTCCATGCCTTGCTCAGCTGCGCTGGCGCAGGGCCTCGTAGAGGCACACCCCGCTGGCCACGGACACGTTCAGACTTTCGACCGCACCCTGCATGGGGATGCTGATCAGCGCATCGCAGGTCTTGCGCGTGAGCTGGCGCATGCCATCGCCTTCGGCGCCCAGCACCAGCGCCACGGGGCCCTTGAAATCCGCCTGGTAAATGGTTTGGGGCGCATCGTCGCTGGTTCCGATGATCCAGATGTTGCGCTCCTTCAGCTCGTTGAGTGTGCGCGCCAGGTTGGTCACCATGAAATACGGAATGGTCTCGGCTGCGCCGCTGGCCACCTTGGCCACGGTGGCGTTGATACCGCAGGCGTGGTCCTTGGGTGCGATCACGGCATGGGCACCCGCCCCATCGGCCACGCGCAGGCAGGCGCCCAGGTTGTGCGGGTCGGTGATGCCGTCGAGCACCAGCAGCAGCGGCACCCCGCCGTCGGCTTCGAGCCGATCGAGCAGGTCGTCCAGCGAGCTGGCCTGGGCCATGGGGTTGACCCGCGCGGCCACGCCCTGGTGGCCGTGGCTGCCCGAGAGCTTGGCCAGGCGCAGGCCGTCGGCCTCGATCAGGCGCACCCCGGCTTCGCGCGCACGCTCCAGAAATTGGCGCATGCGCTGGTCACGGCGCGTGGGCTCGTAATAGATCTCGATGATGGATTGCGGTGCGGTCTTGAGGCGCACCCCCACGGCATGGAAGCCGAACAGGACTTTAGGACTGGACATGGGGGGTGATTATCCGCTGCGCCATTTGCTATCATATTTATAGCTGCTTGCGCCTGTATTTATTGAGCCAGAGGCCAAAAACACTACATATCTGCAATGCGCCCGGCCTCGATGGTGATGCGTCGCTCGCAACGCTGGGCAATGCCCCGGTCGTGCGTGACGAGCACCAGGGTCGTGCCCTGCTCGCGGTTGAGCTGGAACATCAGCTCCATGATGGTCTCGCCGGTGGCGTAGTCCAGGCTGCCGGTGGGCTCGTCGGCCAGCAGCACGGCCGGCTGCACCACAAACGCCCGCGCCAAGGCCACGCGCTGCTGTTCGCCACCCGACAGCAGCTTGGGGTAATGCCCCAGGCGCTGGCCCAGGCCCACGTGGGCCAGCATATCGGCGGCACGCTGGCGCGCCTCGCGCTGGCCCGCCAGCTCCAGCGGCAGCATGACGTTTTCCAGTGCGGTGAGGTTGCCCATCAGCTGAAAGCTCTGGAACACAAAGCCCACTTTCTGCGCCCGCAGTGCGGCGCGGGCATCCTCGTCCAGCGCGAACAGGTCTTGCCCGTCCAGGCGCACCGTGCCGCGCGTGGGGGTATCCAGCCCGGCAATGATGGACAGCAGCGTGCTCTTGCCCGAGCCCGAGGCACCCACGATGGCCACGGTTTCCCTGGGCGCCAGGCGGAAATCGATGTCGCGCAGAATGTCGAGCGTGCCCGTGGAGTCGCTGACCGACTTGAACACATGCTCGACGGCAATGACCGGGGTCACGGGGGGCGTGGAAGAATCAGACATGAACGTAGAAAGGTGTCCGCAAGTGAATACCAAATGGAATCGTCGCCACTTTATCCTGAGCGCCGCGGGCGGCGCTCTGGTGGGGCTTTACGCTGCGCCAGGCCTGGCGGCAGGCAAGGGCCGTGCGCACACGATTGTGGTGGTGGGCGATTCGATGAGCGCCGAATACGGCATCCAGCGTGGCTCGGGCTGGGTGGCCCTGCTTCAGCAGCGCCTGCAAGAACAGAAGGTAAATGCCAAGGTGGTGAACGCCAGCGTGAGCGGCGACACCACCGCTGGGGGCCGCGCCCGCCTGCCCGCGCTGCTGACGCAGCACCAGCCCACGGTGGTGGTGATCGAACTGGGGGGGAATGATGCGCTGCGCGGACTGCCGCTGAAGAACACCGAGGACAACCTGGCCACCATGGTGCAGGCGGCGCAAAAAGCCGGTGCCCAGGTGCTGCTGGTGGGCATGCAGGTGCCGCCCAACTATGGCGGCGACTACACGCGCCGCTTTGCCCAGACCTTTGTCACTGTGTCCCAGCAGTACAAGACCGCACTGGTGCCCTTTTTGCTGGAGGGGGTGGCCAATGCGCCGGACGCCATGCGCTGGTTCCAGACGGACCGGATTCACCCCAACGAGCAGGCCCATCCGCGCATGCTGGACAACGTGTGGCCCACGCTCAAAGGTTTGCTGCGTTAGGTGCCTGCCCGTCCTGCGTTGCGGGCGGGCTCGGAGACGGCTCGGCCCCGTTGTCCCCTGCGCCTCGGCGCGCAGTGGCGGCACGGGCACGCAGTTTGTCTTCTTTTTTCTGTTTCTTGGCCAGCTCGCGCTGGCGCTTTTCGTAGCCGTAGTTGGGTGTTGCCAAGGTGTACTTTCTGCAGTGGAAAGCCACTGTAGCAGCTTCAGGCCCCCGCCAGCCCGGTTTGCCCTGCCGAACGCACAGCGGTGCGGTAGGCATGCCAGCTCGCATGCCCCAGAAGCGGCCCCACCACCAGCAGGCCCGCACCCCAGGCCCACAGGGAAAGCGCCACCATCAGCGTGATCAGGCTGCCCCACAGCACCATCACGCCTGGGTTGTCCAGCACCACACGCATGCTGGTGATGGCGGCGGTCAGGGCATCGGTGTCTCTGTCCAGGATCATGGGAATGGACACCACTGTGGTGGAAAAAACCAGCGCAGCAAAAACGCCACCCACCAACAGGTACACCCCCACAAAGCTCCAGTTCTGCGGGCTCAGCAGGGCGTCCACCACACCGGTGGTGGATGGAAGCCCGGTGTTGAAGAACACCGCGAACACCACCAGAGAAGCCCGCCCCCACAGCAACTCAACAATGACCAGCACCAGCACCAGCAGCCCCATGCTGCCCAGGTGGCGGTCCCAGCAGGTCAGTGAACTGCCCAGTTCCGGTGCCAGGCCGACCTGGCGGCGGCGGCTGGTGTCATACAGACCCATGGCCAGAAAAGGCCCCACGAGCAGACAGCCGCTGGCCAGCGACATCACATACTCAGGCTGACGGCGAAACACCCAGCCCAGCACCAGCGCCATGCCCCAAAAGCAGCAGCCATAGAACACGGCCACCCCTGGCGCCGCGCGCAGGTCCGCCCAGCCCAGGGCCAGCCAACGCAGCGGATCGCCCCAGTTCAATGGCTGCAAACTGACCGTGAATGGGCTGGATTCGGTTTGGCTGGTGGTGGTCATGGCATGCGCGATGAAGTCCAATGCACTGTATGCCGCCACCTGCCTTCTTGATGCCAATCAAACCAAATCCGACTGATTTGATCGGCTATGACAAGCGCTACCTCTGCACAAAGGCGCTGCGTAGCGCCTGCGCCAGGTCGGCGCGCAGGTCGGCCTCCGCCTCCAGGCCGATGGAAAACCGCACCACATGCCCCGGTCGCACATGGGTGCTGGGTCGTTGCCGCATGCTGGCGAGGTCGTAGGGCACCACCAGGCTCATGGGTCCACCCCAGCTGTAGCCCAGGCGGAACAAGTGCAGGCTGTCGCAAAAGTGGTCCACCCGCGCCTGCGGGATCGCGGGGTCGAACACCACGCTGAACAAACCTGCCGCAGCGCCCTGCCCGTCCTGACCCTGGCCACACAAGGCATGCCAGTGCGCATGGCCCGGAGCGCCTTCCAACGCCGGGTGCAGCACCTGCACCACGGGGGCCTGATGCTGCATCCACCGGGCCAGGTTCCGCGCCACCCGGTCGTGGGTGTGGTAGCGCAGCGCCACGCTGGGCAAGGCCCGCAGCACGGCTTCGGCATCGTTGGCACCTACGCCCAGGCCCAGGTGCATGTGGGCCAGCTTGATGCGCAAGTGCAGTGCCGGGTCACGCGTGGTGATGCTGCCCATCAGCACATCGCCCCCGCCGCTGGGGTACTTGGTCAGGGCATGGGCAGACACATCCACCGCCAGGCTGCCACTGCCATCGCCCATCAGGTCGAACGGACGAAACGCCAGGCCCGCGCCCCAGGTGTTGTCCAGCGCTGTGGTCACACCGCGCTCACGGCACAGGGCCACCAGGGCACGCAGGTCGGGAAACTCCAGCGTCACCGAGCCCGGTGCCTCCAGCCACACCAGCCGCGTGGCGGGGGTGATGCGCTGAGCCAGGTCGGCAGGGTCCAGCGGGTCGTACAGCGCATGGCGCACGCCAAACTGCGCCAGCAGCGAGGCCGTCATGGCCTTGTTGGGCCCATAGGCGTTGTCGGGGACCAGCACCTCGTCGCCCTGGCGCAGCAAGGCCAGCGCCACATTGGCCAACGCCGCCAGGCCGCTGGGCACCAGCACGCACTGCAGGCCACCTTCAAGCGCGCAGATGCGCTCTTCCAGAATGAAGGTGGTGGGCGTGCCGTGCAGGCCGTAGGTGTAGCCGCTTTTGTCCTTCCACTCGCGCTCGCGCATCGCGGCCACGTTGGGGAAGATGACGGTAGAGGCCTTGAACACACCAGGCTGCGGCGCCTCGAAACCTGCCGGGGGCTGGTAGGCGTGGTGGATCAGTGCAGTGGCCGGGTCCGGGAATGGGTTTGTGTCTTGCATGCCGCCATCGTAGCGGGCATGAGCAGGTTCTTTACCCGCTATTTGTGCACTCATGGCGCCTCGGGGCAAAGGTACACTTTGGCGTCTGCTCTGTTCACGCCTGTGCTGCCCAAACCTGACCATTCCCTTGTCGATCTGCGCGAATTGCGCCTGGAGACAGCCTGTGCGCTCGTCGGCATGGACGCGGGCTGCCTGCCCGCGCCGGGGCAGACGCCCGCGCGCCAGCTGCAGGAAATCATCGACGGTCTGTGCACTCTGTCGCTCAAAGACCCTCTGACGGGCCTGGCCAACCGCAGGCATTTCCAGGCCGTGCTGGACCGCGAGATCGACCGCGTGGCGCGTTCGGGTGAAGCCGCGCTGCTGTTGATGCTGGACATCGACCGTTTCAAGCAGGTCAACGACACCTACGGCCACAGTGCGGGCGACCGGGTGCTGCAGGCCGTGGCGCGCACCCTGGCGCAATGCGTGCGGCCCATGGACACGCTGGCGCGCTACGGCGGCGAGGAATTCGCGATCGTCATGCCCGCCTGCCAGGCAGCTTTTGGCATGGCAGTGGCCGAGCGCATCCGGCGCGCCGTGGCGGCCACACCCGTGCAGATCGACCCATCGACCCAGTTGGAGGTGACGATCAGCATTGGCGGTGCCTATGCCATGCAGTGGATCCGCTCCTCTCCCATTCTCTGGACCGACCGTGCCGACCACCAGCTGTACCTGGCCAAGGCCGAGGGCCGCAACCGCGTGTGCATTGAACCCCAGCCCGACAGCACGGTCAGCGCGGATGAAAAAGGCATGCTCATCGGCCCGCTTTACACCCCCTCCGGTTGGGGCGACCTGGCCGCCATGATCCCCAAAGACAACGCCCCCTGAAGGCAAGACCATGAGCCCAGCGTCGTCCAATTCCATTCCCTCCCCCACCGTCCCCCCCACCGGTGCGCCCACGGGTGCCCGCATCATTGCCATCACCAGCGGCAAGGGGGGCGTGGGCAAAACCTTCGTGTCGGCCAACCTGGCCGCCGCACTCACCCGCCGCGGCCAGCGCGTGCTCGTTCTGGATGCCGACCTGGGCCTGGCCAACCTGGACGTGGTGCTGAACCTGTATCCCAAGACCACGCTGCACGACGTGTTCACGGGCAAATCCACCCTCGAAGACGCTGTGATCGAAGCGCCAGGGGGCTTTTCCGTGCTGCTGGCGGGTTCGGGCATGGTCGAGTACTCGCGCCTCACGCCCGAGGTCCGTACGCAGTTTCTGAACGTGATCCAGACCTTGGCGCCCCGATTCGATGTGATCCTGCTCGATACCGGCGCCGGCATCTCCGACGTGGTGCTGTTCTCCGTCTCACTGGCTTCCGAGGTGCTGATCGTGGCCACGCCCGAACCCACGTCACTGACCGACGCCTACGCCGCCATCAAGGTGCTGGCCATGCAGCAGAAGCGCCAGCATGTGCGCATGGTCATCAACCAGACGGCCCGCCCCGGCGACGGCCGGGCCATTACCGGCCAGCTGCAACAGGTGTTGGAACGGTTTGTGACCACCGCCACCGGTCGCGCACTAAGGCTCATCCACATGGGCGACATTCCGGCCGACCCCGCCGTGCGCGATGCCGTAATGCGGCGCCAGTTGCTGCTGCTGCAGCTTCCGGGCTGCCCAGCGGCGCTGGCGATCGCGCAGCTGGCTGGCAAGATCGAGGAAGCGCTGCTCGTGCGACAGGCCTGAGGACCCGTGCGGCAGGCTTGCCAGGGCGTGTGGTCATTCAATTCGCGTGGGGGAATTGAATGACGACACGCCCTACGCCCGCAGGTCGAACACCAGCACCAGCGCGCCCTCCGACGCTGCCTCCAATTGCAGCAGCGCCTCTCCTTCGAGCATGGCGGCATCACCCGTTTGCAGGGCTTGGCCATTGACGCGCAGGCTGCCACGCACCAGGTGCACATAGGCCTTGCGTGCCCCATCCAGTGCCAGATCCGCCGCTTCACCTGCCGCCAGGTGACCTGCCCACAGGGCGGCATCGGCGTGGATGCGCAGGGTGCCCATCTGGTCTTGCCCGGAAGCCAGCCGCCGCAGTCCCTGCCCGGCCTGCCAGCCAAAGGGCATCTGATCGTAGCTAGGTTGCAGCCCCCGCTGTGAGGGCTCGATCCAGATCTGCAGGAAATGCGTTTCCTCGCCGCTGGCGTGGTTGTATTCGCTGTGCGTGACGCCGCTGCCGGCGCTCATCACCTGCACGTCACCCGCCGGAATCACCGTCGTGTTGCCCATGCTGTCCCGATGGGCCAATGCGCCCGACAGCACCACGCTGATGATTTCCATGTCCCGGTGGGCATGGGTGGCAAAGCCAGTGCCCGGCGCAATGCGGTCTTCGTTGATGACGCGCAGGTTGCCATAGCCCATGAAGCGCGGGTCGTGGTAGCCCGCAAACGAAAAGCTGTGAAACGACCGCAGCCAGCCGTGGTCGGCATAGCCTCGATCCTGGGATTTGCGCAGTGTCAGCATGGTGTGCTCCTTCTGAAAGGACTGTAGGGCGCCATCGCCCGCGATAGGCACGAGCGCTTTGATGGGATGATTCAAAATCCTTGAAACAAACCAGTCCGACCATGCAAGACATTCGCGACGCCCTGACCCCCGAAAACCTCGCCATGCTGGAGGTGATTGCCGAGGAAGGCAGCTTTGCCGCTGCAGCGCGCAAGCTGGGCCTGGTTCCCAGCGCGCTGACCTACCGGGTGCGACAGATCGAGGATGCGCTGGACGTGCTGCTGTTCGACCGCAGCGCGCGCCAGGCACGCCCCACCGAGGCCGGTACCGAGCTGCTGCGCGAAGGCAGGCGCCTGCTGCACGACATCGACGCGGTGGCCCACCGTGTGCGGCGCGTGGCCACGGGCTGGGAGCCGCAGCTCACCATCTCGGTCGATGGCGTGATCTCTCCGCACACCATGCTGGAGCTCGTCGAGGCGTTCTATGTCATGAGCCCGCCCACGCGCCTCAAGCTGTGCGACGGCATCATGTCCGGCACGCTCGAGGCACTCACCTCGGGGCGGGCCGACCTGGCCATTGGCGTGGGCGCCCTGGGGCCTGCGGTGGCAGGGCTGCAGCAGATGCCGCTGGGCAGCCAGCGCTTCATCTACGTGGTGGCGCCCCACCATCCCCTGGCCCAGGCCACCGAACCCATCGCCGACGCCGTGCTGCGCGGGCACCGGGCGATCGCCGTTGCCGATTCGGCGCTGCGCGGCGGGCTGACCATGGGCTTGCTCGGCGGGCAGGACGTGTTCACGGTGGACAGCATGCAGGCCAAGATACAGGCCCAGTTGCGCGGCCTGGGCGGTGGTTTTTTGCCCGAATCCATGGTGCGCCCCTACCTGGAGGCGGGCCGCCTGGTCGAGCGCAAGGTGGCCCGACCCGAACGGCTGGTATCACTGCATTACGCCTGGGGTGGACCCGGTTTCACGGTACCGGGGAGGGCTTTGCAATGGTGGCTGGAACAGCTGCACAGTCCCACCACACGCCGGGCACTCCTGGAAAATCACCACCATTTCTGATCCAGAACGGTGCAGCGTCGGCTGCCGGGCGTGTAGAGTGGTGTACAAGCCATAGCAACCTCTGCCAGAAAGCCCCTGCCATGCCCAAAGCCCCCCACACATCGCCCTCCACCGTCCGCCGCAAAGGCTTTGCCAAGGCACCGCGCCACATCGCCATTGTGGGTGCGGGGGTTGCGGGCATTGCCTGCGCACGCACCCTGGTGCAGGCCGGGCACCAGGTCAGTGTGTTTGAGCAGCACCCCGAGCCCGGTGGGCGCACCCGCAGCGTGGACAGCCCCTTTGGCAGCTTTGACGCTGGGGCGCAGTACTTCACCGTGCGCGACCCGCGCCTGGAGCGCGTGCTGCAAACCCAGCCAGGCCTGTGCCGCCCCTGGAGCGCCAGCACGGTGCGCGTGCTCGACGCCGCGGGCCGTGTCGTCGCGGCCAGCCCCGTGCCCAAAGACCCGCACTGGGTGGCGGCACCCCGCATGGATGCCCTGGTGCAAGCCTGGGCGACTCCGCTGCAGGACGCGGGCCATCTGCACACCGACGCACAGGTGGTGCGCATGGAACCTGACCGTCTGCGCCCTGGCGCCTGGCAACTGACCACCGTGAGCAAGGATGGCGCGCGCCATGTGCACGCGGGATTCGACGCCGTGCTGCTGGCCATGCCCGCGATCCCCGCACAAACCCTGCTGGCCGATGCCGCCAGCCCGCTGGCCAAGAACCTCTCGGGCGTTGCCATGGCCCCCTGCTGGACCTTGATGCTGGCCTACCCACAGGCCATGCAGCCCGGCCTCACCACCCTTGGCCCGCAATGGAATGCAGCGCGCAGCACACACCACCGCATCGCCTGGGTGGCGCGCGAATCGTCCAAGCCAGGGCGCAGCCTGATCGAGCGCTGGACCGTGCAGGCCAGCCCCGAATGGTCTGCCGAGCACCTGGAGGACGACCCTGCCCGCGTGCTGGCCAAGCTGCGCAAGGCCTTTGCCGAGATCACCGGCATCCGCACCGAGCCCGCCCATGCCGAACTGCAACGCTGGCGCCACGCACGCACCTTGCAACCCCTGGGCCAAAGCCACCTGTGGGATGCCCCGGCAGGACTGGGCGTGTGCGGTGACTGGTGCCTGGGCCACCGCGTGGAAGACGCCTTCGTCTCGGGGCTGGAACTGGCCTTGGCCGTGGCATGAGCCTGGCAGAGCCAGGACCTTACACCGGCCGGTTTGCTCCTTCTCCCACCGGCCCCTTGCATGCGGGCTCGCTCGTGGCCGCCCTGGCCAGTTGGCTGGATGCGCGCGCCCACCCCGGCGGCCGCTGGCTGGTGCGCATCGAAGACGTGGACACACCACGCTGCCAGCCCGGCGCGGGAGAGCACATCCTGGCACAACTGGCCGCCTGCGGTCTGGTGCCTGACGAGGCGCCAGTCTGGCAGTCCACCCGCGGCAGCAGCTATCAACAGGCGCTGGACCGCCTGGTACAAGCCGAGCTGGCCTACCCCTGCGCCTGCAGCCGCAAGGACATCGAAGCTGCATTGCTGGCCGCAGGACACCAGCGCGAGCGGCACGCAGGGCTGCCCTACCCCGGCACCTGCCGCCAGGGCCTGCGGGGCCGCAGCCCCCGTGCCTGGCGCTTTGCCACCACGGACTACATACAAAAATGGCCTCAAGCGCCCGTTGATAAAGCGCAAGCAGCTCCTTTTTTGATAGCGAATGGTGTACTGCACTGGCACGACCGGCGCCTGGGAGCCCAACAACAGGATGTGGCCCAGAGCGTGGGTGACTTCGTGCTCCTGCGGGCCGACGGCCTGTGGGCCTACCAACTGGCCGTGGTGGTGGACGATGGCGCACAGGCCATCACGCACGTGGTGCGTGGAGAAGACCTGGCCGACAACACCCCGCGCCAGATGCTGCTGCAACACGCACTGGGCCTGCCCACGCCGCAGTACCTGCACACCCCCCTGGTGCGCGGCTGCGACGGCGAGAAGCTCTCCAAGCAACACGGCGCGGCACCGCTGGAGCTGGACGACCCAGTGGCCGCTCTGGGACAGGCTGCTGCCGTGCTGGGGCTGCCGCCACTGGTGCATCCCCACAACACCACGCCCGCCCAGGCGCTTGCGCAGTGGGTCAAGGCCTGGGCAGCTCTCTACAATCGGGCATCGTGATCGAAACCATGCATCCCGCCCCCACCCTGCTCGCGTCCGACGTATCCGCACCACCGCCGGCCGGCACCACAGCGCCCGGCAGCGCGCCCGAGGGCGTGCTCCACCCCAAAACCATCAAGAGCTTTGTGCGCCGTGCAGGCCGCACCACCACCGGCCAGGCCAAGGCCTTTGCCGACTTCGGGCCGCGCTTCATCCTGCCCTACGCCGCCGCACCGCTCGATGCGCCGGCCGCCTTTGGGCGCGAGGCACCGCTGATCCTCGAAATCGGCTTCGGCATGGGCGAGGCCACCGCCCACATCGCCCGCGTGCGCCCAGAGGACAACTTCCTGTGCTGCGAAGTGCACGAACCCGGCGTGGGCGCCCTGCTCAAGCGCATTGGCGAACAAGGTCTGCAGAACATCCGCATCCTGCAGCACGACGCTGTCGAGGTCATAGACCACATGCTGGCACCCGCAAGCCTGTCAGGCGTGCATGTGTTCTTCCCCGACCCCTGGCACAAAACCAAGCACAACAAGCGCCGCCTGATCCAGCCAGCGCTGGTGGCCAAGCTCGCCGCGCGCCTGCGCCCTGGCGGCTACATCCACTGCGCCACCGACTGGCAGCCCTACGCCGAGCAGATGCTGCAGGTGCTGAGCGCCGAGCCTTTGTTGACCAACACCGCTGCGGGCTATGCCGACAAGCCCGACTACCGCCCGCTGACCAAGTTCGAAAACCGCGGGCTGCGTCTGGGCCACGGCGTCTGGGACCTGGTGTTCCAGCGCCGCGCATGAACCGCAGGAGCCCGCTCCCATGAAACCCATTCTGCAGAACCTGGTCGAAATGACCGGTCACCGCGACCACCTACGGCTGGAGGTATCGGTGCTTACCACGCTGCAAGCCTTCAGCGGCATGGTGCAGGTGCGTTCACTGGAAGTGTTTATGCTGGACGGTGAGTACTACTGTCGGCCGCGTACCTGGATGGATGGCAGGGGCCAATGGCTCAGCGCGGGCACGGAGGCCCAGTCCGACCCCCAGCGTGTTCGCGTGGCCGACATGCCCGCGCTGCATGAATGCCTGCAAGCCCATGCCTCGCAGGCCGTGGCTAAGTTGGGCAAGGGGCGCCACGCCCTGTGGCTGCCCGTCTGGATGAACGACAAGGTGCACACCTGCCTGGAAGTGATCCAGGCGCGGCCCTTTTCTGCGCAGAAGATCGATACGATCAACAGCGTCTTCCAGGTGTTCCAGAACTACCAAAGCCTGCTGGACTACAGCGAGCGCGATGCGCTGACCGGGCTGTTCAACCGCAAGACCTTCGACGAGCAGTTTGCGCGCGCCACGACGCATGACACCTCCGAGCCCATAGCACTGGAGTTGCCCCGCGACAGCGCGGAGCCCGGCGCCGAAGGCGCAGACAAGCAATGGCTTGCGGTGGTGGACATCGATCACTTCAAGATGGTGAACGACCGCTTTGGTCACCTCTATGGCGACGAGGTGCTCATCCTGGTCGCCAACATCCTGCGCTCGTCTTTTCGCAGCCACGATCGCATCTTCCGCTTTGGTGGCGAGGAGTTCGTGGTGCTGCTGCGCTCCACCAGTTTGGCCACGGCGCACAAGGTGTTCAACCGCTTCCGCAAGAACGTCGAGGACTACTACTTCCCTCAGGTCGGCCAGGTGACCGTGAGCGTGGGCTTTGTCTCTGCGGAAAATGGCTCTCCCGTGGAAGTGCTGGGCCGCGCCGACCAGGCCCTGTACTTTGCCAAGGAAAACGGCCGCAACCAGGTGCGCTACTACGACGACCTCGTGGCCGCTGGGCTGTTGCAGACCAAGCAGGTCAGCAACGACGACGTGGAACTTTTCTGAAGCGTGCGGTCAGGGGCTGAGGCCAGCCCCCCCCCCCGCCCAGCTTCAGAGCCGCTCGCCCACCCAGCCCGCCACGGATGCCAGCGCCGCAGGCAACTTGGCCGCATCGGTGCCGCCGGCCATGGCCATGTCGGGCTTGCCGCCGCCCTTGCCGCCCACCTGGCTGGCCACAAAGTTGACCAGCTCCCCGGCCTTGACCTTGGCAATGGAATCCTGGGTCACGCCAGCGGCCAGTTGCACCTTGTCGCCATCCACGGCGGCCAGCACGATGGCGGCGGTTTTCAGTTTGTCCTTGAGCTTGTCCATGGTCTCGCGCAAGGTCTTGGCATCGGCGCCCGGCAGGGCTGCGGCCAGCACCCTGATCGTTCCATTGGTGCCCTTGACGTCCACGGCCTGGGCCAGCAATTCGTCGCCCTGGGCCGAGGCCAGCTTGCCCTTGAGGGCGGCGACTTCCTTTTCGAGAGCGCGGGCGTTGTCCAGTGCCTGTGCGATACGGGCGTTCAGCTCGGCCACGGGCGCCTTGAGCGCGCCAGCGGCCTGGTTCACCGTGTCTTCCAGGCTTTGCAGGTAGGCCAGCGCATTCGCGCCCGTCACCGCCTCGATGCGGCGCACGCCAGCGGCCACGCCGCCTTCGGCCACCACCTTGAACAGGCCGATGTCGCCCGTGCGCTGCACGTGCGTGCCGCCACACAGCTCACGGCTGCTGCCGATGTCCAGCACGCGCACGGTCTCGCCGTACTTCTCGCCGAACAGCATCATGGCGCCGGTTTTCTGGGCCGATTCGATGTCCATCACACGCGCCTGGGTGGCCGCGTTGGCCAGGATTTCCTCGTTCACGCGACGCTCGATCTCACGGATCTCGGCATCGGTGACGGGTGCGTTATGCGCAAAGTCGAAGCGGGTGCGCTCGGCATTGACCAGGCTGCCCTTTTGCTGCACGTGGCTGCCCAGCACTTCGCGCAGGGCCTTGTGCATGAGGTGGGTGACCGAGTGGTTGCGCATGGTGGCGGCGCGCACCGCCGTGTTGACCTGGGCCTGCACCGTGTCGCCCACGTTGAGCGTGCCTTCTTCCAGCGTGCCGTGATGGCCAAACACGTCGGCCTTGATCTTGAGCGTGTCGCCCACCGCAAACCGGGCCGAGCCACTGGTGATGACGCCTTCGTCACCCACCTGGCCGCCGCTTTCGGCGTAGAACGGGGTCGTGTCCAGCACCACCACACCGTTTTGACCGGCTTTCAGGGCTGCAACGCTTACCCCATCTACGTAGAGTGCTACGATTTTTGCAGTTTCAGCCAGGTGCTCGTAGCCGGTGAAGCGGTTGGCGTCACCCGCATAGTCCAGCGCCTTGTCCATCTTGAACTTGCCTGCGGCGCGGGCCTGGGCCTTCTGCTTGTCCATGGCGGAGGCAAAGCCGGCCTCGTCCACCGCCACGGCACGCTCGCGGCACACGTCGTTGGTCAGGTCGAGCGGGAAGCCATAGGTGTCGTGCAGCTTGAAGGCCACTTCGCCAGGCAGCACCTTGGCGCCGCCGTCCAGCGCTGCGTCCAGAATCTCCATGCCATTGGCCAGGGTCTCGTAGAAGCGCTCTTCCTCGGTCTTGAGTACCTCGGTGATGCGCTGCTGTTGTTCGCGAATGGCGGGGTAGGCATCGCCCATCAGGCGCGCCAGATCGGCCACCAGCTTGTGGAAGAACGGCGTCTTCTGGCCCAGCTTGTAGCCATGGCGGATGGCACGGCGCACGATGCGGCGCTGCACGTAGCCGCGGCCTTCGTTGCTGGGGATCACGCCGTCGCTGATCAGGAACGAGGTGGCGCGGATGTGGTCTGCAATCACCTTGAGCGAGGGGTTGGCCAGGTCGGCGGTACCGGTCTCGCGTGCGGCGGCCTTGATCAGCGCGTCGAAGATGTCGATCTCGTAGTTGCTGTGCACATGCTGCAGGATGGCGGCCAGGCGCTCCAGGCCCATGCCGGTGTCCACGCAGGGCGCGGGCAGCGGCACCACGGAGCCGTCTTCCTTCATGTCGAACTGCATGAACACGTTGTTCCAGATCTCGATGAAGCGGTCGCCGTCTTCGTCGGGGCTGCCCGGAGGGCCGCCAGGAATGTGGTCGCCGTGGTCGTAGAAGATTTCCGAGCACGGGCCGCAGGGGCCGGTGTCGGCCATCATCCAGAAGTTGTCGGACTTGTAGCGGCCGCCCTTGTTGTCGCCGATGCGGATCACACGCTCGGGCGGCAGACCGATTTCCTTGGTCCAGATGTCGAAGGCCTCGTCGTCCTCTTCGTACACAGTGGCCAGCAGGCGCTCGGGCGGCAGCTTATAGACCTCGGTCAGCAGTTCCCAGGCCCACTTCAGCGACTCGCGCTTGAAGTAGTCGCCAAACGACCAATTGCCCAGCATCTCGAAGAAGGTGTGGTGGCGTGCGGTGTAGCCCACGTTTTCCAAGTCGTTGTGCTTGCCCCCTGCGCGCAGGCAGGCCTGCACCGAGGCAGCGCGCACATAGCTGCGCTTGTCGGTGCCCAGGAACACGTCCTTGAACTGCACCATGCCTGAATTGGTGAACATCAGCGTGGGATCGTTGCCCGGCACCAGCGGGCTGGATGCCACCACGGTATGGCCCTTGGAGGCAAAGAAGTCCAGAAAGGTCTTGCGGATGTCGGCAACGGTGATCGGTGTTGTCATGGCGTGGTCTTGGGTGGGAAACGGCGGCGCTCTGGCCTGGGGTGCAAAACCCCAGGCGAACCTTGCATTTTAGAGGGTCTGGCTGCGTAAAAAGGCGAACAAGGCCTCGTCCTGGCAATGCGCCACGTTGAAGCGCATCCATGGGCTGGGTTCGAGTTCCACATTGAACAAATGCCCAGGGCCCAGAAGGATGTCCTGCTCGGCGGCCTTGTAGGCCAGCTCGGTGGCATTGGCGATGGCCGGATGGCGGGCCCACAGCAGCATGCCGGCCTTGGGCTCGGCAAACAGGACAAAGCCCAGGTCCAGCAGCTGCGAGGCCACGCGCTGCTGGGCCACGGCCAGGCGGTCGCGCAGCGACTTGGTGTGTTTGCGCCAGCGCCCATCCAGCAAGGCACCGTAGGCAAGGCGCTCGGTGAACTCGGACGAGGTGAGGCCGGAAATCATCTTCAGCCGCCCCAGCTCCTCCAGCAGATCCGGCTGCGCGGCCAGGTAGCCCACGCGGATGTTGGGCGAGATGGTCTTGGAAAAGCTGCTGATATAGACCACGCGGCGCAACTGGTCCAGGCTGGCCAGCGTGGGCCGGGGCTCGGGGTCCAGGTCGGCGTAGATGTCGTTCTCGACCACCACGAAGTCGTACTTCTCGGCCAGTTGCAGCAGGCGGTACAGGTGGGCTACCTGCGCGGTCGAGCCCGTGGGGCTTTGCAGCCGGGGCTGGGTGAAAAAGACCTTGGGGCGGTGCTCCTGCACCCGCGCCTCCAAAGCATCGAGGTCGTAGCCCTGGGGCGTGCGCGGCGCACCGACCAGACGTGCGCCCAGGAATCGCAGTGACGACAGCAGGTTGGCATAGCCCGGCTCATCCACCAGCACCGGGTCGCCAGGGCGCACCAGATGGCGCGCCACCAGGTCCATGGCCTGGCTGGAACCCAGGGTCAGCAGCACCTGCTCGGCATTGGCCACCACCTCGTGCTCGGCCAGCAGGTCGCGCACCAGTTGGCGCAGTGGCAGGTAGCCCTTGGGCTCGCCGTAGCCGCCCAGGTCGGTGTCCTCGGCGGCCAGCGCGCGCAGGCTGCGCCGCACGCCTTCGGAAAACAGCCAGTCCCCCGGTAGCCAGCCGCAGCCGGGCTTGAGGCGCAGCGCGCGGTTCTCGAAAATGCGCTGCATGTACCACATGGAATCAAAGCTGAACTGCCCGCCCGGCGCGGCAGGCGCCTGGGCGGCGTCGGCCCGGCGGCGCACAAAAAAGCCCGAGTGCGGGCGCGAAACGAAGTAGCCCTGGGCCACCAGTCGGTCGTAGGCGTCCACCACCGTATAGACGCTCACGCCGTGGGCGTGGGCAAACTGCCGAATCGAAGGCAGCTTGGCCCCGGCGCGCAAACTGCCGTCTTCGACCAACTGCCGGAAACCCTCGACCACCTGGAGAACCAGCGGCGTGGAGGACTGGGGATTCAAAGAGAACATGGGATCGCGGGCAGGACGGGTACTACCAAGGGTTTGTCTGTACAGGCAAGCTGAACAGCACAGTGCAGAGGGGAGCGCGGGCTATCTGTATATGTTAGCGGCGCGGGGCGGCTCCTACAGTGGCAACACGATTTGCAGACCAAAGGATATCCATGCACCGCGACCCCCTGCCCAGCAATGCCTCCCTCTACGCGCGCCGTGAAGCCGCTGTTCCTCGCGGCGTGGGCCATTCGCACCAGATCTTCATCGACCGCGCCGAGAACGGCGAGATCTGGGACGTTCAAGGCCAGCGCTACATCGATTTCGCGGGCGGCATTGCCGTCCTGAACACCGGCCACCGCCACCCCGCCGTGGTGCAGGCCGTGAAGGATCAGCTCGACCGCTACACGCACACCTGCTTCCAAGTGGTGGCCTATGAGCCCTATGTGGAACTGGCCGAGCGCCTGAACGCCAAGGCGCCGGGCAATTTCGCAAAGAAGACGCTGTTCCTGACCACCGGCGCCGAGGCCGTGGAAAACGCCGTCAAGATCGCACGCGCCCACACCGGCCGCTCGGGGGTGATTGCCTTTACCGGCGGCTACCACGGGCGCACGATGATGACGCTGGGCCTGACCGGCAAGGTAGCCCCGTACAAGACGGGTTTTGGCCCCTTCCCGGCCGAGATTTTCCATGCGCGCTTCCCCAACGAACTGCATGGTGTGAGCGTGCAGGACGCCATCGACTCGCTCGAAGCCCTGTTCAAGAACGACGTGGAGCCCAGCCGCGTGGCGGCCATCATCATTGAACCGGTGCAGGGCGAAGGCGGCTTCAACGTGGCGCCCACGGCCCTGCTGCAGCACCTGCGCGCCGTGTGCGACCAGCACGGCATCCTGCTCATTGCCGATGAAGTGCAGACCGGTGCGGGACGCACAGGCAAGTGGTTTGCCATGGAGCACAGCGGCGTGGCGCCCGACATGATCACCCTGGCCAAGTCGATGGCGGGCGGCTTCCCGATCTCTGCCGTCATCGGCCGCGCCGACGTGATGGACGCCCCCAACCCCGGCGGCCTGGGCGGCACCTATGCGGGCAGCCCGCTGGCCTGCGCTGCCGCGCTGGCCGTGATGGACGTGTTCGAGAAAGAAAACCTGCTGCAGCGCGCCGAAGACGTGGGCCAGCGCCTGACGGAAGGCCTGCAGGCCCTGGCCCAGCAGCACCGCTGCGTGGCCCAGGTGCGCGGCCTGGGCGCCATGGTGGCCATGGAGCTGTGCCAGGACGGCAACCCCCACCGCCCCGACGCCGCCCTGGCCAAGGCCCTGGCCGCGCATGCCGCCCAGCGCGGCCTGATTTTGCTGACCTGTGGCACCTACGGCAACGTGGTGCGCATCCTGGTGCCGCTGACCGCCAGCGACGCGGTGATCGATGAAGGCCTGGCCATCATCGGTGCCTCGCTGCAGGCGGCACTGGCGGGCTGAGCAATGCCAGGCACAGGCAAGGGCCTAAATAATTAGGCATAAAAATGGTTTCCAGCGCAATATCCATAAGCGCTTGCAGCTATTAAATCAATAGCATATCGACCGGTGGCTTCTTGCCTGCGATGGCACCAAGGGTTTCTGTGTAGCGGCCTGGCTTGCTGCACAGTGCCCCACCGCCGCACCGGCGTCTGTATATGTCGGTGCGATGACAGTCCGCCTACAGTGGCAACCATCCCCTTTCACGAACCTACCTCTGCCCATGACCGCTAGCGAAGCCCTCGTGACCTTTCGAGGGGTGCAAAAAACCTACGACGGCACCAGCCTGGTGGTGCGTGACCTGAACCTGGACATCCAGCGCGGCGAGTTCCTGTCGCTGCTGGGGCCCTCGGGCTCGGGCAAGACCACCACGCTGATGATGCTCGCCGGTTTCGAGTCCCCGACCGCAGGCGAGATCTGCCTGAATGGCCAGCCCATCACGCGCACGCCACCGCACAAGCGCAACTTCGGCATGGTGTTCCAGAACTACGCCCTGTTCCCGCACATGACGGTGGCCGAGAACATCGCCTACCCATTGCATGTGCGCAAGCTCCCCCGCGCCGAACTGGAAGCCAAGGTCAAGCGGGCGCTGGAGATGGTGCAGATGGACACCATGGGCATGCGCTACCCGGCGCAGATGTCGGGCGGGCAGCAGCAGCGCGTGGCCTTGGCGCGTGCACTGGTGTTCGACCCCCAGCTCGTGCTGATGGACGAGCCGCTGGGCGCGCTCGACAAGCAACTGCGCGAGCACATGCAAATCGAGCTCAAGGCCCTGCACCGCCGCCTGGGCGTGACCTTTGTCTATGTCACGCACGACCAGGCCGAGGCGCTGACCATGTCCGACCGCGTGGCGGTGTTCAACGACGGACGCATCCAGCAGATCGACCGCGTGGACCGGCTTTACGAAACCCCGGTCAACCGCTTTGTGGCCAATTTTGTGGGCGACAACGCCGTGCTGCAGGCCAAGGTGCACGCCACCAACGGCGACACCTGCGACGTGGTGCTGCCCAGCGGCGAGCGGCTGCAAGGCATCAACGTCAACCGCGCCGGCGTGGGCGATGCCGTGCAGTGCAGCGTGCGTCCCGAGCGCATCGAACTGGCCGAGGCCGCGCGGCCCAACACCGTGAGCGGCACGGTGATGGACATCATCTACTTCGGCGACCACCTGCGCCTGCGCTGCAAGCTGCCCAGCGAGGCCGAGGTCATGGTCAAGCTCGCGCTGGGCCACAGCGCCGTGCCCACCCCCGGCCACCGCGTCCACCTGCATGCACCCCCGCAGCACATGCGCGTGTACCTCTGATTTCCCTTTTTGCATTCACAACCAACCAAGGAGACAACCATGCAACATTTCCCCCTTCGCACCCTGGTGCTGGCCGCAGCCGCCGTGCTGGCTGGCCCGGCCCTGGCCCAGCAGGGCATCACCGTGGTGAACTTCGGCGGCGCCAACGGCGCGGCGCAGAAGAAGGCCTTTGTCGAGGCCTACGAAAAATCCACTGGCACCAAGATCACCACCGTGGAATACAACGGTGAACAAGCCCGCATCAAGGCCATGGTCGAGGCCAAGAAGGTGACCTGGGACGTGGTCGAGGTCGAGGGCCCGGACATCAGCCGCGGCTGCGATGAAGGCCTGTTCGAACGCTTGGACTGGAGCAAGCTGGGCAGCAAGTCCGACTACCTGCCCGCCGCCGTGCATGAATGCGGCGTGGGCGCCTTCGTTTGGTCCACCGTATTGGCCTACCACGGCGACAAGCTCAAGAACGCCCCCACCGGCTGGGCCGATTTCTGGGACGTGAAGAAATTCCCCGGCAAGCGCGGCATGCGCAAGGGCGCGCGCTACAACCTCGAATTCGCGCTCATGGCCGACGGCGTGAAGGCCGCCGACGTGTACAAGGTGCTGGGCACCAAGGACGGCGCCGACCGCGCCTTCAAGAAGCTGGGCGAACTCAAGCCCCACATCCAGTGGTGGGAAGCCGGCGCCCTGCCCCCGCAGTTCCTCGTGGCGGGTGACGTGGCCATGACCACGGCCTTCAGCGGCCGCATCGACGCCGCCCAGCGCGAGGGCCAGAACCTCAAGATCACCTGGACCGGCGGCATCTACGACCTGGACTTCTGGGTCATGCCCAAGGGCGGTGCCAACAAGGAAGCGGCCATGAAGTTCATCGCCCTGGCCAGCTCGCCCGATGCCCAGGCCGAATACGCACGCCACATCTCCTACGGCCCGACCCACACCAAGGCCATGGCCAAGATCGATCCCAAGGTGCAGGCACTGCTGCCCACCTCGCCCGCCAACAGCAAGGATGCGCTGCGCTTTGACGTGGCCTTCTGGGCCGACCAGGGCGAGGCCCTGGAAAAGCGCTTCGCCGCCTGGGCCGCCCAATGATTCCATGTCTGAATCACGCGTGTCGTTGTTGCTCAGCCTTGTCGTGCCTCGGCACTGCCTGCGGCTTCGCGCCTAGACACGCGTGATTCGGACACGGAGTACGCACCGCCAAACATCCACCCGCATGAAGGCCCCCGCATGAGCATCGCCACCATGGCCATTCCCCAGGACCAGGACGCGCCCCCCGATCTGGGGCGCCAATTGCGCACCGCCGAGCGCAGGCGCCGCCTGCGCTCCATGGCGCTCACCCTGCCCTTGCTGGCCTTCTTGCTGGTGGTGTTCGTGGTGCCGCTGGCGGGCCTGCTGGTGCGCGCCATCGAGAACCCCGAGGTGGCCGATACGCTGGGCCACACCGGCGCGGCGCTGCAACGTTGGGACCGCCAGAGCGCCCCGCCCGACGCGGCCTATGCCGCGCTGGTGCGCGACCTCTCGGCGCTGCAGGAAACGGCGCAGGCCGGCGCCCTGGCGCGGCGCCTGAACAGCGAAATCAGCGGCGCGCGCTCGCTCATCATGGGCACCTACCGCGCGCTGCCGCTGGGCACCGGCCTGACCGATGCCCAGACCCGCGAGCAAATGCTGGCACTTGACGCCCGCTGGGGTGAACTGCCGTACTGGCAGGCGATTGCCAAGAACGCCTCGCGCTGGACGCCCGACTACCTGCTCGCCGCCGTGGACCTGCAGCGCACGTCCGAGGGGCGCATCACCCAGGTGCCCGCAGAAGCCGCCGCGTTCCGCGACATCCTGGTGCGCACCTTCGAGATGAGCGCCACGGTGACGCTGCTGGCCATCCTCATCGGCTACCCGCTGTCCTATTGGCTCAGCACCTTGAGCGAGCGTCGCGCTAACCTGATGATGATCCTGGTGCTGGTGCCGTTCTGGACCTCGGTGCTGGTACGCATCGCCGCCTGGATCGTGCTGCTGCAAAGCAACGGCCTGGTCAACCGCTTCCTGATCTCCATCGGCCTCACCGACACGCCCGTACCGCTGCTGTTCAACCGGCTCGGCGTGGTCATCGCCATGGTGCACATCCTGTTGCCCTTCCTGGTGCTGCCGCTGTACAGCGTGATGAAGTCCATCCCGCCCAACTACCTGCGCGCCGCCATCTCGCTGGGCAGCACGCCGCTGGCCGCGTTCTTCCGCGTGTACGTGCCGCAAACCTACCCCGGCGTGGCCGCGGGCGGCCTGCTGGTGTTCATCACCGCCATCGGCTACTACGTCACCCCTGCCCTGCTGGGCGGCCCCACCGACCAGATGCTGAGCTACTACGTGGCGCAGTACACCAACGTCGAGGTCAACTGGGGCATGGCGGCCGCGCTCGGCTCGGTGCTGCTGGTGACCACCCTGGTGCTCTATGCCGTGTACCGCAAGTTCGGCAAGGCTGAACTCAACCTAGGCTAACCCCTGCGCGGACTACCCACCATGAAAACCGCCTACTTCCCTGCGCACTACCGCCTGGCCGACAAGCTGGGCTGGCTGGCGCTGCGCGCCTTCTGCGTTGGCGTGCTGCTGTTCCTGCTGCTGCCCATCATCGTCATCGTGCCGCTGTCGTTCTCCAGTGGCTCCTTCCTGTCGTACCCTCTGCCGGGCTGGTCGCTGCAGTGGTACCAGGAACTGTTCGCCTCGGCCGAATGGGCGCGCGCCGCGCGCAACAGCTTCATCGTCGCGCCGCTGGCCACGTTGCTGGCCACGGCCCTGGGCACGCTCGCGGCCATGGGGCTGGCGCGCACGCGCTTCGTGGGCAAGGGACTCATCAGCGGCCTGCTGATCTCGCCCATGGTGGTGCCCATCGTCGTGGTGGCCGTCAGCACCTACCTGTTCTTCGCGCGCATCGGCCTGTCCGAAACCTACCTCGGCCTGGTGCTGGTGCACGCCGCGCTGGGCGCGCCCTTCGTGGTGACCACGGTGCTGGCCACGCTGCAGGGCTTCAACCAGAACCTGGTCAAGGCCAGCCTGAGCCTGGGCGCCGGGCCGGTGCGCACCTTCTTCAAGGTCACGCTGCCCGTGATTGCGCCGGGCGTGATCTCGGGCGCGCTGTTCGCCTTTGCGGCCTCGTTCGACGAGGTGGTGGTCACGCTGTTCCTCGCCGGGCCCGAGCAGGTCACGCTGCCGCGCCAGATGTTCACCGGCATCCGCGAAAACATCTCGCCCGTGATCGCCGCCGTGGCCACGCTGCTGACGCTGTTCACCACCGCGCTGATGATGACCCTCGAATGGCTGCGCGGGCGGCGCAAGTAATCCTTTGCGACACCCGCACCCTGAATTTGGCGCTACCCTTTTCACCTTTCCGACACGACCGAGCCTTGCCATGAACACCCCAAGCTCCCCGCTTTCGCTGCTCAACGACCCCAGCCTGCTCAAGACCGATGCGCTGATTGACGGCCAATGGATCGCAGGCCCCAGCCGCTTCGCCGTGCACGACCCGGCCACCGGCGCCCTGCTGGCCAACGTGGCCAACCTCGGCCCCCAGGATGCCCAGGCCGCCATCGCCGCCGCCAACGCCGCCTGGCCTGCCTGGCGCGCCAAGACCGCCAAGGAGCGCTCCATCCTGCTGCGCAAGTGGTATGACCTGCTCATGCAGCATCAGGACGATCTGGGCCGCATCATGACCGCCGAGCAGGGCAAGCCCCTGCCCGAGGCCAAGGGCGAGGTGGCCTATGGCGCCAGCTTTGTCGAGTGGTTCGCCGAAGAGGCCAAGCGCGTCAATGGCGAGACCCTGCCGCAGTTCGACAACAACCGGCGCCTCTTGGTGCTCAAGCAGCCCATCGGCGTGTGCGCGGCGATCACGCCCTGGAACTTCCCGCTGGCCATGATCACCCGCAAGGTGGCCCCGGCCCTGGCCGCGGGTTGCCCGGTGGTCATCAAGCCTGCCGAGCTCACGCCGCTCACGGCCCTGGCCGCTGCCGAGTTGGCGGTGCGTGCGGGTATTCCGGCCGGGGTGCTCAATATTCTGTCGGCCGATGCCGCCAACTCCATTGCCATTGGCAAGGTGTTGTGCGCCAGCGATACGGTGCGCCACATCAGCTTTACCGGCAGCACGGAGGTGGGCCGCATTCTCATGGCGCAGTCGGCACCTACGGTGAAGAAGATGTCGCTGGAGCTCGGTGGCAATGCGCCTTTCATTGTGTTTGACGATGCCGACATCGATTCGGCCGTGGAAGGGGCTTTTGCCAGCAAGTACCGCAATGCGGGTCAGACCTGTGTGTGTTCCAACCGCTTTTATGTGCAGGAGGGGGTGTACGACCAGTTCGTCGCCAAGTTCGCTGCCAAGGTCAAGACGGCCAAGGTGGGCAATGGCTTTGAGGAGGGGGTGAACCAGGGGCCGCTGATCGAGGAAGCCGCGCTGGAGAAGGTGCAGCGCCATGTGGACGATGCGGTGGCCAAGGGTGGCCAGGTGCTGACCGGCGGCAAGCGCCTAACGAGCCTGGGTTCGGGTCAGTTCTACGAGCCCACGGTGGTGGCCAATGCCACGCCCGACATGCTGTGTGCGCGTGAGGAGACCTTCGGGCCGTTCGCCCCGGTGTTCAAGTTCAGGACCGAGCAGGAGGCCATCGACGCGGCCAACAACACCGAGTTCGGGCTGGCGAGCTATTTCTACAGCCGCGATGTGGGCCGCATCTTCCGGGTCAGCGAGGCGCTGGAGTACGGCATGGTGGGCATCAACGTGGGCATCCTGGCCACCGAGCATGTGCCCTTTGGCGGTGTCAAGCAGTCCGGCCTGGGGCGCGAGGGTTCGCACCATGGCATGGATGACTATGTCGAGATCAAGTATTTGTGTTTGGGGGACATACTCAAGTAAGCAGGCGCAGGGCGCACGGGTAGAGCGGCAGCTTCCCAAGAGCTTGCTGAGAGAGTTCGATTCCCTCCATCCGCTCCATCTGCCTTCTGGTCACCCAATGAAACGCCCCGTGCAGACCCATCGGTCTGCACGGGGCGTTCTGTTGATGCACTCGGGCAGGGAATCGGTGCTTACAGCACTTCAAACACGCCCGCAGCGCCCATGCCACCGCCGATGCACATGGTCACGCACACGCGCTTGGCGCCGCGGCGCTTGCCTTCGATGAGGGCGTGGCCGGTGAGGCGCTGGCCGCTCATGCCGAAGGGGTGGCCCACGGCGATGGCGCCGCCGTTGACGTTGAGCTTGTCAGCGGGAATGCCCAGCTTGTCGCGGCAGTAGATCACCTGCACGGCAAAGGCTTCGTTCAGCTCCCACAGGTCGATGTCGTTCATCGTCAGGCCCAGGCGCTTGAGCACCTTGGGGATGGCGAACACGGGGCCGATGCCCATTTCGTCAGGCTCGCAACCGGCCACGGCAAAGCCCAGGAAGCGGCCCAGGGGCTTGAGGCCCTTCTTGGCGGCCAGGTCTTCGTGCATCACGACCACGGCGCCCGCGCCGTCGGAGAGTTGGCTGGCGTTGCCGGCCGACACCAGGCCGCCCGGCAGCGCCGAGCGCAGGCCCTTGATGCCGTCATAGGTGGTGCCGGCGCGGATGCCTTCGTCCACGCTCACGGTCACTTCTTTGGTGGTCAGGCCCATGACCTTGTCGGCCACGCCCATGGTCACGGTGATGGGGGCGATTTCGTCGGTGAACAGGCCCTTTTCCAGCGCAGCGGTGGCCTTTTGCTGGCTGGCGGCGCCGTACTCGTCCATGGCCTCGCGGCTGATGTTGTAGCGCTTGGCGACCTGCTCGGCCGTTTGCAGCATGGGCCAGTAGACCTCGGGCTTGTTCTTCATCAGCCAGGTTTCCTGCAGCATGTGCTGGTTCATTTCCTGCGCGGTGCAGGAGATGACTTCCAGGCCGCCGGCCACATAGATGTCGCCTTCATTGGCGATGATGCGCTGGGCGGCGGTGGCGATGGTCTGCAGGCCGGACGAGCAGAAGCGGTTGATGGTCATGCCCGACACGGTGACGGGGCAGCCCGCGCGCAGCGCGGCCTGGCGGGCGATGTTGGCGCCGCTGGCACCCTCAGGGGTGCCGCAGCCCATGATGACGTCGTCCACCTCGGCGGCCTCGATGCCTGCGCGCTGGATGGCGTGCTGGACCACGTGGCCACCCAGGGTGGCGCCGTGGGTCATGTTGAAGGCACCCTTCCAGCTCTTGGTCAGGGGGGTGCGTGCGGTCGATACGATTACTGCGGAAGTCATGTGGTTTCCTTGTTCGGTTGTGTGGCTGCGCGCTTATTGGAAGGTCTTGCCCTCGGCGGCCAGCTTGGCCAGCAGCGGAGCGGGTTTCCAGAACGCGGCATCGTCCAGCGGGTTCTGTGCAAAGCGCTTCATGGCTTGCACGACGTTGAACAGACCGATCTCGTTGGCGTAGTTCAGCGGGCCGCCACGGTGCACCGGGAAGCCGTAGCCGTAGATGTACACAATGTCGATGTCGCTGGCCTTGTTGGCAATGCCCTCTTCCAGGATGTGGGCGGCCTCGTTGACCAGAGCGAACACCAGGCGCTGCACGATTTCTTCGTCCGAAATCTTGCGCGGGGTGATGCCCAGCGCTGCGCGGTGGTCGGCAATCATCTGCTCCACTTCGGCGTTCGGGATGGCGTCGCGCTTGCCGGGCACGTAGTCGTACCAGCCCTTGCCCACCTTCTGGCCGAAGCGGCCTTTTTCGCACAGCAGGTCGGCGGTCTTGCTGTACTTCATGTCGGGCTTCTCGGTATAGCGGCGCTTGCGGATGGCCCAGCCGATGTCGTTGCCCGCCAGGTCACCCATGCGGAACGGGCCCATGGCCATGCCGAACTTTTCCATGGCCTTGTCCACCTGCTGGGGCGTGCAGCCTTCGTCCAGCAGGAAACCGCCCTGGCGACCGTACTGCTCGATCATGCGGTTGCCGATGAAGCCATCGCACACGCCCGAAACCACGGCAACCTTCTTGATCTTCTTGGCCACAGCCATCACGGTGGCCATCACGTCCTTGGCTGTGGCTTCGCCACGCACCACTTCGAGCAGCTTCATCACGTTGGCGGGGCTGAAGAAGTGCAGGCCCACCACGTCCTGCGGACGCTGGGTGAAGTGGGCGATCTTGTTCACGTCCAGCGTGGAGGTGTTGGAGGCCAGGATGGCACCGGGCTTCATCACGGCGTCGAGCTGCTTGAACACCGCTTCCTTCACGCCCAGTTCCTCGAACACGGCCTCGATGACGAGGTCGGCGTCCTTCAGATCGGCGTAGTCCAGCGTGGTGGACAGCAAGGCCATGCGCTGTTCGTACTTGTCCTGCTTGAGCTTCTTCTTGGCCACCTGGGCTTCGTAATTCTTGCGGATGGTGGCGATGCCACGGTCCAGCGCCTCCTGCTTCATCTCCAGCATCTTGACGGGGATGCCGGCGTTCAGGAAGTTCATGGCAATGCCGCCGCCCATGGTGCCGGCGCCTATCACGGCCACGGCCTTGATGTCGCGCTTGGGGGTGTCGGAGGGCACGTCAGGGATCTTGCTCGCGGCGCGCTCGGCCAGGAACAGGTGGCGCAGCGAGCGCGACTCGGCCGTCCACATCAGGTTGATGAAGATCTCGCGCTCAACGGCCATGCCATCGGCAAACTTCTTCTTGGTCGCGGCCTCCACGGCATCCACGCACTTGGCGGGCGCAGGGAAGTTCTTGCTCATGCCCTTGACCATGTTGCGCGCGAACTGGAAGTACGCATCACCCTCGGGGTGCTTGCAAGGCAGGTTGCGCACCAGCGGCAGCGGGCGCACGTCGGCCACGCTCTGCGCGAAGGCCAGGGCCTCGGCGGCCAGCGCTTCGGGCGAATCCACTAGCTTGTCGAACAGCTTCTGGCCCGGCAGCATGGCCAGCATTTCACTCTTGATGGCTTCGCCGCTGACGATCATGTTCAGGGCCGCTTCCACGCCAATGACGCGGGGCAGACGCTGCGTGCCGCCCGCACCGGGCAGGATGCCCAGCTTGACCTCGGGCAGCGCAATGCTGCAACCCGGTGCCGCCACACGGTAATGGCAACCCAGGGCCAGTTCCAGGCCGCCGCCCATGGCCACGCTGTGGATGGCAGCCACCACGGGCTTGCTGGCATTCTCAATGGCTGCAATCACGGAATTGAGATTGGGCTCCTGCATCGCCTTGTCGGTGCCGAACTCCTTGATGTCCGCCCCGCCCGAGAACGCCCCCCCGGCGCCGGTGATGACGATGGCCTTGACGGCGGCATCCTGCTGCGCCTTGTCCAGGCCGTCCACAATGCCCTGGCGGGTAGAAAGACCCAGGCCGTTGACAGGCGGATTGGCCAGCGTGATCACGGCGACGCTGCCGTGGACTTTGTATTCAGCGGTCATGCTGTTGTTCCTTGGAAAGTGGAAAAAGAACGGTCGTGCGATTTTTATTGTAGGGGCAGACCGCGCTTTGACCAGAGGTCTATGTCTCTATTGGGACAAATGCCACCAGGCGACGCCCAAACGCCCAGGGGCAAACGGCCTATTCCAAGGAGGCCCCGACCCCAAAAGCCCACAGCCGGTACGCCCAGAAGCTTTCCTCGCTCTGCATCAGGCGATACAGCTCGCCCGGTGCGTAGCCGGTGATGCGCCGGGACTCGCGGCACATGTGGGCCTGGTCGGCGTAGCCGCTGGCCTGGGCGATGTCGCCCCAATGCACGGCGCCGTCCTGGTGCGCCTGTGCGCCTTCGAAGAAGGCGCGCTCCGAGCGGCCCAGGCCGTGCAGGTTGCGCTGCGTTTGCCCGGTCCATTGCTTGATGCGGCGTTCTGCCTGGCGCAGGCTGCGGCCCAGGCCCGAGCTGGCGGCGCGCAGGGCCACGCTGCGCGACCAGTCGGTGAGACGGTGGCTGTGCAGCGCCGATGCGGGCCGCGACTGCTGCCAGCGGGGCAGCAAGAAGGCTTCGACCAGGGCCACGCGCTGATCGTCGTTGTCGGCCTGCGCCACCTGGGCAAACAGGGCCTGCCAGTCGGCATCAAAGACTTCTTCGGCCGGGACGATGCGATCCAGCAGCGCGGCCGTGTCCAGGCCCGTCATGTGCGCCAGCGCATCGGGCATGAGCAGCACCATGAAGGCATGCATGGGGCCGGGGTTCCAACTCGTGGTGGGCCGGGTGAAGGGGCCGCACAGCGTGGCCGCAGCAATGGGCGCACGCGGGCTGTGGGGCAGTGGCGGCGCGCCGGGTTCCAGCACCTGGCATTCGCCCCGCAGGTACCACAGCAGCGCGCACGTAGGGGCCACTGGCATGTGGTTGTAGCGCTGCGGTTCATCCAGCGCCACCGACAGCGTATCGCGCGCCATCACCCCGCGCACGCAGGACGCCAGGGCGCTGCGCGGCAGCCACAGCTCGGAGCGCGCATCGCTGTAGGTCATGGCGGGCTCACGGGGCCAGGGCGGGATTTTGTGAAAGTGGTGATAGGGGGCGCGTGCCGTGTGCGGCGGTGTCGCAATCATTCAATACACCCCATGGGCTTGGTTTTTACGATAGGCGCCATGCATTGAAAAGGGAGTGTTCATGTACCCAGTGAGTTTACGCAACGTGGGCAAAACATACCGGCTGGACACCGTGACGGTTCCCGCCCTGAGCGCAGTGAGCATCGATATCCGGCCGGGCCGCTTCACCGTGCTGTGCGGCCCCTCGGGCAGCGGCAAGACCACGCTGCTCAACATGATGGGCTGCATCGACCGGCCCGATGCAGGCGAAATCCAGGTCGATGGCCAGGCCGTGCAGGCCATGACGGACGATGCGCTGTCGGACTTTCGCGCACGGCGCATCGGGTTCGTGTTTCAGAACTTCAACCTGCTGCCGGTACTGACCGCCTTTGAGAATGTGGAATACCCGCTGGTGCTGGCCGCAGTACCGGCTGCCCAACGCAAAGAGCGAGTGCGCACGCTGCTGGACGCCGTGGGCCTGGCAGACCGCGCAGGCAACCGCCCAGGGCAACTGTCGGGCGGGCAGCGCCAGCGCGTGGCCATTGCCCGGGCCCTTGCCACCGAACCGGCCTTGGTGCTGGCCGACGAGCCCACCGCCAACCTCGACAGCCAGACCGGCGCCGAGATCATTGCCCTGATGCGCCGCCTGCAGCGCGAGCGCGGGGCGAGCTTTGTGTTCTCGTCGCACGACCCCATGGTGCTGGCCCAGGCCGACGACGTGGTGCGCATCCGCGATGGCCGCATCGACGCCATCGAGCACCGGGACACCAGCGCGGAGGTGGCCGCATGAACCTCTGGATGCTCGCCCTGCGCAACCTGCTGCGCAACCGCCGCCGCTCCCTGGCCACCCTGCTGGCCATGGTGGTGGGGCTTACCGCCATCCTGCTGTTTGGCGGCTACCGTTCCAACATCCTGTATGGCATGGAGACCGGCTTTGTCCAATTCAGCGGCCACCTGCAGGTGCAGCGGCGCGGCTATTTTGTGGATGGGGGCGACAACCCCACGGCCTACGGCATTGCGGGCTACCAGCGCGTCATCGACGCCATCAGCGGCGACCCCGAACTGGCGCCCCTGCTGCGCGTGGTGACACCCACACTGCAACTGGGCGGCATTGCGGGGCACATGGAGTCGGGGCACACGCGCTCGGTGCTGGCCCAGGGGCTGGTGGCACCAGACATCAACCGCCTGATGCAATGGAACGACTACGGCATGGTCAGCTACGCCCAGCCCCTGGCGCTGGAGGGCACGGCGCCCCATGCCGCCGTCATAGGCACCGGCGTGGCGCGCAAGCTGCAACTGTGCGCAGCGCTGCAAGTGCCACACTGCACCAATGCCAGCACCAATGCCAGCACCAATGCCTACACCAGCGCCCGCACTTCTGCAGCAGTGCAGGCGCCCGAAGCCCCCGCCGTGCCCGACGATGTGGCCGCGCTCTCGGCCCTGGAACGCAGCCCAGATGCCGAGCGCCCGCCCACCCGCATCGAAATGCTGGTGGCCACCGCCAAGGGTGCCCCCAATGTGGCCAGCCTGCAGGCCATCAAGGCCGTGAACCTGGGCATCAAGGCGATTGACGACATGTACCTGGCGATGCACCTGCCGCAAGCCCAGCGCCTGCTGTACGGCACGCAAGCACCCGAGGTCACGTCCATCGTGGTGCAACTGCAGCACACCGCGCAGATGCCTGCGGCCCGCGCACGGCTGCACGCCTTGCTGGCGCAGGACTTTGCCGCGCAAGACCTGGAGGTGCTGGACTTTCGCATGCTGAACCCGATGTTTGGGCAGACCGATGAGTTCATGGCCTCCATGTTCGGCTTCATCGCGCTGCTGATTGCGGTGATCGTGCTGTTCACCATTGCAAACACCATGGGCACGGCGGTGGTGGAGCGCACCGTGGAGATTGGCACCCTGCGAGCCATGGGCCAGCGCTGCAGCGGCATCCGCCGCCTGTTCCTGTGCGAAGCCCTGCTGCTGGGTGCGGCGGGCACGGTGCTGGGCCTGCTGGCCACGGCCGTGGTGGCCTGGGCCATCAACCACAGCGGCTGGACCTGGACGCCGCCGGGCTATTCGTATGCCTATCTGGTGCTGGTGCGGGTGTGGCAAGACCTGCCCTTGCTGGCAGGCAGCATCGTGGGCATGCTGGCGGTCACCCTGGCCTCGGCTTGGTGGCCCGCACGGCGCGCAGCGCGCATGGACATCGTGGACGCGCTGCGCCACGCCTGAAACCCGTCAGATCAAGGCATACCATGCAACGACGTTCACTTCTTACCTTCTCTCTGGCCGCACTGACCGCATGGCACACCCATGCCTGGGCCGGACCCGATCCCCAGGCCGTTCTGGCGGCCAGTGATGCGATCCGCAACCCGGATTTTTCCTTTGGGTTGGTCAATACCCTGGTCGAATACCGCCAGGGTCGGCAGACCGACAGCAGCCAGCTCGCCGTGTACTCCCGGCCCGACGCGGTGGGCGGGCAATTCCGCAGTCTGGTGCGCTACCTGGCCCCGGCACGCGATGTGGGCAAGCTCATTCTCTACAACGGCAAGGACCTGTGGTTCTATGACCCTGCCAGCCAGGGCAGCATTCGCCTGTCACCCCAGCAGCGCCTGTTGGGCCAGGCGTCCAACGGCGATGTGGTCACCACCAACTTCGCACGCGACTACCGTGCCACCAATGCGGTGGAAGACACCACACAGGACGGTGACCGCAAGCCACGCCAGTGCCTGAAACTCGAGCTGCAAGCCCAGGGCCCCGACGCCCACTATCCACGCGTCGAGATGTGGGTCGATGCCAGCAACCACCGGCCCGTCAAGGCACGCTTCTATGCCGACACGGGCGCCTTGCTCAAGACGGCGTACTACCGACGCTACGAAAACGCCTTTGGCACCGAGCGCCCCACGGAAACCGTGATCATCGACGGGCTGGACCCCAGTTGGGTCACGGTGATGCGTTACTCACAATGGGAACGCCGCGAGGTGCCGCAAGCCTGGCTGCAACGCGACTACCTGCCCCGGTTCAGGCCCGAATGATGCGCTGGATCGCCATTGTTCTACCGATGCTCTGCGGCTTGCCCGCACTGGCAGACGACGCAGAATCCGACGCACTGCGGCTGGCCGACGACACCCCGGCCGCCGCCACCGAAGCACGCCCCTGGCAGGCCCATGCCGAACTTGCTGCCGGGGCCGCCTGGCCGCAGACCGGTGGTGCTGCGCAGAACGACACCCGCCTCAGCCTGGACTGGCGGCTGGAGCCCAGAGCCAGCGGCCCCTGGCAACTGCGGGCTGCGGGTCGGCTGGATGTGCGCTCGCGCCCTGCACCCATGCAAGAACACACCGTGCACACCCTGAAGGACGCCGTGTTGGGCTACACCGCGAGCACGCAGGTGCTGGTGGAGGCGGGGCGCATCCGGCTGCGCCAGGGGGTGGCGCTGGGCTACAACCCGACCGATTTTTTCCGTGATGGATCGGTGCGCTCGGAAGTGTCCATGGATCCCGCCAGCCTGCGCGAAAACCGCCAGGGCAGCGGCATGGTGCGCGTGCAGCAACTGGGGGCCGACGGCGCATGGCAGTTCGCCTACTCGCCTCGCCTCGAGCAGCGCAAGCCAGCCCCGAGTGGTTGGCACCCGGACTGGGGCGCCACCAACCACCAGCACCGCGCGCTGCTGGCCTTTGCTCCCCGCTGGGGCGAATCCCTCAGCGCCCAAGGACTGCTGCACCTGCGCCAAGGGCACAGCGCGCAATGGGGACTGAACCTTTCCGGACTGGTGGATCAGGCCACCGTGGCGCATCTGGAATGGGCTGCCGGCCAGACCCACACGCAGTGGCACGAGGCACTGGACCTGCCCGGCCCCCAGCGCTGGCGCCACCGGCTGGCAGCCGGTGCCACACACACCACCCGCCACAAACTCACGCTGACGGCAGAACTGCACTACAACGGCACGGCCCCAGGGCGCAGCGCCTGGCAGGCCCTGCGCGGCGAGCCGCTGCCCACCTACCTGCAGTACCGTGCCTGGAGCTTGCAGGCCCTGGAGCCCCCCACACGCTGGGCGCTGTTCTTCCATGCCACCTGGAAAGACGCGCTCATGCCCGGCCTGGACCTCAGCAGCCTGTGGCACCTGGACCGGGTGGACGCCAGCCGCCGCTTCTGGCTGGAAGCCCGGTACCGGGGCAAGGCGTTCGATGTGGCGCTGCAGTGGCAGCGCAACCATGGCGCCCCTCTGAGCCAGTTTGGTCTCTGGCCGGCCGCACGGCGGTGGGAGCTCAGCGTGCGGCGCTATTTCTGACGTTGTACGGCCTCGTCAGACCTCCAGCCACTCCTTGCGCACGTAGCTGTTGGCGCGCAGTTCATCGGGGGTACCCTGGAACACGATGCTGCCATGGCCCATGACCAGGGTGCGGTCGGAGATGTCCATGGCGATGGTGAGCTTCTGCTCGATCAGCAACACCGACACGCCGCGGTCCTTGATTTTTTTCAGGTACTGGCCTACCAGCTCGACGATCTTGGGCGCCAAGCCCTCGGTGGGTTCGTCGATGATGATGAAGTCCGGGTCGCCCATGAGCGTGCGGCACAGGGTGAGCATCTGCTGCTCACCGCCCGACATGACTCCTGCCTCGATGTTGCGACGCTCCTTGAGGCGCGGGAACATGTCGTACATGTCGTCGAACGACCAGCGGCTGCCCTTGCCGCTGCCCTTCTGGCCCAGCAGCAGGTTCTGGTGCACCGTGAGGTTGGGGAACACGTCGCGGCTCTCGGGCACGTAGCCCAGGCCCAGGTGGGCAATTTCGTAGGCCTTTTTGCCGTTGAGGTTCTGGCCCTTCCATTGCAGGGTGCCCTCCCAGTCCACCAGGCCCATGATGGCCTTGGCAGTAGTGGAGCGGCCCGAGCCGTTGCGGCCCAGCAGGGCAACGATCTCGCCCGGCTGCACATCGAAGGTAACGCCATGCAGCACATGGCTTTTGCCATAGTAGGCGTGAAGATTCTCAATATGCAGCATGTCAGTGTCCTCCCGCCTGCGCATCGGCCACGGCGGAGCCCAGGTAGGCCTCTTGCACGCGCTGGTTGGCGCGCACCTTCTCGGGGGTGTCAAAGGCAATCACCTCGCCATACACCACGACGGCGATCTTGTCAGCCAGGCCAAACACCACGCCCATGTCGTGCTCCACGGTCAGCAGTGTGCGGCCTTCGGTCACCTCCTTGATGAGGTGGATGAAGCGCGTGGTCTCGCTGCGGCTCATGCCGGCAGTGGGTTCGTCGAGCAGGATGACCCTGGCGCCACCGGCGATGGTGATGCCGATCTCCAGCGCGCGCTGCTCGGCGTAGGTGAGGTTGACCGCCAGCGTGTCGCGCTTCTTCTCCAGCTTGATCATTTCCATGAGCTGCTTGGCACGCTCGTTGGCGTCATCCAGCCCCGAGAGAAAACGCAGGAACGTGTACTTGTAGCCCATGCTCCAGAGCACACCGCAGCGCAGGTTCTCGAACACGCTGAGGTTGGGGAAGATGTTGGTGATCTGGAAGCTGCGCGAGAGGCCCATGCGGTTGATCTCGAAGGGCTTCTTGCCGTCGATGCGCTGGCCGCCCAGCAGCACCTCGCCGCTGGTGGGCGCGAAGCGCCCGCTGATGAGGTTGAACAGCGTGGACTTGCCCGCACCGTTGGGGCCGATGATGGCCACGCGCTCGCCCGCCTTCACGGCCAGGTTGGCGCCGCGGATGATTTCTGTCTTGCCGAAGCACTTGCGCAGGTCGCGCAGCTCCAGTGCATAAGTGGTGTCATGCGCCATGGTCACAGCGCCTCCCCACGCTTGATTTCATGTTCGATCTGCTCCTGAATTTGCCCCCACTGGTGCCGGAACTGGCGTCGGCACAGCTCGAACATGCCCAGCCCGGTCAGCATCACAAAGGCGGCGCCAAACCAGCTGGTCAGCCCCTTGGCATTGATGGTGGCACCCATGAAGGTCATCTCTGACCCCAAAGCCGCGTTGAGTTGCAGGTGGTAGGTCATCTCGACCATGCAGGCCGCGCCCAGCAAGGCCACCAGGGCGGTGCCGCCCAGGCCCAGGTACGAAGGCCACAGGCGACCCAGCTTGCCGTACTTGGCCACACGCAGGTTCATCATGATCAGACTGGCCACACCACCAGGGGCGTACATCACCATGAACAAGAACACCAGACCCAGGTACAACAGCCAGGCCTTGGTCAGCTCGGACAGCAGCACCGACGCCAGCACCAGCAGCACCGCACCGATGATGGGGCCGAAGAAGAACGTGGCCCCACCCAGGAAGGTGAACAGCAGATATCCGCCCGAACGGATCACGCTCACGCTGTCGGCGGCGGTGATGATCTCGAAGTTGATGGCCGTCAGCCCCCCGCCAATGCCGGCAAAGAACCCGGCGATGATGAAGGCGAGGTAGCGCACTTTTTGCGTGTTGTAGCCAATGAACTCGGCGCGCTCGGGGTTGTCGCGCACGGCATTGAGCATGCGGCCCAGCGGCGTGCCGGTGAAGGCAAACATGGCCGCCGTGCATACAAAGCAGTACACCGCGATCAGGTAGTACACCTGGATGCCCGGACCAAAGTTAATGCCGAAGAACGATGTGCCGTACACCCGGTCGGTGGTGATGCCGCCCTCGCCGCCAAAGAACTCGGGGAACATCAGCGCCATGGCGGCCACCAACTCGCCCACGCCCAGGGTGATCATGGCGAAGGTGGTGCTGGCCTTTTTGGTGGTGACGTAACCCAGCAAGATGGCAAAGAACATGCCTGCCAGCCCGCCGACCAAGGGAATCAGGACCAGCGGAATGGGCAGACTGCCCTTGCTGGCCAGGTTCATGGCGTGGATGGCGATGAACGAGCCCAGGCCGGTATAGACCGCATGGCCGAAGCTCAGCATGCCGCCCTGCCCCAGCAGCATGTTGTAGCTCAGGCAGATGATGATGAGGTAGCCGATCTGCGAGAGCATGGTCAGCGCCAGGCTGCTGGTGAACAGGTGCGGTGCCACGATGAGCAGCAGCGCAAACATCCCCCAGATGACGATGCGGCCCACATTCCAGGGCTTGAAACGGTAGTACGCCGTGGGCGTGGTGGTTGCAGTGTTGGAAGTCATGGCGTCAGTCCTCCCGCGTGCCCAGCAGGCCCTTGGGGCGGAAGATCAATATCAATACCAGGAACAGGTAGGGCAGGATCGGTGCCACCTGCGATACGGTGAGCTTGAGCACCGGCCAGCCAAAGGTTTCTTCGGTCACCGTCATGCCCAAGGCCTGCAGGCCGGTGGCCAGCGACTGGTCAATGGCCACGGCAAAGGTTTGCACCACGCCGATGAGCAGCGAGGCCAGAAAGGCCCCCGCCAGCGACCCCATGCCGCCGACCACGACCACCACGAAGATGATGGAACCCACCGAAGCCGCCATGGCAGGCTCGGTCACGTAGGTGTTGCCGCCGATCACGCCGGCCAGCCCGGCCAGCGCACAGCCACCGCCGAACACCAGCATGAAAACGCGCGGCACGTTGTGGCCCAGGGCCTGCACCATCTCGGGGTGCTTGAGTGCCGCCTGGATCACCAGGCCGATGCGGGTGCGCGTGAGCAGCAGCCACACAGACAGCAACATCAGCAGCGCCACCAGCATGACGAAGGAACGCGATTTGGGAAACTGCGTGTTGAACAGCGTGAACAACGGCCCCTGCAGTTGCTCGGGCAGGCCATAAGGCACCGTCGAGCGGCCCCAGACAAGCTGCACCAGTTCCAGAATCAGGTACGACAGCCCGAAAGTGACCAACAGCTCGGGCACATGGCCGAACTTGTGCACCCGGCGCAGGCTGTAGCGCTCGAACAGTGCCCCCAGCGCACCCACCGCCAGTGGCGCCAGCACCAACGCAGGCCAGAAGCCCACCAACCCCGACAGCGTGTAGGCAAAGTAGGCCCCCAGCATGTAGAAGCTGGTGTGCGCAAAGTTGAGCACACCCATCATGCTGAAGATCAGCGTGAGGCCCGAGCTGAGCATGAACAGCAGCAGGCCGTAGCTCATGCCGTTGAGCATGGAGATGACAAAAAATTCAAGATTCATCGCAGTTACCGCTACACCGAGTCAAAAAAAGAGGCCCGAGGGGCGTCGGGCCTCTTGCCAAGGCAACGCTGAACAGGTTCCACGCAGATGGCGTGGACGCGACCAGCGCCGCCCCAGGGCGCGATCAGGAAGGACGCTTCATCTGGCACGAAGTGGGCGTGCTGGCCACATAGGGCTCGTAGTACTTGACCGGGACAAAGGTGTAGCCCGTGCTTTCGGAATCGAGCGGGTTCTTGCCGCCGGCCTTTTCCCACTTGGAGATGAACAGGCCCTGCTGGAGCTGGTGGTCGGTCTTGCGCATCTCGACTTCACCGTTGAAGCTCTTGAACTTCATGCCTTCCAACACCGCGGCCACCTTGACCGGATCGGTGGTCTTGGCCTTGGCAAAGGCTTCCGACAGCATGGAGTAGGCGTGGTACACGGCGCCGGTGTACATGTCGTCGTTGAACTTCTTCTTGTAGTCCACCACGATCTGGTTCAGCGGGCCGGGCAGGTTCATGTGCGCGTAGGCCACCATGTACACACGGCCTGCGGCCGCAGAACCCATGGCCGTGGGCGTGCCAGTGACCGAGCCGTAGTAGGTGAAGAAGTTGACGTTGTTCAGACCCGCATCGTTGGCGGCCTTGACCAGCAGCGCCAGGTCGGAACCCCAGTTGCCGGTGATCACGGTATCGGCGCCCGAGGCCTTGATCTTGGCGATGTAGGGCGCAAAGTCACGCACCTGCGCCAGGGGGTGCAGGTCGTCGCCCACCACCTGCACATCAGGACGCTTGCGCTTGAGCATTTCCTTGGCGAACTTGGACACCTGGTGGCCGTGCGCATAGTTCTGGTTGATCAGATAGACCTTCTTGACCTCGGGAATGTCCTTCATGTAGGTCGTCAGGGCTTCCATCTTCATGGAGGTGTCGGCATCCAGGCGGAAGTGCCAGTAGCTGCACTTGCTGTTGGTCAGGTCAGGGTCCACGGCGGCGTAGTTGAGGTACAGCACCTCTTTGCCGGGGTTGCGGGCGTTGTGCTTTTCCAGCGCGTCGATGATGGCCAGGGCCGGGCCGGAGCCGTTGCCCTGCACCACGTAGCGCACGCCCTGGTCGATGGCCGAGCGCAGGGCGCTGCTGGTCTCCTGCGGGCTGAGCTTGTTGTCGATGCCGATGATCTCGAACTTCACGCCCGCAGCGTTCTTCTTGTTGAACTCTTCAGCGAGAAACTGAAAACTCTTGAGCTGGTTGGTGCCGACCGCAGCCATCAGGCCAGACAGCGGGTCCATCCAGGCGATCTTGACGGTTTCACCCTTTTGAGCAAATGCAGCGCCAGCGCTTACCAGCATTACGGAAGCAGCTACGGTTTTAATAGCAAATTTCATGTTTTCAGTCTCCGGTTGAATCGATGGATGCAGCGTACAGTGTTGCGCTGCGGCATTGCTCAGGGATTGCCCCTAGCCCCTATCGCACATGTGACTGGCACGGCCGACCCCCGTGGCCGCGCCAGTCCTGAATCACAGGCCGGGGAGCCTGTAATCCTTGAGCTGCTCGCGCAGCCGGGTCTTGAGCATCTTGCCGGTGGCACCCAGCGGAATGGCATCGACAAACACCACGTCGTCCGGGATCTGCCACTTGGCGGTCTTGCCCTCGTAGAACTTCAGCAACTCCTCGCGCGTGATTTCAGCGCCAGGCTTCTTCACCACCACCACGATGGGGCGCTCGTCCCACTTGGGATGGGGCATGCCCACGCAGGCCGACATGGCGATGGCCGGGTGGGCCATGGCGATGTTTTCAATGTCAATGGAGCTGATCCACTCGCCGCCCGACTTGATCACGTCCTTGCTGCGGTCGGTGATCTGCATGAAGCCGTCGGCGTCGATGGTGGCCACGTCCCCGGTGGGGAACCAGCCCCGGCCCTGGGCGTCCTTGATGAGCGGACTCTCGCCCTTGTAGTAGGTGTCCAGAATCCAGGGGCCACGCACCAACAGGTCGCCATAGGTCTTGCCATCCCAGGGCAGCTCGTTGCCGTCGCCGTCGATGATCTTCATGTCCACGCCAAAGATGGCGCGGCCCTGCTTCTGGCGCACCTTCATCTGCTCGTCCTTGGACAGGCCCAGCTGCTTGTTCTTGAGCGTGCACAGCGTGCCCAGCGGGCTCATCTCGGTCATGCCCCAGGCGTGCAGCACCTCCACACCGTACTCTTCCTGGAAGGCCGTGATCATGGCGGGCGGGCAGGCCGAGCCGCCAATGACCGTTCGCTTGAGCGAGGAGAACTTCAGCCCTGCAGGCTTGATGTGGCCCAGCAGCATCTGCCAGACCGTGGGCACGCCCGCAGCGTAGCTGACCTGCTCGGCCTCCATCAGCTCGTACACCGACTTGCCGTCCAGCGCCGGCCCAGGGAACACCAGCTTGCAGCCCGTGAGTGCTGCCGAATAGGGAATGCCCCAAGCGTTGACGTGGAACATGGGCACCACCGGCAGCACGGCGTCGCGTGCCGACAGACACATCACATCGGGCAGCGCTGCCGCGTAGGCGTGCAGCACGGTAGAACGGTGGCTGTACAGCGCAGCCTTGGGGTTGCCCGTGGTGCCGCTGGTGTAGCACATGCTGGAAGCGCTGTTTTCGTCGAACGACGGCCAGTCATAGCTGCTGGCATAGGCGCTGATCCAGCTCTCGTAGCTGACCAGGCCGGGAACGCCGCTGTCCTGCGGGAGCTTGTCGGGATCGCACAGCGCCACCCATTTCTTGACCGTGGGGCACTTGGCGTGCACCGCCTGCACCAGCGGCAGGAAGGTGAGGTCAAAGCACAGCACCTGGTCTTCGGCGTGGTTCACGATCCAGGCAATCTGCTCGGGGTGCAAGCGCGGGTTGATGGTGTGCAGCACGCGACCCGAGCCGCTCACGCCGAAATACATCTCCATGTGGCGGTAGCCGTTCCAGGCCAGGCTGGCCACGCGGTCACTGAACTGCAGGCCCTGCGCATCCAGGGCATTGGCCAGCTGGCGCGAGCGCGCCGCAAGCTCTTTGTAGGTGTAGCGGTGGATGTCACCCTCCACCCGGCGCGAGACGATCTGCCCGTCGCCATGGTGCCGCTCGGCAAACTCGATCAGCGACGAAATCAGCAACGGCTGGCTCTGCATCAAACCCAACATGTGTACTCCTTTGTGTAGCAATCAAATAACCCACGCACCATCCTAACGGGTGAACCGCTCGCCCTTGCCGATGATGGTCAAATCCACAAACCTTGATCCCTGGCGCACGCCTTTGCCGTAGTCCAGTTCGAAGCCTCCCAGGTCGTAGTGGCGCAGGGACTCCAGCGCCTGGAGGAATCGCGGCCTGGTCAGATCGCGACCCGCGCGCTTGAGCCCCTCGACCACCAGGCGCGCATTCATGTAGGCCTCCAGCCCGATGAAGGACACATGCTGACCGAACCCTGCCGCCTGCAGTGCCGTGCGGTACTCGCGCGCCAGGGGCAGGCTCTGGCTCCACGGAAACGGCACCACCGAGGCGACCACCACCCCCACGCCGTCCTCCCCCAGCGCACGCAGGGTCGCCTGCGTACCCATGACCGAGAGCGTGTAGAACCGTGCCCCCCGGCTGTGCTTGCGGTAGGCCTTGATGAAGCTGACCGTGGGCGCCCCGGCAGTGATCAGGATGATGGCCGTGGGATCGGCAGCCACCAGCGCGGCAACGGCCTGGGCCACATCGGATGAATCGGCCTGGACGGGCGCGTCGGCATGGAGCTTCTGCCCGCGCTTGTCCATGGCCTTGCGCACGCCCGCCAGGCCATCCTTGCCAAACGCGTTGTTCACCCACAGCACGGCAATGCGCGGCACACCGATGGTGGTCAGGTGCTGCACAAGCTTGTCCACCTCGTCCCCGTAGCTGGCGCGCAGGTTGAACACGTGGTCCAGGCCGGGGGCGCGCACCAGGTCGGCGCCCGTGAATGGCGTGATCAAAGGCACCGCAGGGCTTTCCTGGGCCAGCAGGGGCAAGGCCGCAGCAACGTTGGCCGTGCCGGTGAGGTTGAACAAGGCAAACACCCCATCCTGGCCCAGCATTTTGCGCAGGTTGTTGACGGTGTTTTCGGGCTTGTAGCCGTCGTCCTCGGTCAGTATGCGAATGCGCCGCCCGTGGATGCCACCCTGGGCATTGACGGCATCGAAGCAGGCCTTGCTGGCGTTGACGATATCGGGCGCCATCTCGGCCAGCGGCCCCGACAGATCCAGAGACTGGCCCAGCAAGATTTCGCCGTCCGTCACCCCCGCAGCAGCATGCGCCGCGCCCCAGGGCGCCACAGCGGCCACACCCAGCGCCCCCAGAAACTCTCGCTTGTTCACATCGGTCTCCCTGAGTCACACCCAGGCCTTGCAAGGCCCAACGGGGCGCAGTGTCGCGCCCGCTCCCTGCGCTGCCAACACCTGTCGCCACGCAGACAACTGCCCAGGGTTTTCCCGATCGCGCCCCCGCAGAACTGCGAAAATGGCTGCATGTTCTGCGTTGCCCACCCTGCCGAGCGCTTCATTTGCAGCCAGCCCTGGTATCCCAGCCTGCCCGCAACGCTGCAGGAAGCGGTGCGCAGCGGCGTGTACCAAACAGAAGGCGCCAAAGGCGAGGTCATGCTGCCGGTCGGCTCGCAGGTCGAGGGCTGGCACGCTGTGCTCCAGGGGCTGGTGACCCTGCGCAGCCCCGCATGCAAGGCACGCACTTCGGCCTTCATAGGTATTCCGGACGGCGAATGGTTTGGCGAGGGCTCTGCGCTCAAGGCCGAAGCACGCAAGTACGAGGTGGTGGCACTGCGCCCTACGTCCTTGCTGTGCCTGCCCCTGCCGCTGTTCCACACGCTGCGCGACACCAGCCTGGCGTTCAACCAGTTCCTGGTGCAGCACATGAACCTGCGCCTGGGCCAGGCCATGGCCATCATCGAGGCCGGCCGCATACGCTCGCCCGAACACCGTGTGGCGCTGTACCTCAGTCGCCTGTTCTGGCGCAGCACGCGCAGGCTGAATCTCACCCAAGAGGAGCTGGGACAGCTGGCCGGGCTCTCACGCCAGACCGTCAACCGCGTGCTGCAGGCACTGGAGGCCGCAGGCATCGTGACGCTGGATTTCGGCCGTGTGGCCATCGTGGACGATGAGGCGCTGAACGCCCACCTGGCCGCCACGGCATTGGCCTGACTGCAGGCGACTGCCATTGCCTTACTCCTGTCGCAGGCGCACAGCCTGTGCATCGGCGTCGAACACCAGCTTGCGCGGCCATGGCTGCCAGTCGATGGCCACGGTGGCGTTGTTTGGCAGTCCGGTGCGCATGAACGCAGCCACGCTGTCCATCATGGCCTGGGAGAGCGCCATGCGCCCCGCCCTGTTGGCGCTGCTGTTGCTGGCTCGGGAGAAAACCGAGGGGCCGAAGTTGCCGAACAGGAAAGGCAGATCGAAAGCATGGGCCGCGCCGTACACCTCGTTCCAGGGCGCGGGCTGCTGGGCCCAGTCGAAGCGGTAGCTCCACACCTCCTTCTGCTGGCCGCGCAGCGTGTCCAGCAGGTTGTCGCGGCTGGGATCGAAGAAGCGGCTGGCCAGCAGCCGGGTACGAGCGTTGTAACCCGTGCCCGGCGCAGACACCGGCAGGTAAGAGGCATCGAGGATGTCGCCCGCCGTGAGCGTCGGCGGCGCATCGGGGTCGAAGCGCTGCATCATGGCAAAACGCTCGGCGTCACCGATCTTCATGCCCGGTTTACCGCCCAGCAGTGCCAGGAAAGGCGCGAACAGCTTGCCCTCTTCGGCGGTATAGCCCGTCAGCACCGGCACCTTGTGGTAGCGGCCGGCGGCGATGGCGGCCATGGGGTCAGCCGGTAGCAGCACGCCATCAGGGATGGGGCCCGAGCCGGTCAACCGGTTCGCCAGCACCGTCTGCAAAAGCACGCGCCCGTCCTTGCCGCGCAGGTAGCGGGCTTTCTGCATGGGGGTCCAGCCCGCGACCAGGGCTTTGGCTTGCCCCAGGTCGCCTGCCAGAGCGTCGGCCAGCGCCAGATGGGCCAGCAATCCCGCCGCCTGGGCCGCGTATTTGGCAGACGGACTCAGCGTAGGGATGCTGCCGGGCGGCAGATTGGCCGGGAGTGAAATACCACCGCTCACGGCCACGAGCTTGTGGAACAGCCCCTGCGCTTCGGGCACCGTGAGCAGCGCCAGAGCGTTGATGGCGCCTGCGGACTGCCCCATCAGCGTCACATTGCGCGGATCACCACCAAAGTGGGCGATATTGTCCTGGATGAAGCGCAGCGCCTGGAGGTGGTCCAGCAGCGCATAGTTGCCAGTGGCAGGCTGGTGGCCAGCCTGCAGATCGGGCAGGTGCAGAAAACCAAGCACGTCCAGCCGGTAGTTCGCCGTGACGACCACGGCACCCGCGGCACGGGCCAGCGCCGCACCGTCGTACACCGGGTCAGCGGTGTACCCCGAGATGGCACTGCCCCCATGCAGGAACAGCAGCACCGGCAGTTGCCCCTGTTCGTTCGCCGGACGCCAGATGTTGAGCGTCAGACAGTCCTCGCTGCCCACGGGGGTGTTCAGCGTCTGGCCAATGGTTTCATCGAAACGGTTGTTCGCTCCCGGCCCATAGATACGCCCTATCTGCAGGCAGGCCTGACCAAAGCGGGTGGCATCGCGCTCACCTTGCCACGCCTCGGGCGCCACGGGTGGTTGCCAACGCAGATCACCGACGGGCGGTCGGGCAAAGGGAATCCCTTTCCATACATAGGTGCCGCTGGCAGCGCTGTCGTTCACCCCGCGCACCAGCCCATAGCGGGTTTCACGCAACTCAGGCGCGGCGGGCTGCCGACCAACGCCTGCGCACCCTGCGAGCAGCACCCCCACCAGCATGGCAGCCCGGATGCGCCAACTGCAAAGATAATCGGCCATGTTTGTCTCCTCGGGGGTTTTGTGGAATGCTCGGCCCCCCTGCCGAGGAACCGCATGCGCTGTGCATCCGGCCTCGCCGCCGATTGTGCGAACCCTGCCCCATTTGCCACTATCGCAACCGCGCCAAAACAGTGACTTCAGAGTGCCACTCCAGTGTTCTCCCTAACCCCGGAGACCGCGCATGACGCCGCGCACCAGCTCTGCGGCATGGGTGCGCGGCATCACCGACATGCTGACGGCCCAGGGGCTGCCTGCCGCCGATCTGTGCACGCAAGCCGGCATCGACCTGCAAGCCTTGCAGCAGCCGCACACCCGAGTGGATGTGGACCGGGTAAGTCACTTATGGGAACTGGCTGTTGCCCGCCACGGCAATCCCGCATTGGGCCTTGATCGAAACCTGACGGCCCGCTACGGCAATGTGGATCTGGTGGGCTATGCGCTCGCCTCTGGCCCCGATCTGCTGACCGGCTTTCGGCACCTGGAACGGCACATGGCCGTCATCTCGGATGCCACCACCTTCGCCCTGCAGAGCGATCCGCGCGGCTACTGGCTGGTGCTCAGCCACATAGGCGCCACCCGGCCCATACCGCGCCAACGCGTGGAATACGCGGTGCTCACCCTGCTCACGCTGTGCCACTGGCTCACGCGCCGGGAATTGACACCGCTGGCCGTCGAGCTCATCACCCCGCCCCCGGCAGACGACACGCCCCACCGCGCCGCCTTCGGCCTGCTGCCACGTTTTGGCCAGCCCGCCAACCGATTCCTGCTGGCCGATGTCGATTTGCGCTCACCCATCCCCACCCACAACCCCAGCCTGTGGGCCTTGCACGAGCGCCTGGTCGAAACCGAACTGGATCAGCTCGGCCAGACGCTCACCAGTACCCGGGTACGCACCGAGATTGCACGCATCCTGCACCTGGGTGAGCCGCGCCGTGAAGACGTGGCCGCGCGACTGCACCTGACCGATCGCACACTGCAGCGCCGCCTGCAAGCCGAATCGGTGTGCTACCAGCAACTGCTGGACGACACACGCTGCGAACTGGCACGCCAGTACCTCGCCAACGAACGCCACAGCCTGGCCGATATTGCCGATCTGCTCGGCTTTGCCGACACCAGCAACCTGTTCCGAGCCTGCAAGCGCTGGTTCGGCATGCCTCCGGGACAGTACCGCAGCCAGTTGCAGGCAGGCCCTGCCGTGACCGGATAGCCCTGCTGCACGCATGCATTGGGGCCCTGCGGGACAATGCCCCGATGACCCCGCACGCCACCACCGCGCAGCCCCTTGTGGACACCGGCCTCACCTGGAACAACAGCTTCGCCGCGCTGGGCCCGGCTTTTTTCACGCGCCTGCCACCCCGGCCCTTGCCCGCGCCCTACCCTGTCGCCCAGAGCCCCGGCACCGCCCTCCTGCTGGGGCTGGACAACACATGGCTGCAGTCCGAAGACGCCCTGCGGCTCTTCAGCGGCAATGCCCTGCCCCTGGGAGGCGACCCACTGGCCAGCGTCTATAGCGGGCACCAGTTCGGCGTGTGGGCCGGGCAGCTGGGCGATGGCCGGGCGCTGCTGTTGGGCGAAGTGCAAACGCCGCAAGGACCGCAGGAAATCCAGCTCAAGGGCAGCGGGCTCACACCCTACTCGCGCATGGGCGACGGGCGTGCCGTGCTGCGCTCGAGCATCCGTGAATTCCTCTGCAGCGAGGCCATGCATGCGCTGGGCATTCCCAGCACGCGGGCCTTGTACCTGTGCGGCTCCCCCGAACCCGTGCAACGCGAGGCGGTGGAGACGGCGGCAGTGGTGACCCGCGTGGCGCCCAGTTTCATCCGCTTCGGGCATTTCGAGCATTTCGCGGCGCGCGGGCAGTTTGATGAACTGCGGCAACTGGCCGACTACGTGATCGAACGCTTCTACCCAGACTGCCAGGACGGTGCCGACTGCGGCGGCCAGGCAGGCAATCGCTACGCGGCGCTCCTGCAGGCGGTGAGCGAGCGCAGCGCCGCCCTGGTGGCGCAGTGGCAGGCCGTGGGCTTCTGCCACGGCGTGCTCAATACCGACAACATGAGCATCCTGGGCCTGACCATCGATTACGGGCCGTTCCAGTTTCTGGACCACTTCGACCCAGGCCACATCTGCAACCACAGCGACCACCAGGGGCGCTATGCCTTCGGTCAGCAGCCGGGCGTGGTGCTCTGGAACCTGTACCGCCTGGGCCAGGCGTTGCAGCCGCTGATTGGCGATCCGGCGATCGCCATGGGCGCCCTGGAATCCTATCGCACGCTGTATCCCCAGCACTTCATGGATCGCATGCGTGCCAAGCTGGGCCTGCGCTGCGCACGAGAGAACGACAGCGCCCTCATCGACGGCATCCTGCACCTGCTGGCCGACAATGCGGTGGACTACCCCATCTTCTGGCGCCGTCTTTCGCATGCGGTGGCGAGCGGCGCCTTCGAACCGGTGCGCGACCTGTTCGCCGACCGGGCGGGCTACGATCGCTGGTTGCTATCCTATTCGGAGCTTGATGCGCTTGATGGTAGAGCGCCAGAGCCCGATTTGATGCTCCAATCCAATCCCCATATGGTGTTGCGCAACCACCTGGGCGAGCAGGCGATCCGCGCCGCGCAGGAAGGGAATTTTTCCGAGATACAGACCCTCCAAGCCCTGCTGGAACGCCCCTTTGACGCACACCCCGGCTTCGAAGCGCATGCCGGATTCCCGCCGGACTGGGCCCGGCACATCGCCATCAGTTGCTCATCATGACCTACCCCATCCAGAAATCCGACGCCGAATGGCTGGCCCTGCTGCGTGACAAGGGTGCCGAGCCCGGCGCCTTCCAGGTCACCCGCCTGGCCGCCACCGAGCGACCCTTCACCGGCAAATACGAAGCGCACTGGCAGGATGGCAGCTACCATTGCATCTGCTGCGGCCAGACGCTGTTCAACGCCGCGACCAAGTTTGACGCCGGTTGCGGCTGGCCCAGCTTCAGCCATGCCGTACCGGGTGCGATCCGCGAAATCACCGACCGCAGCCACGGCATGCTGCGCACCGAAACCGTTTGTGCACAATGCGGTGCGCACCTGGGCCATGTCTTTCCCGACGGCCCGGCCCCCACGGGCCTGCGCTACTGCATGAACTCGGCGTCGCTGGACTTCACCCCCGACGCTCCCTGACCCGGCTCACCAGGCCCCACCATGAAACTGCTGATCGACTTTTTCCCCATCATCCTGTTCTTCGTCGCCTTCAAGATCTGGGGCATCTATGTGGCCACGGGTGTGGCCATCGCCGCAACGGTGGCACAGATTGCGTACCTGCGGCTGCGCCAAGGCAAGATCGAGCCCATGCAATGGCTGAGCCTGGGCGTCATCGTCGTCTTCGGTGGCGCCACGCTGTTGGCGCAGAACGAGACCTTCATCAAATGGAAGCCCACCGTTCTGTACTGGCTGATGGGTGGCGCGCTGCTCGTGGGTCAACTGGTGCTGCGCAAGAACCTGATCAAGAGCCTGATGGGCAGCCAGATGGAACTGCCCGAGGCTGCATGGAACGCAATGAACTGGAGCTGGATAGGTTTCTTCGCTGCCATGGGTGCACTCAACCTCTGGGTGGCGTATGAGTTCGATACTGAAACCTGGGTCAACTTCAAATTGTTCGGCGGGCTTGGGCTGATGCTGGTATTCATCGTGGTTCAGGCCCTGTTCCTGGGGCGCTACATCAAGGAAACCGACAACGCAAAGGACCCCCTGGCATGAATACCCAGGCCATCACCGCTCCCGACATGGAAGTCGCACTGCGCGAGAAACTCCAGCCCACCACCGTGCAGGTGCTGGACGAAAGCTGGCAGCACGAGGGCCATCCCGGCGCCAACGGAACGGGTTTTGGCACCCATTTCCGTGTGCGTATCGCGTCACCTTTGTTTACCGGTTTGACCCGGGTACGCCAGCATCGCCTTGTGTATGATGCGCTGCAAGATTTCATTGACCGTGGCGCACACGCCATTGCCATCGAAATCGTCTAGACAGGCCCCATTTCTCGCCTGAAAACCTTTTCTTTTACGGAACTCGAATGAAGAAACAGCTCCTGTCCGGCCTCGTGGCCGCAGCCCTGACGGGCGCCGTGGCCCTGCCCGTGCATGCCCAGAACCTTGCTATCGTGAACGGAAAACCCGTTCCTTCCGAGCGCGTTGAGCAGCTCAAGCAGCAGGTGCAACGCTCCGGCCGTCCGCTCACCCCCGAGATGGAAGGTCAGATCAAGGAAGAAGTCATCGCCCGCGAAATCTTCATGCAGGAAGCGCAAAAGCGCGGCCTGGAAGCCTCGCCCGACTTCAAGGCACAGATGGAACTGGCCCGCCAGACCATCCTGATCCGTGAACTGTTCCTCGACCAGCAGAAGAAGGATCCGGTGACCGACGCCGAAATCAAGGCCGAGTACGACAAGTTCGTGGCCGCCAACAGCGGCAAGGAATACAAGGCCAGCCACATCCTGGTAGAGAAGGAAGAAGAAGCCAAGGCCATCCTCGCCTCGCTGAAGAAGGGCGGAAAGTTCGAGGACATCGCCAAGAAGCAATCCAAGGACCCTGGATCTGGCGCCCAAGGTGGCAGCCTGGATTGGGCCAACCCTGGCAGCTACGTGCCTGAGTTCACCGAAGCCATGGTCAAGCTCGAAAAGGGCAAAACCACCCAGGCCCCGATCAAGAGCCAATTCGGCTGGCACATCATTCGCCTGGACGACGTGCGTGAAGCGCAGTTGCCCAAGCTGGAAGAAGTCAAACCGCAGATTTCGCAGCAACTGCAGCAAATGAAGGTGACGAAGTTCCAGGACGAAATGCGCGCCAAGGCCAAAGTGGAATAATCCATAGCCTTGACACCAGCACAACGCGGCTCCCAAGGCCGCGTTGTGTTTTGGCGGCTTCAGCGGCCCAGCACCCAGCCCACAAACAGCAGGCTGCCGATCATCACGGGTTGGTGCAGCATGTAATAACTCAGGCTCCAGCGCCCCAGCAGCGCAAGCCTGCTCAGCACAACGCCCAAAGGCTGCTGCAAAGCGCTGCGGCGATGCCGCAACAGCCACTGGCCGCTGGCCAGTCCCCACCACATCACCCCCAGCCAGGGAAATACCGGTACATAGTCCTCGGTATAGGGCTTGCGTGCTACCAACCCCAGCCAGTTCAGCCCCTTTCCATTGAACCAGGGTGCCCAGCTTGCCAAGGGTTCGGACAGCGCCCACCGCGCGACCCAAGGCAACACCAGCGCCACCGCCCCCGTCAACCACAACCATCGCCCCCAAGGCGCTGTGAGACGTGCGAGCAGCAACATCACCGCCATGCCATGCAGCACACCAAAGTGGATGTAGCTGCGTGGAAACATGAGCCACGAGCCCACAGACACCAACAACGCACACCCGGCAATCTGGCCCCAACGCCTGCCAAAACGGCCCCAACCCTGCCCTTGGTGCCATGCAAGGGCTTGTCCCAGACCTGCACAAAAAAGAAACAGACTCACTATCGCGGTCCGCTGCACCGTCCAGAACGCGTCATGACGGAAATCCTGAGGCCAATAACCAAAATGGCTCAGATCGAAACAAAAATGGAACACAGTCATCCAGACCATGGCAAACCCACGCAGGGCATCCACCGTGTCGTACCTCGCATCCGTGCGGGCCAAGTTCGATGTGTGGGAAAGTATGGAGATCACGTCCGTCAAAGAGTGGGGAGTATTGGCTAGGGCCTGTTCACACTATTTTTGCCAGTGCGAACGGGGTGCAAACCGCGCCAATCTAGGCGCGGGGCGACGCCAAGGCCGGGGCATTGGCTAGGAGTGCAACGACGAGTGGCCCGGTTCTCACCGTGTTCCCTTCGGGTTGCGACCAAAAAGGGCCATGCGCGGCGTTGACAAGCCTCGCTGGGGCCGCACCCCAGCTTCGTTTGGCGTCTTGCGCCTGGCCCTTTTTGATCGCAACGCATCTGGTAAAAATAGTTTGAACAGGCCCTAGCGACTTTACTGCTGAAACGACAACCGACGATGCCAGCGCAACGGGCCATGGAAGGTGCCGTGGCTCAAATCATGGCTCAAATCGGCCCGGATGGTAGTGGACACACATGGGGGACGCACAAAGCGCTATTCGGTAGCAGTCGCCCTGATGGCAACAAAGAAAGTCCGTCGGAAGCAAACAAAGTCCGTCGGGGGTGTCGTGTCATCTTGATCGACGCCGCTGCTGGGCGTAAGGGAGAGAGGCGGCGCCTTCCAGATCTAGGGCCTGTTAACACATCCTCAGCCCATCAGCGACGAGCACGAAGCTGATGAAGCCCAGGAACATGAGGTCGAGCTTCTCGAACCGCGAGAAGATACGGCGATAGCCTTTGAGCCGACGGAACAAGCGCTCGACCTCATTGCGACGCTTGTACATCTCGCGGTCGTACTCCCAAGGTTCGATCCGCGTCTTCATTGGCGGTACCACCGGAATGAAACCCAGATCCAGTGCCAGCTGCCGTGTCTCGTTGCCTTCGTAGGCACGGTCCATCAACAAATGCACCGGTCTGCTGGTCGGCCCAAGACTGCTGAGCAGGCGCCGGCCTTCAGGGGCGTCGTGCGCCTGCCCAGGCGAAAGCGAGAACGTCACGGCCGTTCGAGCATCCGCAGCAACCATATGAATCTTGGTGTTCCATCCGCCTCGGGACTTGCCGATGGCTTGTGGGCCGTTTTTTATAACGCCCCCGTGCCATCGGGATGGACCTTGATGCTGGTGGAGTCCAGTGAGACCGCTTCAATCTTGATACGCACGACCTGTGCTCGCTGCAACTCCTCGAACATGCGATCAAGGACGCCGGCTTTGGTCCAGCGGTTCATGCGCGTGTAGATCGTGTGCCAGTTACCGAAGCGCTTGGGCAGTCCTCGCCACTTGCAACCATGCTCGGCCACATAGAGGATCGCATTGACCACCTGCAGGTTGCTCAGGCTGACGTTGCCACGCTGCCTGGGCAGGCAGCGCTCAATGGTGGCGAATTGTTCGGGCGTGATCTCCATGTCCGAGATTGTCCGGCGCAATCGCCATGATCGACATTAGTGTTAACACGCCCTAGGCGGGGAGCCGAAGACAGTGCTTTAGCACGGCAAGGCGACCCAACAACGTTATACGTTTGAAGGCAAAACCGTATGAAGCGGCTGCCCACGAAAAAAGAGCCTGGCGCACGGTGCGCGCCAGGCTCTTTGTTTTTGTGGAGCGGGTGATGGGAACATCATCGTGTTCCCAACTCGTTGATTGATAACGAGTTTTCCGCACTCGGCGAACCGAGATGGACATAATTATGGACTGAAAAACCACGCTTGGTCAACGCGCGCTCCGAGCAAGTCCAGTGCGAGCCATGGACAGCCAGCAGTAGCCAATGTACCCGAGCGCTCAACGCCACGAGGCCGGTTCATCTCCCTTTGGCAGGAACTCCTCGCGGGCGCGCTGCAGAAACCGCTTCATGGGCTCAGAGGGTTCGGCGCTGCGGCGCAGCAGGTAGGTGGACAGCATGGGCGGCGTGCCGGCCAAGGGGCGAACGGTTATGTCGGGGCGGTTCAGGGTCTGCACCTGCGAGGCAATGGCGAAACCTAGGCCATAACCGGCACCGACCAGAGTCAGCATCACGCCTAGGCTCGTCACCTGATCTACCAGCTTGAGCGGCTTGGACGCACCTTGAAGCACCGCCTGGATCTGGTGGTGGCAGCCCGATCCCGCGTCCGGATGGCACAGTACCAACGGAAACTTCAAGGCTTCATCCAATGGCACTTCCGCGTGCGCCAACAAGGGGTGGCGCACGGGCACGATCACCGACAGAGGATCGGTCCACACGGGCTCGGCGACAAGGCCTTCGCTCACCGCGTCCGACAGCGCAAAGCCGATGTCCAGCAGATCGTTGTGCAGGCCCTTGAGCTGCTGCGCGAAAGGCAGCTCGAAGACGCGAATCTCCAGTTCGGGCTCTTCCTCGCGGCTGCGCGCCAGCAAGGTGGCAATGTGGGGCTGCGCCAAGCTGTCGCAGATGGCGATGCGCAGATAACCCTGATAGCCCTGCGCCGCCGCCTTTGCGGCACTCACCGCCTGCTCCACGGTGGCCAGCACACGCCGGCACTCACCGAGGAACACTTGACCGGCCCAGGTCAGTCGCGTCTGGTGCGCGCTGCGGTCGAACAACTGCACGCCGAGCGTGGCTTCGAGATTGCGCATTGCGCGCGACACAGGCGATTGTTCTACGCCAAGGCGCTCGGCCGCTCGCGCGAAATGCAGTTCTTCCGCGACCGCAACGAAATAGCGCAGTAGTCTGAGTTCCAATGCGGCCTCCTGTTTGCCTCGTTCCTGGCCTGCGTCCACCTCATGCGGATTGCGCCTCGCTTTCTCCTTCGATGATTGGCAAGAGGTTCCGGCGTTGCATGCTTGCCTATTCGGATAGGCAGATCGCATCCGAAAATTACGGAGGTTGAGGCGGAACGCTACCTGGCCGAAGACCTGAGAACCTCAATCGCCGCGACGCTGCACTACCGCCTGATCCACAGGTTCAGTTCAATCAATTCCCGGGTTGCAGCTCCACACGCACCTCGCGCGATTTGCCGGCCCGTTCCACTGACAAGACCACCACATCGCCGACCTTCCTGTCGTCTAGCTGCGCGAGCAGCTTGGCCACATCGTCCGTCGCCTTGCCATCAACATCGATGATGCGGTCGCCCGGCACGATGCCTTGCGGCGTGACTTCGACACCCGCGAGGCCGGCCTTGTGCGCTGCCGAACCAGGGGTAACACGCAACACGAACACGCCCTTGCTTCCAGTCAGCGCCAGCAGGCGCTGATTGAGCTGTTCGTCCACCTCAATGCCCAGCGCCGGACGGATGTACTTACCGGTCTTGATGAGTTGCGGGACTACGCGCATGACGGTGTCCACCGGCACGGCGAAACCAATCCCGGCCGAGGCGCCGGAGGGGCTATAGATCGCCGTGTTGATGCCGATGAGCCTTCCTGCCGAATCGAGCAGCGGCCCACCGGAGTTGCCAGGGTTGATGGCGGCGTCGGTCTGGATCAGGTGATCGATGGCCGGGCCGCCCGCTTCTCCGGGTAACGAGCGGTCGAGCGCGGAGACGATACCAGTGGTGAGCGTCCAGTCCAGGCCGAAGGGGTTGCCGATAGCGAACACCTTCTGACCCACCTTGAGGTCGGCGCTGGTGCCGACCGGCACGGCCGGCGGGCGCTTGAAACCCACACCGATTTTGAGTACAGCGATGTCGTGCGCTGGGCTTGCCCCCACCAGTGCGGCCTGGTAGTCGCGGCCGTCGGCCAGTTTGACTGTGGCTTCGGACGCTCCCTGGATGACGTGGAAGTTGGTGACGACGTGGCCGGCGTCGTCCCAGATGAAACCCGAGCCTGTACCGCGCGGCACGGAGAACACGTTGCGCGTCCAGACATCGCGTACCAATTGCGCGGTGGTGATGTAGACCACCGAGGCGCGCGATTTTTCGAACAATTCGATGGTGGCTTTCTCGTCCGCCGCCAGGTCGCCGCGCGCCGTCACAGTGCGTTCTGCCGCCTCGCGCGGACTGAACCAGGCCTCGATGGCGGGCAGAAACTGCCACAGCAGCATGAGCGCGGCAATGCAGGCGGTGATGAAGAGCCAGCGACGGATAAAGTGGTCCTGTGGCGGGCGCGCGTACGGGTCGGGGTAGGCCATGACAAGTCTCCTGTTGAGGGCAATCAGCGCCACAGTCCACTCGGGCGCCAGCGCGGGGGGCGAAGCGTCACAGCGGATTCCGGCAAGAAATGGATCTCGTGAGACGGCAACGCTGATGCTGGCCTGGGCGCCAACGTCAGCAGGCGTGAGATGCGCTCTTGCGTTGCCGGATGCGTGCGCAACCAGGAGGGCTCGGGATTGCCCCATCCCGGCGACAGCCAGGCACGCCAGGAGCGGCTGACCCGCTCGATTTTCGCCAGCGCAGACGCAAGCCCCTGCGGGTCGCCAGTCAGTTCCGGCGCGAGGCGGTCAGCGTCGAACTCACGCACGCGAGACAAGCCGAGCTGTGCGAGCAGGGCCAGCTGGGGCGTTGCGGCCAATAACAATAGACCGGGCCAATAGACCTCCGCCGCGCCAACCAGCAGCTCGGGCAGGCTCAGAAGGATCGCGATCTGTCCCATAAGGGCCAGCAGGCTCGTGAGGCGACTGACGGAATCCGCCAGCCCCATGACACGCAGATCCTCATTAGCGATGTGCGCAACCTCGTGCGCGAGCACACCCGCCAGCTCGCGTGGGCTCAGGCTGCGCAGCAGCCCATCGGTGAGGGCGATCGATGCCTCCTGCTTCGATCCGGTGGCGAAGGCGTTGACGACGGCACTGGGCACATAGTGCGGCACCGGCGTGGCGGGCAAACCGGCACGGGCGGGCAGCTCGCGCAACAGGGCCCACATCTCGTGGGCTTCTTGCGGGTGCAAGGCCCGTACGCGGTACAGGCGCAAGCTCAGCGCCGACGCGGCTACCGGTTCCAGCAGCAACGCACCTGCAACGGCAAACAGCGCGAGCCACAGGCCGCCTTCCCCAAACGGCAGTCTCCCTGCGGCGGCTGCGATCCCGACCAGGGTCAGGACCAACAGCCCGGTCTGCAGGCGGTTGAGCCAGCGGTGTTGCAACAGCGCCGTGCGCGGATCACTGGGATGATGACGGGTCATGCTCAGAGGTCTCGGCGGCGCGGTCGCCGCGCTTGCGCAGCAGCCAGTAGGTCGCACCCAGAGCCAGCGTGGCGCCTGCCAGCGCGGCTATCTTTGCGGGGCTCGCCTCGGGGTCAAGGATCACGAACTTGCGCGCCAGCGCGATCAGACCGATGAGGATCACGGTCTTGACCTGGATGATGCTGTCCCGACGCAGCGCCACGCGCACGATGGAATGCTTGAACTCCATCGCGATCAAGAGCGTCATGATCATGCCGAACACACTCTGGAATACCTTGTGATCCAGGGGATTGAAGGCATCGAGGACCAGCAGCGTGAAGACGATGGCGATGAGCTGGAACAGTGACACCACGATGATGACGGCAATTACCGCCGACAGAACGAGGGCGACGACCTGCTCGAAGCGCTCGTATAAACTCATGATGGCCCATTGGTCACGGAAGACCTGAAATGGATTGCGGCCTGTTGACTTCATGCAGATGGACTCCCTGCGACATTGCCGCTGTCGAGACGGCGGCGCATCGCACTGATGTTTCGTTCGACGAGCTCGGCCGACATGCCAAGCGACGACATCACTTGTTCCGCCAGCCCAAGGCCTGCGGCAAAGGATTGCTGGTACACACGCACGTTGGGCATGGCGCGAAATGCATCGGCCGCGGTCGTACTTCTGCATGACACCCACAAGGTCAGCGCCGGACGGCGCTCGGCAATCGCCTGGGCGATGCGCAGCACTTGCTGGGCATGGGCGAACGTGAGCACCACCAGACGCGCTTGCGCCAACCCGGCAGCCAGCAGGGTATCGGGCCGACTCGCATCGCCATGGAACACCGGCACGCCGGCGGCACGCTCGGCCTCTACCTTCTGCTCGTCTGCTTCCAGCAGCAGATGCGCCACGCCGGCGTGGCGAAGAATCTCACTGACGGTCAGGCCAAGCTCGCCCGCGCCGCAGATGATGACGTGGTCTCGAAATCGCGCTGTCTGCGCGGTGATCTCAACTTCTTCAGCCTGGGGTGGCTGAATGACGCCGCCGGTGCGGCTCAAGAACCGGGCAAGTACATCGTGATGGCGGATCAGCAGCGGTGCCAAGGCCATGCTGAGCACCAGCGCGACCAGCATGGGTTGTACGACGGTCGCGGGAATCAGATGCTGCTGCAAGACCATGCCCAACAACAGCAGGGCGAACTCGCCGCCATGCCCTAACGCTATGCCCGTGCGCCAGGCATCGAGGGCGGATAGGCGCGTCGCCCGCAAGGCCAGGGTGTTGAGCCCGATCTTGACCGGTACCAGCACTGCCAGCCACGCGAACACCGCCAGTGGTGCCGAAAGAATCTGCGCTCCGTCCAACTGCAGGCCGATGGTCACGAAGAACACCCCCGACAACACATCGCGAAACGGTTTGAGGTGGCTTTCCATGTGGTGACGGAAGTCGCTCTCGCCCAGCACCATGCCGGCCAAAAACGCACCCAGGGCGGCGGATACGCCGACCGCGTGTGCAGCAGCGGCGGCAGCCACCACCACGCACAAGGAAACCAGCACGAAGGATTCTTCGTGGCCCTGCCGCGCCACCCAGCCCAGCAGGCCATGCAACAGACGACGGGAGGCGAGGGCCGCTGCCGCGAACAACATCAGCACGCCCAACACTTCGAGCAGCACGCTCTCGATCTTCGGCGACTCGCCGCGCGCCCAGATCGCCAGCAGGGCCAGCAGGGGCACGCTGGCCAGGTCCTGAAAGACCAGCACGGCGATGGCGCTGCGGCCGTGGCGGGTGGTGAGCTCGCCTTGGTCGGCCAGCTGTCGGCTGACCAGCGCCGTGGACGACATGGCCGCCGCAGCGCCGAGCAGCGCAGCGCTCTGAGCTGGCTGCCCCAACCCCATCAGCATCAGGGTCAGAGGTGCGGCCACAACGACCATCTGCAAACCGCCAGCCACCAGTACGGTCTTGCGAGTGAGCCAAAAGTGCCCGAGGGAGAATTCCAGTCCGACCATGAACAGCAGCAGCGCCACGCCCAGCTCGGACAGAAAATCAAGCGCTTCTCCCGGCGCGACTACACCGCCGACCGACGGGCCCAGCAAGGCGCCGACGGCGAGGTAACCCAGCAAGGCGGGTACTCTGAACGCCGCCGTCGCCACCGCCGCGAGGCTGCATGCCGCCAGCAGGATCAGGGTGGCGCCGAGCAAGTCCTGCATCGGTCAGCGCCCCACCTGTGCAGATGCCCAGCGCACGATGTCCTGCGAGCCCATGGCGCCTGCCTGGCGGGCGATCTCACGTCCGCCCTGGAACAGGGCGAGCGTCGGAATGCTGCGGATACCGAACTGCGCGGCCAGGTGGGGCTCAGCCTCGGTGTTCACCTTTGCCAGCCTGATCCCGGGTTCGAGCTGGCGCGCGGCTTGTTGAAACTGCGGCGCCATCATCTTGCACGGCCCGCACCAGGGCGCCCAGAAATCGACCAGCAGCGGCAGATCGCTGCGCTCCACGTGGCGCGAGAACGTCGCCGTCGTCAACTCGATGGGCTCGCCGGTGAACAAGGGCTGCTGGCAGCGGCCGCAGTTGGGACGATCCGCGAGCTTGGCGGCCGGCACGCTGTTGATGGACTGGCAATGTGGGCAGACGATGTGGAGTTCATTTTTCATGGTTCGCTTCCTTGGACTGCGGTGAGGTTGCCTCGCTTCGGATCACCGACATCGCCGACCAATTTACGCCTTTGATCCAATCGTTCCCGTCTTCGCTCACGCCGGCATCTTCCACGTGAGCCGCAATGAAGGCTTCGGCTTGAATGAGCCCCGCTCTGACAGCATCTATCTTATTAGGCATCCGCAGGATTTCAGCAGCGCAGCCTGCATCCAGCCCATCCACCCGGATAAGCAGAAAAATGCGCCGCCACAAACGCGGCATGTCCTTCAGCAGGTCGAATGCAAAAGCGAACTCGCTCGACCGATCAACTAGCTCCTCCTGTTCCGCGATCGTTGCGGAATCGGGATGCTGACTGTCAGCGATGATATCGGCCAGCCTGAGTGTGTCATCGGGCTGATAAAATTCGAAGACTTCCTCTTCCACCATGGCCTCGGCGACGTCCTGGGCATCCGCTTCGACCGGCGCGTCCAGAGAAACGAATTCGCCAAATTGCCGGCTGTTTGCCACTTCGTGATCCAGGACGGCGAACAGATGCTTCAGAAGACCGAAGTAAGCCGCTTTTTCTTCCGGCACGGATTGCCATTCCACCTCAGCTTGGACAATCGCTTCATCCACCACGTCGCGCAGCGTCGGATAATCGCGCGGTAAATCGCCGACGGCACGCAGATAAGCCAGCTCACGCCTTGCGACAGCCTCAAGTTTCGACAGTAGAGGCATTCGGTTCACTTTGGCCTCATGGGCGGCTGACGCGGGTTTTGCGGCAATTCGCACCTTGAGCTCGCGCAAGCGCTCGCGTCGTGCTTTGCGCTTGATTTGGTCCTGAGCATGCAGCCGGTCAAAATGCTTCTTGGCCTGACGGAACAACGACTGTGCGAGCATCTGCGCGAGGGGCGTCAGCTCGTCATGTGATGCAGTAACGCTGACAATCTTTTTGCCGGGCAGGTGCATATAGCCACTGGCCAGAAATTGCCGCTTGGTCTTGTCGCGATCAAGGACGATTTGAAGTCGCACTGAATCTTTAGTGTGTTTGTCGAGCAATGGCTTGAGGGCGTGCTCGATCACATTTCCCAAAGCTCTCTGCCATGGTTCATGAAACTCTTTGTCGATAGCTCGATAGCTATATTGCATCTGCATGCATGACTCCTTTGATGTCATTTCTATGGAGGCACGAACCGAAAATGCTCATATCCATAGAATTTAGTTTGACCCGATCTTATCCCTGGCGCGTTTTGCGAAGACGCCAACTCAAGAACAAAAGCGTGACACCAGAGACTGCCGCATAGAAGCCCAACAGCCAGCCTGCGGCCAGGAATGACTCGACCGGACGGGAAAAAAATATCCACAAGACGATAGCGCCAAGGACAATCGAGAGCAGTCCACTGAAGGCAAGCCAGATTTCACCCTTGATTTCTTGACGCAGCCGAACGGCGGCGGATATCTCCAGCACACCGGTGAAAATCGCCCAGAACCCCACGCTAGCCCATAAAAAAGAAGCCATGACCATCGTGGCGACCCAAGGAGCAACCAGGACGACGACGCCGGTAAGTATGCCGACAATGCCGCTGAACAGCAGCCAGCCCCAGCGCTCTTTTTTCTGGATATGGCGCACCGCTGCAACCAAGTTGAAAGCGCCATTGACCAAGGAAAATGCGCCGAACACTAAGGTCATGGCCAACAGAGCCGATTGTGGCATCCAGAACGCAAGGGCTGCGAAAATCAATGCCAAGACACCGCGCAACGCAAAAATCCACCAATTTTCGGTCAATGAACACAGTGTTTTGGTGGGCTCATCCGCACTGGAATCGGTGATGGTATCTGTATTCATGCTATATCTCCTAAAGATCTAATGGGGTGAAAAAGCAAACACTCCTGAGCCAAGAGAGGGGCGCGACGCGCCCCTCTTACGCCCTATCCAGCGGTTTCAGAACAACTTGGACAGCTTTGCCTTGATTTCATCGAGCCAGCCTTTTCCGCCGCCTCCCCCAGCCGTCTTTTGCTTCACTTTCTTGACTTCAGCATACAGGGGCTCAAAGTCCTTCTTCTTTCCATAGCCCAGCATTTCTGCCATTTCCAACTGCTGCCGCGCTTCGTTCAATAATGTCTCCAGGCGCTCATTGGACGCTTCGCTCCGCTGACCATCTTCTACCAAGGTCTCGGCGCGCTTCAGGAGCAGCCTGGCGCGCAGGGCGGGCAGCGGATGCACGCTGCGCGTCTCGACCAGCGTGCTGAGCGCTGCCTGCAGCGCGGCTTTGGCTTCTTCGATCTTGCCCTGATCGATCAGCGGCACGACTGCCTTCACGGCTGCGGGATAGGACGCCAGAGGGATGTTGGTGACCGCGATCACGATTTCACTGGCCAGCAAAGCCAGCACGTGCCGTGCCTGTTGCACCTCGCCATGTTTGAGGGCATCCAGCGCCTCGTCGGTCATCGCCTCAATGGTTTCCGTGTTGGCGAACAAGTCGTGCACGATGGTGCGCACATCAACGGGGGCCAGGGCGAGCGTGGGTTCGCGCGCAACGATCAGCTCCAGCTTTCCCGTCACTTCGGCCAGCGTTGCCAATGCGCGTGCAGCGTCCTTGCCGTCAAGTGCGGCCAGCGCTGATTTGGTCAGCGCCAAGGCCGAGACGGCCTCATCGAGGACTTGTTTACGTTTGTCTGCCGCCTGCGAGTCCGTTTCCTTCTGAACCTCAGGCTGTACCTCCGTGACGACTTCAGGCTTGGCCTGTGGACTGACAGGAAGGCTGCTTACCGCGGCCTGTTCGTTTATTTCTTTGTTCGTCGCATTGGGATTCGATGTTTGCTCATTCATGATGATATGCCTCGTATGAGTTAGTGAAAATAGGCGAATCTATTGGGGCTGACTGCGAACATCGCGAGACTGACCGACCGAACAGTCGGCCCCTTCATCACCTCAAAACAGCTTTTGGAGGCGCGTCTTCAACTCGTCGAACCATCCCTTGCCGCTTTTGCCACCAGCCGACTTTTGCTCAATGGACTTCACCTGATCGAAGATGGGTTTGAAATCCGCCTTCTTGCCATAACCCAGGATCTGCGCCATTTCGATCTCCGTGCGCACGGACGACAGCAAGGTGCTGAGCTCCTCGTTCTGCTTGGCATCGCGCTTGTCGGTCTCGGCCAGCTTTTCAGCTTTTGCCATCGCGGCTTCAGCCCGTAGCACGGGCAGAGGAAAGGCGACCGAGGTCACCACCAGCGTGTTCAGTGCTCGGGCGAGTTCCGCCTTGGCATCGTCGATCTTGCCGCTGTCGATGAGCCGTGCGGCCGACTTGATCGCTGCCGGGTACGTTGCCATCGGCAGGTTGTCGGTTTCGATCACGATTTCGCTGGCCAGATTGGCGACGATGGGCCGGGCCTTTTGCACCTCGCCATCACCCAACAACTCCTGAGACAACTTGACCGCTTTCTTCACCGTTTCCACGTTGGCGTGGATATCGCGGGTGATGACGCGTACATGGACCGGCGCCAAAGCAAGTTTGGCGTCGCGTGCCAATACCAGTTCCAGCTTTCCGCTGGCCAGTTCCAGCGCAGCGAGCGCCTCCTTGGTCTTCTTTGCATCAAGGAGTGTCAAAGCCTCCTGGGTCTTGGTGAGCGCCGTGATGGCGTCCTGAGTGAGCTCAGCACGCTTTTTTTCGGCTTCCCGGGCGGCCTTGTCATCTACCTGTGGCTGCGCCGCCTTGGATGCGGCAGAGGGTGCTGCAGCACCTGGGCTAGAACCTGCCGCCGATTGGGCCTGAGCCGGTCCGCTCAGTCCGACGACGACCGCCAGGGCAAGTGCGGAGAAGGTTGATTGGGGATGTTTGATATTCATGATCTTGGGCTCCTAATTAAAGTTAGTTGACTGAGATTTCAATTTGTTTCGGTTTGGCTTGCTCGGCCTTGACAAGCCGCACTTCCAGCACGCCGTCTTTCATCGAAGCCGTCACCTTGGTCGGATCAACGTTGTCAGGCAAGACAAAGCTGCGCACAAAGCGGCCATACGCACGTTCGATGCGGTGGAACTTCTTGCCCTGCTCCTCTTTTTCCAGTTTGCGCTCGCCGCTGATGGTGAGCACACCGTTTTCCGCGCTGACGCGCACGGCATCCTTGGGGACCTCCGGCAGATCCAGCTTGAGGATGAATGCGTTCTCATCCTCGCTGACGTCCACCATTGGTGCCCAGTCCGCCGTGGTCATGGCTTCGTTGCCGGTACGGGCGCCCTGTCGCTGGGGTGTCCGTCCCAACATCGTCGCCAGGCGGTTTTGCAATTCATCCAGTTCCCGGAAGGGGTCCCACGGAGTCAATGCAGACATATATCGGTTCTCCTTGAACAATGCCGGCGAATTGGATGACGCACCGAACAGAGCCGCCGGCTTACTCTGAATGGCACCTACTACTGTTTTCAGTTCCGAACAAGTCCTTGAGTCAATTGACGGATATCGCTTTCGTCGAGCGTTTCCCGCGCCAGCAGTTCGCGCGCACAACGCTCCAGCACCGCGCGGTTGGTGTCGAGGATCCGGTAGGCGCGCTCGAACACGCCCATCACGATGTCGCGGATGGCCTGATCGATGCGCGCCTGGGTCGATTCGGCCACCCGGCAGCCGCCTTGGGCCAGTTCCGGTGTATCGAGAAAGCGTGGCCGCTGCGCCTCGAAGGCGATGTAGCCCAGTCCTTCGTCCATGCCAAAGCGGGTGATCATGTCGCGGGCGATGTCGGTGGCTCGCGCCAGATCGTCCGCCGCCCCGGTGGACAACTCGCCGAACACCAGCTTTTCGGCGGCACGCCCGCCCAGCAGTACGGCGATCTTGTGCTCGAGATCGGTACGCGTCATCAGGAAGCGGTCTTCGGTGGGCCGCTGCAGGGTGTAGCCGAGTGCACCGATGCCACGCGGAACGATTGAAATCTTGTGTACCGGGTCGGTGCCGGGCAGCGCCAGCGCCACCAGCGCATGCCCCATCTCGTGATAGGCCACGGTTTCTCGCTCCTTCGGATTGAGCACACGGTTCTTCCTTTCCAGGCCGGCCACGATGCGCTCGATAGCGGCGGTGAAGTCTTGCAGTTCCACAGCCTGCGCCTTGCGCCGCGTCGCGTTCAGCGCTGCTTCGTTCACGAGATTGGCCAGATCAGCGCCGGAAAAGCCGGTGGTCAGCGCCGCCACCTGTTCCAGATCTACACCGTGGGTCAGGGTGATCTTCTTGACATGGACCTTCAGGATATCCAGACGGCCTTTCTTGTCGGGACGGTCCACCAGCACCTGACGGTCGAAGCGACCGGCGCGAAGCAAGGCCTGATCGAGGATCTCCGGCCGGTTGGTGGCTGCAAGGATGATCAGCCCGACCGAGCTGTCGAAGCCGTCCATCTCCGTGAGCAGCTGGTTGAGGGTCTGCTCGCGCTCGTCGTGGCCGCCGATGGGGCCGCCGACGCCGCGCGCGCGGCCCAGCGCATCGAGCTCGTCGATGAAGATGATGGCCGGCGCCTGCCCGCGGGCCTGCTCGAACAGGTCGCGCACGCGCGCTGCACCCACGCCGACGAACATCTCGACGAACTCCGAGCCTGAGATGGAAAAGAACGGCACCCCGGCTTCGCCCGCGACGGCTTTGGCCAGTAGCGTCTTGCCGGTGCCGGGCGGGCCGACCAGCAACACGCCCTTGGGAATGCGCGCCCCGAGCCGTCCATACTCCTGCGGATTCTTGAGGAAATCGACGATCTCAACCAACTCCGCCTTGGCTTCATCGACGCCAGCGACATCGGCAAAGGTCACGCCAGTGTTCTTCTCCATGAATACCTTGGCACGGCTCTTGCCGATGCTCAGGAAGCCACCCATGCCCTGCTTCTCGGCGAAGCGGCGGAACAGGAAGAACCAGACGCCGAAGAAGGCCACCGCCGGCAGAATCCAGGAGAGCACATCACGCAGCCAGGTGCTTTCCACCACCCGCGCATAGGGCACGTCGTACTTGGACAGCCGCTCGGCCAGGTCGGGTTCGACACGGGTGGCCACGATGGTGGTCTTGCCCCGGCTGTCCGGCGATTTCAGGCGCCCGGTGACCGTGCGGTCCGACACCAGCACTTCGGCGACGCGCCCCTCGGCCAGCGCCTTCTCGAATTCGCTGTAGGGCACGGGCTCGACGGTCTTGGCCGCCTGCCAGTAGTTCTGCAGCGTCAGCAGCAACAGGCCGGCGACGATCCAGTAGCCAATGTTCCATTGATCTTTCTTTTCCATGGGCAATGTTCCTCGCAAGTCGTGTCGCTAGAGAATGGGGGTGAACAGACGGGCCACCCCGTCGCGCAAGCGGATGGCCAGCGGGCGGGCGCGCAACGCCTTCGCCGATATCTCGCCCGACGCATCACGAGCGGCATCAAAAAGGGATGACAGCCGCGTAGACAACGCGGTGTCGTACACCTCCACATTGAACTCGAAGTTGAGGCGCAAACTGCGCGCATCCCAATTGGCCGAACCCAGGCAGCACCACGCTCCGTCTACCAGCATCAGCTTGCTGTGGTCGAACGGGCCAGGCCGTTCGAAGATGCGCACACCGTGCTCCAGCACCTGCCAGTAGTGGGCGCGCGCGGCCCATTGCACCGTGGGATGGTCGCCGTTTGCGGGCGTCAGCACGTCGATACGCACGCCGCGCAACGCGGCCGTGCTTAGCGCCGCGATCATCGGCTGATCGGGGACGAAGTAAGGTGTCCAGATGCGCACCGAATGCTTCGCCGCGCTCAAAGCGCCCATGAAGGTCCAGCGCATCCTGTCCAGGGCCTCATCGGGACCGGCCTCGATGCCGCGCGCCCAAGAGGTTCCTTGCTCATCAGCCATTGCGGGAGATTCGCGCCAGAAACCCTTGCTGAGCCGCTCGCCCGTGGTATCGCACCAATCATCGGTGAAGCTCCGCATCAGATGCTCTACCACCGGCCCGCGCAGACGAAAGTGTAAATCGTGACAGGCCTGGCCCGGCGCATCGGGCCGCCAATACGGGCTGAAGATGTTCATGCCGCCGGTAAAACCCGTCTTGCCATCGATCACCAGCAGCTTGCGGTGATTGCGCAGATGCGCGCCATGCAGGCGCGCGGGAATCAACGTCGGGTTGAACGTCGCCGCCGGAACGCCGGCGCGCTGCAAGGCGCGGTAGGCGCTGCGGGGCGTCCAGCGGGCATACACGTCGTCGATCAGCACCCGCACTTGCACGCCGCGCTCATGAGCCCGGCGCAGCGCATCGACGAACTGCGCCCCGATGCCTTGGCTGTCGAAGATGTACGAGGCCAGGGCGACGCTGTACCGCGCCGATTCGATGGCGGCGAGCATGGCCGGGTAGGCCTGCTCGCCATCGACAAGCGGCTCGATGCGGTTGCCGCCGGTCAGCGACTGGCCGGTGGCGCGTCCCACCAGGTGGGCCAGACCGGCAAGCGGCGGCGATACAGCCTCGGGCATCGTGGGCGAGAGGTCCTGCCGAACAGCAGGATCTGCCCCCGGGAAGAGCCGCCGCGCCCGCCGCTGGTAACGGTTGATGCCGAACAGCCCATACAGCAGCGAACCGCCCAGCGGCAACAAGGCGATCAGCAGTACCCACAGCGTGGCCGATCGAGGGTCACGCTTGTAGATGACCGCGTGCCCCGCTGTGGGGATAGCGACCGCCAGCGACACGAGGGTGGCTGCCCATGTCAGCCCGTTGGGGTCGGACACGACAGCCTCCCATCGCTCAAGATTCGCCGCCCGCTGACTTCTTCTTGCGCGCAGGCTTGCTCGCGTCGCTAGGCGGTGCCTCGGCCACGTTCGCGGCATCGGGCTTTTCAGGCTCGGCCGGCTTCGCGGGTGGCTCCTGGCGCTCGAAGACCACCCGTTCGGCCTTGTCGTCCCAGCGGGCGCTGGCGTGATCGCCCTTGCCGATACCGCCACCCAGCATCTCGCGCGCCAGTGCCGTCTCCAGCTCGCTGCGGATCAGCCGCTTGAGCTCACGCGCGCCGAACTCGGGCTTGTAGCCTTCCTCCGCGAAGTGATCGATCAAGGTCTGATCGAAGGTCAGCGTCACGCCCTGGCTGGCGGCGTTGCGGGCCACACGATCGAGCTGCAGGCCGACGATATGGCGGATCTCCTCCTTGCCCAGCGCATGGAAGACGATGATCTCGTCGATGCGGTTGAGGAACTCGGGGCGGAAGTGTCCGCGCAGCACGTCCATCACCTCGGACTTGGTCTTCTCGTATTCCTCGCCGGCGGCGCCACGGGCCTTCAGCCGACGCTGGATGATGTCCGAGCCCAAGTTCGAGGTGGCGATGATGATGGTATTGGTGAAATCCACCACCCGGCCCTTGCCGTCGGTGAGCCGCCCGTCGTCGAACACCTGCAGCAGGATGTTGTAGACGTCGGGGTGAGCCTTCTCGATCTCGTCCAGCAGCAACACGCTGTAGGGCTTGCGACGCACCTTCTCGGTGAGCTGGCCGCCCTCGTCATAGCCCACATAACCCGGAGGCGCGCCCACCAGGCGTGCCACGGTATGGCGTTCCCCGTACTCGGACATGTCTATGCGCAGCAGCGCACCTTCATCGCCATAGATGGACTCGGCCAGCGCCTTGGCGAGTTCGGTCTTGCCCACGCCGGTCGGCCCGAGGAACAGAAAAGTCGCCACCGGCTTGCTGCCTTCGCGCAGCCCCGCGCGCGCCAGACGCACGGCATCGGCTACCGCGCGCACCGCTTCGTCCTGGCCTACCAGGCGCTCGTGCAGCCGCTGCTCCAGGTGCAACAGTTTCTCGCGCTCTTCCACCGTCAGCTCGTTGACCGGGATACCGGTCAGGCGCGAGACGATCTGCGCGACATGCTCGGCCTTGACTTCGGCGCTGCCCGAGGCGCGCTCGCGTTCCCATTCCTCGACGAGCTTCTTGAGTTCGGCCTCTTTGGCCTCGATGTGCTTGCCCAGCTCGGCGGCCTTGTCGTATTGCTTGCGCGAGGCCACATAGTCCTGCTCACGCCGCAGCTGGTGCAATTCGGACTCCAGCTCTTGCACCGCCACCGGGCGGGCCGTGGCCGACAGCTTCACGCGTGCGGCCGCCTGGTCGAGCAGGTCGATGGCCTTGTCAGGCAAAAAGCGTGCGGTGATGTAGCGGTCCGACAACTCGGCGGCGGCGATGATCGCATCCTCGGTGATGCTGACCTTGTGGTGCGCCTCGAAGGTGTCGCGCAGGCCGCGCAGGATCATCATGGTCTGCGCTACCGTCGGCTCGGGCACCATCACCGGCTGGAAGCGACGCTCCAGCGCGGCGTCCTTCTCGATGTACTTCTGATACTCGTTGAGCGTGGTGGCGCCGATCAGGTTCAGTTCGCCGCGCGCCATCATCGGCTTGAACACGTTGGCCACGTCCAGCCCGCCTTCGCCGCCACCCTGGCCTGCACCGACGATGGTGTGCACCTCGTCGATGAAGAGAATCAGCTCGCCCTGGTGCTCGGTCACTTCCTTGAGCACCTTCTGCACGCGCTCCTCGAACTCGCCGCGGTACTTGGCGCCTGCCACCATGGCGTTGATGTTGAGTTCGACCAGACGCTTGTCGCGCAGCGTCTCGGGCACTTCGCCGGCGACCATCCGCTGCGCCAGCCCTTCGACAATGGCGGTCTTGCCGACGCCGGGCTCACCGATCAACACCGGGTTGTTTTTCTTGCGCCGGGCCAGCACCTCGATAGTGGTCTCGATCTCCTGCGCACGGCCGATGACTGGATCGAGTTTGCCCTCGCGCGCCATCTTGGTGAGGTCGCGCGAGTATTTATCCAGCTCGGGCGTGTTGGTCGGCGTCTCGGCGCGGCCATCCTCGGCCCCTTTGCCGACCACCTTGCTTACCTGCTGGCGCAGCGCTTGCGGCGTGAGGCCGTAACGGCGCAGCAGGTTGGCCGCCAAACCTTCGCCTTCCTCGGCGAGCCCGATCAGGAAATGCTCCGGCCCGACATAAGAGTGGCCGAGTTCATTGGAGGCCACGAAAGCACGGCTGAGCGCGTCCTTGACCCGGGGCGACACGCCGATCTCGCCCTCGAACGGCTTGTCGCCGCGCTTGGCTTCGGATTCGATCTGGCGCTTGAGGTCATCGACCTTGATCTTGAACTGCCCCAGGATGGTCTTGACCACGTCGCTGTCGGATAGCGCCAGCAGCAGGTGTTCGGTATCGACTTCGGCGCGCCCGAACTCTGCAGCGTGGCGGGCGGCCTCCTGCAATAGGGCCTCGGACTGTTCGCTGATACGGCTGGCGAGCCCACTGCCGCGACGGCGCGCGGTGCCCGTACCGGCCGGGGCGGGTTCGCCGAACGAGGCATCGACGACCTCGTCGGTATCGGCTGCCATGGACGGTGCGTCGTCACCGATGCGGAAGAAGTCGCTGCCAAGGAAGTCTTCGAACAGCCCGCTGCGCGAGCCGAACAAGGCTTCCAGCGGTGAGACGGTGCGCTTTTGCTGGCGCACCAGTTGGCGATAGTGATCGTCACACAACAGCATGGTGCTGTGGCGACCATTGAGATTGGCTTCCACCCGCACCGTGGCGGGCTGGCCGCAGACTTGGCATTGTTTTCTGGCCATGCTGATGCTCCTGTAAAGATTGATCTGACGAGGCACCGCCGATCACGGTGCCTCATCTCTTTGTGGTTTTTGAGAAAAACGCGCTGCCCCGCGTCAGCCGTTGATCGGGATCGAGCGGCCCTGCTTGGGCGCACTGGCCTCGCGCTTTTCCATCGTGATCGTGAGTACGCCGTTCTTGAAAGCGGCCTTGATCGTGTCCTGGTTGGCATCGGCCGGCAGGTTCAGAGCGCGCTGAAAGCTGCCGTAGGAGCGCTCCACACGGTGGAAACCGCCGTCTTTCGTTTCCTGCTCCTGACGCTTTTCACCGCGCACCAGGAGCACGTCGTTGTCGAGCGTGATCTGGATGTCTTTTTCCTCGACGCCGGGCACTTCCAGGGCGATCTTGTACTGCTTGTCGGTCTCCTGGATGTCCAGCGCCGGCTTCAGCAGGCCCGGCCAGTCCGACGGCCAGCGTGGCATGGCCAGCGTCGGGAAACCGAAGCCTCGAAACGTGTCGTCGAACAGGCGGTCGATCTCGCGGTGCAATTGCAAGATGGGACTGACGGGCCCACCCGCCACCGGCAGGTCATTGCGCTGCACCGGCAGCGAGGCAGTGCTCTGTTGTTCTTCCTGCTCCTTCTTGAACCAGTTCCAGGGAGCCAATTTCTTGAAATCAAAGTCCATGTCACACCTCCAGAAGAAAAATTGAAGACTCTCGCCCACTCCGTTTGCCTGCGGCGACGGACAGCGCGCCCAGACGACACGGAGTGTTCCGCTGACTTTGGCTGCTCATCTGTGCGTATCACCTCCTTCTTTCTGCCTGCTTGGATCTGATCATTGATCCATCGATCGATTTCACTTTGACGAAACCGCCACGTCCCGCCCACCTTGAAGGCCGGAATTTCCCCGTGCGCGGCGAGCCGGTAGAGCGTCCGCTTGCCGACTTTCAAGTAGGCAGCGAACTCGTCGAGTGTGCAGATCGCCTGCTGGCGCGCTGTCATACTACCCCACAAGTTCCGTCGTCACGCGGCCTTGCCTGAGGAAATTCTTGCAAGAAATTGCACCTGACATGCCGAAATTCAAGAGTCAACATCCAGCGACCTGCTGGGCGATTGATGTGACTCAATCGTAAGCAGCCAGGAAACAAATGTTGGCTGCCACCGCGATGGTGCTCCCCAAGTCATCAATCTGCAGCCATGTGAAAGGGGAAGTCCATGAACGAGATTGCCCGAGTCGGGGTGGATCTGGCCAAGCGGGTTATCTAGGTGCATGCGGTGGATGCGCGCGTGGTGGTTGCCAAGGCGCTGGCCGCTGACAAGTTTGCGGCCTGGTGCGCGCAGCTGCCTCCCGGCTGCCTGGTGGCCCTGGAGGCCTGCGGCGGTGCGCATCACTGGGCACGCAAGCTGCGCGGCTATGGGCTGGATGCGCGGCTGATTGCAGGCCACTTCGTCACGCCCTACCGCATGGCCGGCAAGGGACGCAAGAACGGTGCGGCCGATGCCGCAGCGATCTGCGAGGCGGCAACGGGTTGTGGTTCACCGGGGGCAGCGGCAGCGCCACCACGTCGAGGTCGGAAGCCGGGTTCTGCTCCAGGCCCGGCACGACCACCAGCGCGTAGCGGAACATCTGGTTGAACCACGTCCTGACTTTCTCGGCGACGGAGAGCGCCTTGCGCCGCTCGATCCTGGCGATCACTTCCAGCAGGTCAGGGCGTTTGATGTCGTAGATCGAGCGCTTGCCCAGCAAGGGCAGCACATCCTTGGCGAAGACGCGAGGGAGGATCGAGAGGGTGGTCTGCCGGCCCTTCTTGAGGCCGAGTTCGCGGTGGGCAAGCCACTTCTTGTAGATCGCCTCGAAGGTGTTTTCACCGGCGAGTTTGACCGCGGCGCGCTTTTGCTTGCGGTGAAGGCGCGGGTTGATGTCCTTGGCCACCAAGGCGCGCGCCTCGTCACGCAGGGCGCGTGCCTCACGAAGGGAGACCTCGGGATAGGTGCCCAGCGACATGCGCTTGGGCTCCTTCATCCAGTAGTAACGGAAGTGCCAGCTCTTGCTGCCCGTGGCCGTCACGGCCAGGGAGAGACCATCGATGTCTGGAAGTGTGTAGGCCTTGCCGGTGGCTTTGGCTTGGCGGACCACCAAGTCTGAGAGTGCCATGCTCTAGCTCCTGAACATGAGTCAGGAACCAGATGCTTAACCCATCGACCTCAGCGCCCTAGCAACAATCCGGAAGCCGTCGTGCCCGCAAAAATGGACACAAAAATGGACATAAACGTCGTGGCTTCAGGTGGATTTCCGTGGAGCCCACTGGAACATCGAGGCGTCGAAAACTCAACCAGAATCAACGACTTACGATGCTTCTTGGGCTTCCTCAGAATTCCCTGGAACGATGCAGTGGAGCGGGTGATGGGAACAGCACCCGGTCGCTAGGGCCTGTTAACACATCCTCAGCCCATCAGCGACGAGCACGAAGCTGATGAAGCCCAGGAACATGAGGTCGAGCTTCTCGAACCGCGAGAAGATACGGCGATAGCCTTTGAGCCGACGGAACAAGCGCTCGACCTCATTGCGACGCTTGTACATCTCGCGGTCGTACTCCCAAGGTTCGATCCGCGTCTTCATTGGCGGTACCACCGGAATGAAACCCAGATCCAGTGCCAGCTGCCGTGTCTCGTTGCCTTCGTAGGCACGGTCCATCAACAAATGCACCGGTCTGCTGGTCGGCCCAAGACTGCTGAGCAGGCGCCGGCCTTCAGGGGCGTCGTGCGCCTGCCCAGGCGAAAGCGAGAACGTCACGGCCGTTCGAGCATCCGCAGCAACCATATGAATCTTGGTGTTCCATCCGCCTCGGGACTTGCCGATGGCTTGTGGGCCGTTTTTTATAACGCCCCCGTGCCATCGGGATGGACCTTGATGCTGGTGGAGTCCAGTGAGACCGCTTCAATCTTGATACGCACGACCTGTGCTCGCTGCAACTCCTCGAACATGCGATCAAGGACGCCGGCTTTGGTCCAGCGGTTCATGCGCGTGTAGATCGTGTGCCAGTTACCGAAGCGCTTGGGCAGTCCTCGCCACTTGCAACCATGCTCGGCCACATAGAGGATCGCATTGACCACCTGCAGGTTGCTCAGGCTGACGTTGCCACGCTGCCTGGGCAGGCAGCGCTCAATGGTGGCGAATTGTTCGGGCGTGATCTCCATGTCCGAGATTGTCCGGCGCAATCGCCATGATCGACATTAGTGTTAACACGCCCTAGTCCAGACATTTATCCTCCCGATGTGAAGGTATGTGGTCTCAAGCTGACTTCTACCAAAAAACTGAGGCAAACATCACTGACGCGCGGCGGCTTGGGGCGACCAATCCGAGCAAGCCTCAGGCGAATCGGCGCTCAAGGGACAATCTCCAATCTGGAGCGAATATCGCTCCAAACTCAGGAGACCATCCCCAATGTTCGAGACCCTCCCTGACTATCCACAGGCACGGTACCTTGCGACGGCGCTCTGGCGTAAGAAGGGACAAGCACGAGGAGCAGCGCTTATTGTTGGAGCCGGTGTCAGCACCATGGCTCTCTTTGTGCAGAAATTCCAATCTGCGTCGCTCCAGAAAGCAAACAAGCTTGCCCGCTCACGTCCTGGGTTGACCACGACCGCCGAAAGCAGTGCCTGGGCGACCTAGATGACTCGCTTTCGAACCGCCAGCGTCTCAGCAGATGCCTGCATCCAGGATCCAGGACGAATGGTCGGAGATCCTGGTTACCTGTCGCTGGCTGGCCGCGTCGTATCCGAGGGCGCGAATCAGTGCAGGGTTTGCCCACATGATGCCAGGCAAGTCACTTCGGCCACGTAACGCGTTCAGTTCATCGATCTGCTTGGGGGTCGGCACCAATTCGAACAATTCGGCGATCAGCACTTCAAAGCACTGAAAGTGGTTGGTCCAACGGATACCCTCGACTCGCCGCCCGACATAGTTGAACGCGGGGGCTCGGAAGTTTCCGGAACTCAGAATACCCGTTTCTATAAGCTCCTCGTTAAACTCCCGCCAGGGGGACGATTCCCTGCCGCTGCCCTTCAGGTACCACTGAACGAATGCCTCGATGGACCGCCGGGGAACGAAGACTCGAAGGTCGTCTCGGCTGTCCTGATCGATGGGAATCTTACTGTCGGCCTTCACACCGAGGTTGGCGAGATTCGCGCGCGCGGCGCCGTAAGTCTTCAGCACTCCTCCAACGGGTTGAAACTGGTCGATGCGATTGCCCTTGGTCAGCAGGTACTGTCCATCGACCTCGACGCGCACAAGTGCAGAGATGGAGAAGCGGATTTCCGTCCCGTCGTCAATGCCTGCGGGGACGTTCAGATGAATTTTGGCTGTGGCGCCAAGGACGGAAAACTGCTGCGCGCGGTGCATGTTGGCCGGTTCGACAAAAAAACGATTTCCGGCCGAGACACCTTGTTCGTAGAGGTCGGCCTTCTCTCTGTCGTTCAAATTGAACTGAGTGCTCGAGATATGTCCCGGGTCGATCTCGATTAGGCCTGCCAGCTTCTTTGTCTGAACGTCGTAATTGTCGCGCCCATCCAGCATCGCACCCACGATTGCCAGCAGGTAGTCGCGGTATCCCTCCGGAGCGAACGGGAGTGGCGCTGACTTGGCACACAGTCTGAAGCCGAGGGTCTCATTCCCGTCAAACAACGACAAGGGAAAGTTGCTCAACACGCCGCCGTCGACCATCAAGTTCCGGCCTAAGTGCACCGGCTCGAACACCAGCGGGATACTCATCGACATCCGGATCGCCTCAGCAACCTCGAGACAGGGGTGGCTATTGGAATCCAAGACGACGAGCGTCCGCTCAGTGAGGTTAGTTGCAACAATGCGAAGCTTCTTGGGGCAATCTTTGAAGAATCGAACGTTCTTCTGTGCAAGAAGCTTATGGATCCAATCTTGGAAGCGCTTTCCCCTGTAGAGCCCCAGTGTTCTGGCCAAGGCGAGGCGAGGCAGACTGCAGCGATCAAGCAGGGAGTCGAACTGAATATTTTCTAGGATCAAGCGCATCTCTGAGGCGCTAAAACCGGCCGCGTAAAGCGCCGCGACGATCGCGCCAGCCGATGCCCCGCCAACGCCCTCGAACGAAATACCTCGGCTCTCAACCACTTGCAGGGCACCGACGAGTGCGATGCCCTTGACGCCGCCACCTTGAAAAACTCCGTACTTGTACATTGCTGAGTCCTGGCTCTACACGTTGTCTAACTATGAGGCTGCGCCGGCATCGCCTTTAGCGGCATCGAAGTTGTCGATGACTGCGGTTGCGATTCCTTTCGAATGCACCATCAGCCCTATCTCCCGTCGAAGATTCGACTCGCCCGGATCAGCGGAAAGCCAATTCTGGCTAGTGATCAGGACATGGTCATCGTCCCAGGCAAGTATTTTGGCGTGCAGCTTGCTCACGAGAACTGGCAGCACAGATGAGCCTGGATGACCGTTGTGCGAGGTTGACGCACCAACCGGCGATTCGCTTGCCAAGCCATAGAACACGCGCGCCTCGATACCATTCTCGCGCACTGCTGTGATGGCGGGCAAGACGACAGATGGGCGGGCGGCTGCGCCGATCCGATGACTCGTCACGAACATTCGGCGACGGGCTGCGTCTCGAGCAATGCGTGCAAACTGGGCATGCTGCGGACCAAGCACCAAAGTAACTTTCGCTTTGACACCGGTCGGTGGTTTCTGGAGGCGCGCATCGGAGGCCAGTCTGGCCATCTCGCTTGTCAGCTCCGTCCAATGCCGATCACCGCCCCGTGTAAGGTCTGCGACCTGCTCGAGAATGGCCGAGACAACTCGGGGGTCGCTGAAGCGTATAGACGCTTCGTAGTTCTGGAATCCAGACGAGAGCCAGTTGCAGGAACCGACGGTTGCGGAAAGACGCTCGGATCTCCCATCGTCGCATACAAGGATCTTCGCATGAGATCGCGTAGAGAAAGGATGAACGCGGATACTTAAGCTCAGCCCCTCAGCCTCAATGCTCGCGCGAACCTTCGCTATGGTCTTGGCCGTGGTCACCGCATCCGTCTTGTTCTCGTCTTCTCCCCACAGGACGTCGATAACCGCCCCACGCTTTGCAGCTGCGATAAGCGGAGCTTGCACGAGCGCGAATCCTTGCTCGGAGATGAACGTCGAATGGATAATGATCCTGTGCTTGGCCTTCCTGATGGCCTCGTGGAGCACACTTTCATGCATCGCTCCGCCGAGAATCAGGTCCTCGGGTCTGTATATGGCATCTATGGAACGTGGCGCAGGCCTATCTACAAACGAGACCTGACGCCCCGTGTCATGATGGGGTGAGTTCTCGGCCATTGGCGCTGGCGGAGCGTTGCGCGCTGCCCGCTTGACGAGCTCGATGAGCTCGGCTGGTGCACGCGGAGGTAGTCCCTCGACGCTCGTCCCCCGGACCGTAGCGATCGCAAAGCGATTGACCATCTTCTCCGCAGAGGGCTCGATTCCGAGAAACTTCTCGTCGTCCTCGAAAAGTGTTGCGAGAACGCCGGCAGTGTCGTCAAAGGCGTCGAGGTCGCGCGGCCTCAGCCAGACCAGTCGCTCACGAGCGGCGCGCCTCTCGACGATACGCTGCTCCAAGAAGGGCATCTCGCGGCTTCGATAAAGTGTTCCGGTTATCTTGTCGATGACGAAGTTCATCCAGCGGCTTGTGCTCTTGGCCAACTTTGGAAGCTCTTCGTCTCCCACAACGCTGCGGCCAGCCGCGGTCGCACTGAAGACGACGCCCTGGCTCTCCTGCTGCAACGTGACCCAACCTGCACGCATCAGCCGAATGAGCGCCTCTAACACAAGCCGCTGCGGAACATCGCCGGCTACGGCGAGCTCGCCAACGGTCCTCGGCTTATTTATCAGTGCCGCGAGGAGAACGTGTTCAGCAAGGCTCCAAGGCCTTCCTTTCTCGAGGAAAAACTTGCGCTTTCCCTTGAGCAAGGGGATAGCGACGCGCACGACACTCATTTGCGACTCCCGAGCAAGGTTTGGACGGGAACGCGTTTGACGTCACCCTTGTTTTGTCCGTTGTCGAGGCCCTCAAGTAGCTTTTTCAAGAACTCAACACGGTTCTCGTCCGGCTTGCCTCGAACCGCTTGCAAAACTTCCCTCAGGAACTCCGTGCTAGTGATCAGTACGAGCTGCCACTTCGCGCGGCTCAGCAGGACGTTCATTCGCCTGGCATCGCTCAGGAAGCCGAGTGCGCTCTGCACCGTTGAGTGGTGGTTGTTGCGCACGAGCGAGACCACAACTATATCTGCCTCGCTGCCCTGAAACGAGTCTACTGTGTGGCACCACTGGCCGTTAGAGGAGGGCGAACGAAACCCCCTAAGGCAGCTAAGCTTCTTATTCAGTTCTTCGCTGATGGTTTCGTCGATTATGCGGCGTTGTCGACCATACGGAGAGAGGATTGCCAGCGTTGGCGCTTCCTCGGCGTCCTGTTGAACGCTCCTCAATAGACTTAGAACTTCGATAGCGGCGCGCACTTCCGCTGGGTTGTGCCAGGCTGGGTACTGATCGCCTTGCTTCTGGTTCTGCGTCGTCTGGACATAGGGCATGTCGATTACCACGATTGGAGCCAGGGGAAGTCGGCTTTCATCTACTGAGGCAAACGGCCTCGGTTCGACGGCGAAACGCTTTTCACACATCGGATCGGTTCTGAGGTCTCCATAGAAGCAGCCGGAGACGAGTTCCGCGATCGAAGGGTGCATGCGGTGCTGCGCAGTCAATTTTTGAGCGATCGGGCGCCCGCCCCGGCCTTTGGCCTGTCGCCTGAACTCAGCTTCAATCGCAGACTCGAAGAAGGTGAGAAGCCGCAAGGCCTCGGAGCAAAGAGCAGGTAGCTGTGATTTGTCCTCAGCGACGTCCTCTAACAATTCCTCTGTCGTTACATCCCTGATGGACCTACCAACAAACTCTTCTCCGAGCTTCATCGCTTCGTGAATCCGCTCGGGTTGCGCGAGCAACTGTTTCAGTTGGTCGGACGCAAACGCTGGAAGCTGTTTATGGTCGCCGATCATGAGCCTGCGATGCGAGAGAAGCAAAGGAGATATGAGCTCACTTCCCGTTGCCTTGGCAGCTTCCTCTACGATGGCCCAGTCGAACTGTCCGCGTTCGTCGATCAAACGCTCCAACTCTCCCGAGTTGGTCGTCGCGAAGACCACATTCGCCGCGCGTGCGACGACGCCCTCAAAGGCTCGAAGCGACTGTTCTGAGCCTCTGCCAGCGACCGCAGCAGTCCTGCGTCCAGCGCCCTGGGCAGGATTTGCAGCCTTCGCGAGATCTGAAAGGGACTGCTGCAGCCTCAGCGGAACTTCCTTGGAAAGTGGGCTGGCTGCAAGTCGCCGAACCAGCCGACGTGTCTGTTCTCTAATGTCGAACTGGCTGGGAGCCTCAATGGCATCGCGCTTGCTGGACCGAACGACGAGCGGACCAGAAGGGTCATTTGCTCTCAGGACACCAGCCAGCTCGTCCATCAGATGGTCGATTGCTGCGTTGCTTTGGGCAGTCAGAAGCAAGCGGGAGGTCGGTTCGTCAGCGAACCGTCGCGTCACGAGATCCCGCACAAGGCGGGTCTTTCCCACCCCTGGAGGACCTTGCACGAGGAAGAAGGGCAAAGTGGATGTGAGTTGCTTCAACGCCAACTGCTTCGGCTCGTCCAGCTTCGCGAATGCATCATCCTCGACTACCGAGTCGTGACTATCTAACACGTGGTGTCGGGGATCCACGATCATCTGCAGCAACTCGTGATGGTTCTTCAACGCCTTGAGTGCCTTGAGCCGACGACGAAACTGCACGTCCCGGCCGACCGACGCGGGAACCAGGACAGGGTCGTTAAGGAACGGGATTGCATCGGGGCCGTCGAATAGAAATACGTCTGGACGACCTGGCCGCTGGACGACCTGTCGAAAAGTCCAATCGGTGTCCGTCGAATCTCTTTCGCCGAGCGAGTGTCCATCTGCGAGGATCCACTCCTCGGAACCGAGCCCGTCGGCTTCCAGTCGTTTCAAGAATCGATCGGAGGGTGGTTTGAGGTCTAAAGCGGTAGAAAGAGCAGATCTCTCTGGATCCGACCGAAGTTGAACGCAAAGGCGGTCGCGGCCATGCTCTGTGGATTCGCGCAGGTTGCCTGGCAAGGGCTGAAGCTCCACAGCGTAAGCATCAGCTGCAGCGTAGACCGCTTCCAGTAACTGGAGCAGCGTGAGAGCTCTGTGAGCCGTCTGCTCGGGGGAGAGCGGTACATTCTGCTTGCCGAAGTCCTGCCGCACCTCATCCCAGGACATAAGCTTTCCACGAATGCGTGGAAACAAGTCGGACGCATCTCGCAGTCCCAGTATCTCTAGCGATTCCGGCTGCAGCCTTCGTTGGTTGAGCAGATTGACTGGGGCTGGGGCAGTGGTATCCACGGCTTCGCAGTAGGCGAAGTCCCAGCTGAGAGCCATGGTCTTGGGCGCGCGGAATTCCTGCAGGCGGTACAGGAGGTGCTTGCCGCGCAACACAAGGCGAAACTCTTCCGAGCTATCTTGTAGTCGAACGCAGAGCAGCAGCGGCTCACTGGCCAGATCGTCCCTGACAAATTGGAGCTGCGCCTGGAGATCGTCCATTTCGATGTCGAGTCCGGAAGCGTGGCGGATACGCTCGCCCAACCGGCTGCCAGGCCCAATGCGGAGCGCGAGATGAAGCTTGGCTCTGCGGTTGGCCGCCTCCGCTTTCAATGTCCCTAGTACGCCGTCAATCCTTGTGGCGATTGCATCTCCATCGAGCGGCTGTTTGGGATTCAGTTGGACGATGAGCCGTAGCAGTCGTGCCTCTTCAAGTGTCAAATGTTCCGCGATCTGGAATGGGGCGATCGCTGGGTCGAGAACGCGCGCGCGCTTGGCCCCTAGAAGGTCGGTAGCGAGAAGTCCGAAATCGATCCAATCCTGCGAGAACGAATCGAAGGACCGGGTTGCACCCGCCACCGTGCTGCGGCTTGACACACCTTCCACGCTGGCGATACGCATCGTCCATTCAAACCCCGTGAGCTGGAAATCCGGCTCTGCGCCTCCAGCGGTGAGCACCGACCAAGCATCCACGCTGCGATGGAGCATCCCCTGTGCGTGCAGTGTCTCCAATCCGTGGGCGAGCAGCCTTAAATTGGCCCACACACGCAATCGGTTTGTCGTGCTGCGAGGCTGGCGCAGCCAGTGGTCAGCGGGGACGTTCTGGAGCAAGGATGCGAGCGGCTGTCTCTGACCGGGCGCGATGACTAGATAAAAGCCTTTGTTGTCGAACCCTGCATCGTGAAGATGCGCAATGCAGGACGCAGAACCCGGATAGCCGGCCAAACGGTGCAACTGCCTCAGCTCGTGGCGCCAGATCTGTTCCAAGTCGCTATCGGGTGCTTTGGCATTCCTGCGCCACTCGCGGATGAGGACAGGGTTGCCGTCGGGATCTCGTCCTCCAACGACGCCGGGTCGGCCACTCGCTACGTCGGGCTTCTGCTGGTAGTCTTCATCGACGGTATAGGCAGCCAAGAAACCATCTTTGAGGCGACGCCTAGCGTTTGAATTCATAGGATTCCCCCTCTTCATTGCAAGCTTACGGCAAATCATCTTGATAGTTGAAGCACTTCGAGATTGGAGATCTGTAGGGCCAGTATTGCGAACCCTTTGTAATCACATGCTCAAGCCGCCCCGCGGCATGCCGCAGATGTGACGCCGCTGTTCTGGGCTATTGCCCGAAACGTCCTCAATTTGATCGAATGAGGGATGAAGTCGTAACGTGCGGCGTGCTTTGGGGGATCTTGCCGATCGTCCCGATGACCTGCCTAGGCGATCGGGACGTGTCGTTGCCAGAGCTGCGTGCAAAGGAGCGCGGTCATCTGCTGACCGCAAAGTCGAATTTTCACGTCGCGTCGCACCAGTCCCTGCGATTCCATAATGCTCAGCCAACGGAAGGTCAAGGTCGCGGTGACTGCACGGACCCGCCGAGCCGCGTAGTTAGGCGAACCTATGCGATATCGAATGACTCGATTGCCGCGCATTGCTGCCTGCGCCGCCATGGAGCGGGCAACCTCAAATGCCCTCAAGCCCCAGCAGCCTGTGTTGGCCTACAAGGCCTTTAAGAGCTACGAGCCAGACTACTTTCACTTGGATGTGAAGTACCTGCCCCAGATGCATGTTGAGAGCAAACAATTGATGAACAGCACCGTAGACTAGGCTCCTTGAAAAATAATGCATTCCAGAGGGCTGTTCATTGGGCCTGTTCGTAGAGTTGTTCACGCATCAAGAAATCATCACGAACGAGAAAATTCTGCTTTAAGAAAACGAGCCGTGTCGTGAAACCCAACATACCACCCATCTGGGAAACGTCGATTTCCTACAATGACAAAAGCGAACCCGTTCAAAACAGAAATGGCCGCGCGCGCATGATCTGCCGCAAGTCTCTCATCTGTGCCGGAGGGGGCGGGCATCGCTTCAGGGTGGGTATGCCAAAGGCCAATGCAATACAAACCTTCCTGAAGCAAATCCTGTCGTTGCCGCATCGCCTCGATAGGATCGAACGCCACGCTTGACCAAGACGCACGCCGCGCCTTGAGCGAGGTGGCCTTTGAGATCACGATGGTTGACGCCGTGAGGTCATTTGTGAAGAGCTGACCCACGGACTCTTTTGAACGTGACCAGCGCTGCATCCTCCTTTGCAGCATCGAGACTGCGGCTTCGTCAAACTGAAGACTCCACTCCGCCCCAGGGAGTGCAAACTTCACTAGCGGCTCAGGCACCTTGCAGTACCTCTGCCAACGGGCGATGCTCAATGACCGAATCCACCCCCACGGGAACCGGTGGCGGACGATTAAAGGTCACCGAAGGCGACTTACTCCTGAAGTAGTTTTCATGACGAATCATGGACCACGTCCCAGAGAACACCTGTTCGCCGTTCAGAATTTTCAGTACACGCTCGGACACCATGCCTGCAGCTGCCCAGGCATCGGCAACACCATACGGATGGAAGCCCTGGCCACATCCCGGAAGATCAACCTGAGCGTCGTCTGGCCAAGTCGCAACATTGACCGCTGTATCGGAGGGGTCCGAAGCAGGCCACGCATCGCTGCCAGATATCAGAACAGCATGAGCCGCTGCGCCAAATGGCTCCATCCACGCCATCACGACAGGGGAGTCTTTCAACACCTGCTTCCGCAGCATTGAAATGCCGATCCTTACAGAGCGCTCGCCCGTGCAATCCACGATGAGATCCGGCAGTGGCCGTTGATCCGCCTTGGCACACCACTGCATGGCCTTTTCACCGAAAGCTTCGAGTTGTGCCCCTGGGATGGCCTGCCGCAATCGAGCGCATAGTGATGCAGCTTTCCCAAGGCCAATATGTGGCGCACCGAGCACATGACGTGAGATATTTTCTGGCTCGAATGTCTGCGGATCCACCACCTCAATGGCTCCGACGCCTGCGCGCGCCAGGAGCTCAATCAACGGCGCACCCAGCGAGCCACATCCGAGCACCACCACCTTCTTGGTGGCAAGATGAGCCAAGCCCTCAGCCCGATGATCTCGAGACAGGCTCCATTGCCTGTCGACACGGGTGACGTCGATGGGCACAAGGGCCGGCTCGACTTGACGTGCGACCTGCGGCGGCACTATCCGCCATCCGTACACGGCCGGGCCCTGCAAGAGCACCACGAACACGGGCGCCTTGTTCGGCCAACGGCGCGCCTGGTACCAATTTTTCAGCTTCCCCGCGGAACCACTGAGCTGCGAAAGAAGCTCATCAAGATCATGAAAACTCCTCGGCCAAACACTGGGCGTCCATCGTTCGGCGGTAGGCAGCTTCATCACCAGCGCGCCGCCACGAATGATGCCGCCCAATGGCCATGCTCTGGCCTTTGCTACACGCTCCGGCTCCGTCGTAGACGTCGTGGCGAGGGCCCTGCCGTCCCCAAGAGAAAGCGCAGCAGCCTCCTGTGGTTCGTCAATTCTCACATCGGCATCCAGCAATAGCTCTACCGTGCGATAGCTGGCTGGTTCTTTGGCCCCAGCCGCATAGCGGGCCCAGTAATCTTGACGTTCCCGACTGAATTCAGCCTCCACCCAACCTGGATCGGCGCATCGATCGAGGAAGTCGGAAAACCTGGCCAAAACACGACCGACTGCCGCCACCGGGGCGGCGACGTCTGCCGAGTCGAATTCGACACCGTGGCAGAAATGGCCATCTACCTCGATGTGGGGCAGCTGCAAACAGAACTTCCGGTCCAATTCGATGCGGGCAGGCGTGAGCGGAAAATCGTGCTGAAGCACCAGCAGTGGCGCGGCGCCATTCAGTACCGGCGCACCTTCTGCCAAACGCCAGACGCGACAACGCTGCTCCGACTCCTTGTCCGGGCATCGCGTTGCAGCGCTGGGCCCGAGTCCGTCAAACCACGCCGTGACCATGCCGATCGCGGCTAAAAATAATGGCATGGTCGGCACCTTGACCCCCTTACGCCAACGTGTTGGTGCGATGGCTGACGGGCGTTGCAACATTCGGATTTGCCACCTGCCCCCCAGATGCCACAACCAAGCTCTTGAGAAGCGGCGTGGACTCGGTCGAACTGCCGAGACTGTCGCGCCACGCATCAACCCCGGCTTGCCCGAACACGCCGCGCAGCTTCTCTTCAGTGCTCCTGGAATACTCATCTGTGAGCAGTGCCTCGAGGTGCGTCTCCAGTTGCTTGTGCCAACGCTTGAATTCGCGTGCACGGGCCCCTTGATCACTATTCCAACGATCCGCGAAATTCTCCGTGGAGAGCTTCGGGTTCTCCACATAGAAGCGACCCGCTGCATCACGCTTGATGTAGTCGGGCATCTCCTCCACGATGGCAAGCACCACCTCAATAGGCGAATTGAAGCTATGACGCCTGGTTCGCCAGATGTTCTCAAACGCTTGAGTCGCCAGGGTCACGATGATGACCGAGATCGGCATCGTGTTTTTCTGGTCGGGGCTCGCGTAGAAGTAGAAGTTGTCACGATGCAGCTTCATCAATTGCACAGCTCGACGCAACATGTCGTCGATGCCGACCGGATCGCTGGGTACGGGATCGATCGACTTACGCGCCTCGACCACTGCTGCCAGCGCGGTCTTCTCCTGAAACGAAAACCGCAGATCGGCGCGCTCGCAAAACCAATCAGCAAATTCCTTCGGATTCGAGGGACTCCAGACCGTGTCCGGGTCTCGTACCCGCAGGCCCGCACCATAGGTCTTGTACATGTCCGCCACCGCCGGCGTCACATCGAAGTAGAACGCCTCTCCCGGGTACTGCAGTCGCCAGCAACGGCGCCGCGGATCTGGGTCACCGGTAACTTCTTCGTTGCCCTCAAGGGCTTTCCCAAACTCTTCAAACATCGCCTCTGAGTTGGGATTGTTGTACTTCGGGCCTGACAGCTCCACCATGATGTCGATGTCGAATTTCGCATTGCCCCGGGGGCGGATGGTGGTCTGGGTGCGCATCGATCCCTGCGAATAGACATCCACGTTGTGGCGCGGAATATCCAACTTGGTGGCGATGTCATCTGCCAAGAGTTCGTATTGCTTGATGGCCTTGGCGCGATCGACCTTGTCGAGTTCAAGTCGTTGAAGCAAGGACATGATGAGTTGCTCCCAGCGGCCGGCATCTCGTGTGATGCCCAAAGACTTCTGCAAGCGAGTGGTGAACGTAATGTTGTTTGGCGGGTTCGTAGTCATGATGAAGTACCTTTGTGCCGACCTTGTTTACGAGATGGAAAGGGACTCGCCGGTCGACAGCAGGGTCACCTCGGTGGGAGAAATCGCAATCGTCTTGGCAAACTCACCGCGCGCACCGGGCGTAGTGCTGGGCTTGCGTTCGTACAGGATGAACTCGGCGTGGTGACGGGCTTGCATCTTTTGCCCAACACGGCAACAAGCAGACACTGGCGCGATCAGCACCAGATGTACTTTTGACACCCGCCATTCATCCTGGAGCTTCTGCAGCGCCTGGTCGACAGCGCGTCCAAACAGATCAAGATCGGCGGGGTGCCCCATAACGCGGTGACTCGGACTGTCAACCGTGATCTCAATCGTCGGCACTTCGTGTTTCCCATCGGAAAACAAGTGTGCAGGCAAATCGGACGCCGGGACCGCTGCAGTCAAATTGATCCGCAGGCATGCCTCGGCTTCACCGCCGTTGGCATGACGGTGAACCTGAACCTTGAATTTGTCATTGGCTGGTAGTGGCGCTGTTTCTGGCCAAGTCCACTGTCCACCGCGTTGGCCGCTCACTTGATCGCGATGAAACTGGAAAATATGGGCACTGCTGGAGTCTCCGATGAGCCGCCCCGACAGGACCAGGACCGAGGTGGCATGCACAGGAAAGACCGCGAGCGGCGGTCGTGGCGCACCACCGTACACCGTCCCGTCCAGCAGACCCGCCAATCTCGGCCTGTCATTCTTGAGCAGTTGGAACAGGCTCAGCCAGTAGCCATCCGAGTTCGATGCACCGAGATGCGGACCATTGCGCGCGAACCATTCCGCACGCACCCCTCCGGTGCGCAGCTGACGCAACCACATGGCCTCTTCCGCGATCCGCTCATCAAAAGCAAATGACTGCCCTTCGATGTTGCCGCCGATGACCAGCATCTGGGCTGCCGGGTAGCGAAGCGTGTTCAGCAGCCGACGAACTTCATCGACGTTGCGCTGACGCATCTCGTTGAGATAGTCAGCGCTGTATCGCTTCGGAGCTACGCGGTCGATCAGGCGGTGGCATTTGTCGCACATCAGCATGATGTTCGACGGGGCATTCGCCAGAAGCGGTGACTTCACCTTGTCCCCACGAGGACCGTCGGCCGACGAGGCCACGATGTGCGCGAAGTAGCTGTAGTTCCCCGTGGCCCCTGGCACAAAGTGATGGCGCAGGTCCTCTCCGCAACCATCGAACTGGCACCGCCAGCCGGCCAGCGATGCGACTTCAAAGCGCGTTGCGGTATCCACCTCCCCATGTCGGCCGGACGTTCCTGTGATCTTGTCTCGCTCCTTGCACCAAGCACGCATCTGGGCGGGAACAGCCCGAATGACTGGACCTGACGCAACGTGGTCCACCTCACCCACATCCGATTCGGAGGTCTCGATCCATTGGACTTGCTGCTGCTTCGCAGCCGCCTCCAACGCCTTCAGCGCACCTGGACCGATGTCCCCAACGCCCAGATCACTCCAGGCAGCAGGCGACGCAGTCGCGGCTGTGAGCATCCGGGCGCTGAATTTGTTGGCAATCACCAGGACATGAGGCTCTCCCGCCGCCGCTCGGGCGCGCAAGGCCGCGGCCAACTCGTCATCGGTCAAACCTCCAACCATCGGTGTGCTCATTCATTGCTCCAAGAATCGAACTACGACACAGCATAACAGGAAGTTCGGTATAGCGAACTTTTGAAGGCGCAATTTTTGATCGGAATTTGCTTATAGGAAGTTCGGAGTAGCGATATAATTGAAGGCTGTCTAGAAGGAGAGCGCAAGATGGCGTCAAAACTTGGCGAGAAACTTCGAGCGTGCCGGACTTCGCCGAAGGTCAACCTAACGCTTGAGGAGGCAGCCCGTAGAGCCGGGCTAAGTAAGAGCTACCTCTGGGAGTTGGAGAATCGCGAATCCCAGAAGCCATCAGCGGAGAAGCTGCAGGCGATAGCGGACGTGCTTGGACAGGATGTGTCTTTCTTCCTGGACGACACGATTGACACGCCGCAGGAGTCAAACAAGGACAAGGAGTTCTTCCGCAGCTATTCCAAGCTGGAACCTGAAGCTAAGGAAAAGCTGCGGCAGATCCTGGACGTGCTGAAAAAATCCTGACATGACCGAGGCGACTTTCACGCCCACGACCGCCGCGATACGGCTCACGCATTGGCTTGACGCCGCTGCGGCAGCCGGCTTACAGCGGTTTCCTATCGATGTCGAGCAGCTTGCGCTTCATGTAGGCAAGGAGCTCAAGTGGCCAGATCCCATCTTCAAAGTCGTGGCGGCGGACATCCCGTCATTTGAAGGTGGCCTCTTTCACGTTGAGGATCAAGGCTGGGCGCTTCTGTACAACCGCAACATGACGTCTGAAGGACGGATTCGGTTCACCCAAGCCCATGAACTTGGGCACTACCTTGTCCACCGCCTTGCACAGCAGGAATTTGAATGCTCTCAGGCAGACATGGTGCACTGGGGGCCCGAAATGAGGTCGATCGAAGCAGAGGCCGATGACTTCGCATCGAACCTGCTGATGCCCATGAAGCAGTTCCGTGCGTGCACTTCGACTTCGGACATTGACTTCGACATTCTTTCCGACGCCTCAAGCAAGTTCGGCGTGTCCTTGACCGCAACCGCGCTGCGTTGGATACGCTCAACGGAACAAAGCGCCGTCCTCATCTTGTCGAGGGATGGGTTCATGGATTGGGCGATCTCGTCCGACAAGGCCAGAGCCAATGGCGCGTTCTACAGAACCAAAGGCCGCGTAGTTGAGCTTCCTCCAAGGTCCCTCGCCGCGGATGAGACGATTGCGTCCAACCGCAGTGGTGACCCAATCAGTTTGAACACTTGGTTTAAGCACGCACATCGCGACGCCGTCGCCAAGGAAATGAAGCTCGTTTGTGAAAACTATGGTTACACGCTCACTCTATTGAGTTTGTCTAATGGTGACAAGGTATGGGAGCCCAAGGAGTGGAGCAATGCTTGAAATGAGCCGCGTGAATCACCAAGTGAATAGTTCAAAGCCTTCGACCAGTCTCTAATCCTGTGGCCTTTAGGTGCAGACCACTACTTCAGTCAAAGCACCTTGCAGTGAATGCTGTGTTCATCAGCGGTCATTTGTGCGCAAAAGTTGAGCGACTGCATCCAGCCTTCAACAGTCGTTCGCGCTCGTAGCCTAAGGCAACGCTGATGGAACAAATTCCTGCCATGCTTTTCGACGGAGCTGAGGGCATGACCTTTGAGCAGTTCTTCCTGAAGCTGATCAATACAACGCCTGCAACGCGCAGCATGGTGGAAGTGGAGTTGACCCGGTTCCGTGGACACATCATGCTTTGTGTTCAAGGAGTCACCAATGTCCAAAGTACGACCGCCGTACCCGGCGCAGTTTCGCCAGCAGATGGTCGAGTTGGTTCGAGCCGGCCGCTCACCTGCGCAGCTCTCGCGTGAGTTCGGCGTCACCGCCCAGTCCATCACCAACTGGGTCGGCCAAGCCGCCATTGATGAGGGCAAGCCCTTACCTGGCAAGGAAGGCCTGAGCACCGCCGAACGGGAAGAGTTGGTGCGGCTGCGCCGGCAGTTGCGCCAGGTCCAGATGGAGCGAGACATCCTGGCAAAGGCTACGGCCTGGTTTGCCGGTCGCAGCGATGCGACATCCACGAAGTCTTCGGACTCATGATGGCGAACCAGGCCGACCTCCCTGTGCGAACCATGTGCCGCGTACTCGGTGTCTCTGCCAGCGGGTTCTATGCCTGGCGAGAGCGTGCCCCGTCCCAGCGAAGCATCGCCAACGCAGTGATGACCGAGCGCATCCGCCAGATTCACCGGAACTCCTACGAGTCCTACGGCATGCCCCGGGTGCGAGCCGAGCTCATCGAGCAAGGCGTGAGCATCAGCCGCCAGCGTGTGGCCCGTCTCATGCGAGAAGCCCGCATCCACGGCATCAGCAAGCGCAGAGGCTTCACCGCCACCACCCGTCGCGACAAGCGCCAGACCCCGGCCCATGACTTGGTCAACCGGCGGCTCCATGCCACTGGCCCGAACCAGCTTTGGGTGGCCGACATGACCTACGTGCCGACCTGGATGGGTTTCCTTTATCTGGCGGTGGTCATCGATGTCTGGAGCCGGCGCGTGGTGGGTTGGTCCATGGGTGAACGCATGACAGCCGACCTGGTGCTCACCGCCTTGAACATGGCGCTGGAGCAGCGCAAGCCCAAGAATGTCACTCATCACAGCGACCAGGGCAGTCAGTACACCAGCCTGGCCTTTGGCGAGCGCTGCCAGCAGATGCAGGTCAGGCCTTCCATGGGAACGGTGGGCGACGCTAACGACAAAGCGATGGCCGAGAGCTTCTTTGCCAGCCTGGAAGGCGAACTCATCGAGCGCAGCACCTTCCAGAGCAAGGCGCAGGCACGCATGGCAGTCTTTACCTGGATTGAAGGCTGGTACAACCCCAGGCGCCGCCACAGCGGCCTGGGCTACCTCTCACCCCTGAACTTTGAAAGGAGCAACGAAGCCCTGTTTGATGTTGTCGAGGATGCCCATGTGCATGCCGAGACAACACCCGAAACGGTTTGAGTATCAAACCAGTACCCGTCCACGAAAGCGGGTCAACTCCAGACCGTCACCTGCCTCTTCCCAAGCCAGCGAGGAGATGGCTGCTCTAAAGATGTCCCGAGGATGCCGCCACCAAACCATGACGCGCCGCCCATTGAGGATAAAGCCCACATCATCCCAGTACGACAGACTCTCCGGCCCCATGTTCCAGTAGGCGTGTGGGACGTACAGGCCGCCCTCTGACAGGCGCCACTGGTGCGTGCGATGGTACTCACGCATGCGCCTGCCCAGATACTCATAATGCGGATTCTTCATGTGGATCCTTCCCCCAAGGAGCGATGTGAATACTCAGCGCGAATGTTCAAGACAGAACCTGCGAGGGTTGTATGGCAATGAAAAGAACCCAGGCTCCGACCACGCATGATATGGGCGACAAGGCACAGCAGGACCAGCTGACAGACTGGGATCGCATGGCACCCGTGGGTGGAGAATTCGGCAGTCCTGACTATGAGCGGCTGGAAGAACTCGACCATCTGGCTGTCAAGGCCAAAGGCAGCCTGCTTGCGGCTCGCCGGTGGTTGGATGCCCCCAACCAGGCACTGGATGGCTTGACGCCTGAAGAGGTGGCAAAAACACCTGAGGGTTTTGCGCGGGTGTGCCAGCTAATGACCTCGCCTGCAGAAGCACGATGACACGGCAAACCTTTTGGATTTGATCAAAGTGGCTTGGGCTTGCGGCTGTGTTCTTCGCAGATAGGCAAGTCCTTGCGGACATCGTCGTGCATGGCGGGAAGCGGTGCCAGAGTCAGGTATTCTGGCTTGATCGTCTCAACGCAAATGGCCTGCCCATCCTGAGTCAAGAATTCCACCTCGTAGGCCCCTCCTTGTCCATGAACATGGACCACCACGCCCGACGAGCCTGAATCCAGCCCAATCTCTGGAATGGGCTTTTTGAGGATGACTCCGGTGTGTTCTTGCAGCACCTCCAATACCTCGGTCAGGTGGGCGCAGAGTTCTTCGACAGTTTCACCTTGAGTGTGCGCACCTGGGATTCCTGGCACATTGCCCACCAGCAAACCGGCAGTGCTCCGCAACCCGCCTCTCGACAACTGGCTGCGGCGATCCGATCCTAAAGGGCCGGTTCGGCTTAAGGTGCCGTGCGGAACCGACCCGAGCAGTCCTTCAGCTAAGACCCGCAAACCCGCAGTCTCATGATGTATCACTGAACCCAGGTTGCCTTTCAAGGCGAGTTTTTCAACAGAATTGGTCGATTGCGGCCGATCAATGCGGCGATGGGGGCTAAGCAATACATTGTGACCGTGCGATTCCACGGGAGAAGACTTGAAAACGGACGAATCAGCTCAAGTAGTGCCTGACCCCTATCCCGCTCTGCCGATTGAGCGCGGCCCGCACGGTCGTGGCGTCGGGCGCTGGGTGGTGCAGGAAAAGCACCGTTACCTTGCGCGGTATCTGGACGCCACCCGCGAAGCGCAGAAGAAGTTCAAGCAGCGCGTGCTGATTGACCCTTTCTGTGGTCCGGGGCGCATTCAGGTAGAGGGAGAGAGTTTCACGCGCGACGGCGGCTCTGTCGCCGCCTACCGCCAGTCGGTTGAGTCTGGTGCGCCGTTCACCAAGCTCTTGGTCGGCGACATTGAGGGCAAGCGTGTCCACGCCAATGAGTTGCGGCTCAAGGCAGCGGGCGCCACGGTGCAGAGCTTTGTGGGACCAGCCGAGGAGACCGTGAGTGCGATGACCAAAGCTGTGCCCTTCGGCGCCTTGGCGTTGGCCTACATCGACCCCTACAACCTAGAATTTCTCTCCTTCTCGATCATTGAGCGTCTAGCTAGGCTGCAGTACGTAGACTTTGCAGTGCATTTCAGTCTGATGGACCTGACGCGCAACATTGATATGGAACTGGACCCCAAGCGGGACCGGTTCGATCATGCCTTGCCTGGTTGGCGCCTTGCTGCGCCAACCAACGAACTGTCCAAATCGAGCTTGCCGGCCTGGTTCTTCGATACCTGGTGCAAAGCGGTACAGGCCCTGGGCTTCAAGATCAGCGGTCAGATGCCCTTGATCACGGACGGCAAAGGCCGCTCAATCTATCGGTTGGTGTTCTTCTCGCGCCACCCACTGCCTGACCGTATCTGGAACGACATTGCGCGTAGCGCCAATCTGGATTTGTTCGCCAGTTATTAGGAGACTCGCAAATGCCGTGGCCGTGGCTCCGGCCACGTTCAAGCGCATAAATTTCCTTGATTAGTGGACGAACGTACACTAAAATGCCGCATGGCTAGAACTAACAATGACGCCCGGCATCTGCGAGGTCTACGTGATCTGTACGCTCGTCTGGGTTGCATGCCTTCGTACAGCGAGATGGCCAAGTCACTCGGATTCAAGGCCAAGAATGCGGCCTTCAAGCTGACGCAGCGCCTGATCGCGTCAGGCCATCTGCAGAAATCCGTTGGTGGACGCTTAGTTCCCGGGACCAGATTCTTCGCCGTCGAGCTCAGTGACGACGAGGTGCGGGCGGGCTTTGGGTGGGAGGGGAACGCAACGGGCCTTCTTCAGGCCCAGGCGCTTGACCAGTTGCTGCTCACCAAGCCATCAAAAACGGTGTTCCTGAAGGTCCGGGGCGATTCAATGGTCGACGCCGGCATTTTCAGCGGCGACGTTGCAGTCGTTGAGACAAGCCGGCAGGCAGTCCACGGGGACGTGGTGGTTGCTGAGGTTGACGGCAGCCACACCATCAAGGAATTTAAGACCGATCGTGGCGCGCCGCGGTTGGCTGCACATGGGCAAGATAAACGCGTCATGAGCGCCAGGGAAACGCTGAACATCATCGGCGTAGTCAGGGGGATCGTGCGAAGTTATAGACCATCGACAGCAGATGGGGCTAGGCTATCAAAATCGGGAGCATCGCGATGACAACAACCAGCAAAATCGAGTGGACCGAGCAGACTTGGAATCCAACCGTCGGATGTACCAAGATTTCGCCCGGGTGCAAGCATTGCTACGCGGAGACCATGTCAAAGCGCCTTACCGCGATGGGCACGCCAGGGTATGAGAATGGTTTCGCGCTCACCCTTTTGCCGGAGCGGCTCAACGATCCGATAAAGCGCAAGAAGCCTACTGTTTACTTCGTCAACTCCATGTCCGACCTGTTCCATGATCGGGTGCCGAATCACTACATTGATAAGGTGTTCGAGGTCATCGCACAGACGCCTCACCACACGTACCAGATCCTCACAAAGCGCGCGGCGCGGATGGCCCGGTATTTCCGCACCCGCACGGTACCGACCAATGCCTGGCTGGGTGTTTCAGTCGAAGACCGAAAGTATGGTGTTCCGCGCATCGACTATCTACGCCAAGTGCCGGCCACCATTCGATTCCTTTCCGTCGAGCCTCTGCTATCTGACGTTGGCAAGCTCAACCTGAAGGACATCCATTGGGTCATCGTAGGCGGAGAATCCGGGCCGAAAGCTCGCCCGATGAAGATGGAATGGGCGGAGGCTGTGCGCGAGCAGTGCCAGGAGCAAGGCGTAGCCTTCTTTTTCAAGCAATGGGGGGGCTGGGGCGCAGATGGAAAAAGGCGCGCCAAGGCCGCCAATGGTCGCGAACTGAATGGCCGAACCTGGGATGAAATGCCGGTACACGTGGTCCATCGCGTCTCAGCCGTCGGCGCGGAACCACAGCGCGCTTGATTCTGCAGGCCCGTGCGGGCACATTGGGTAGAGGTCATCAAAACGCGCGCTGCGTACCATTCATGCCACATTACGACTGGGTTTGGGGAAATCCGCCTCCGCTGCTCAAGCGCCATAGTGAAGTTAAGCACGCGTTGCTGCGCAACTATTTGGTCGACTATTTCCTGACGCTGGTTTCGATGCCGCAACAGGACAAGATTCAGCTAACCATCACAGACGGCTTCTGCGGTGGCGGTCTCTACCTCAGCGAGTCCGGCGAGGAGATTCCTGGTTCTCCGTTGGTGATTCTGGAGGCAATCCGCGAAGCGGAGGTCCGTGTAAATGTGCGCCAGGAGCGCCGCAAGCCAATCCTGATCGATGTGGAGTTGATCTGTATCGACGACTGCAACTACGCCCTGGGTTACCTACGTCATGTGCTGATTGAACGCGGCTACGGGGAAGCTCTCACCATCGGCAAGGTGAAGCTCGTGAAAGGTGAATTTGCGACGCATTGCGACGCTGCCATCCAGCGTGCACAAGATCGAAGCCCACGGTCGGGGCGCGCATTGTTTGTCCTAGACCAATACGGCTATTCGGCGGTACCGATGCACTGCCTGCGCGATATCTTCGCCAAGCTTAAGCACGCCGAGGTCATCCTCACTTTCTATATCGACAGTCTGATCAGTTATCTCAACGAAAAGAACCTCGCGGACTTTGAGCTGTCTACGGGTATCAACTCCTCCGTGTGCGCAGCCGATCTCGACGAGATTAAGAAGTCGCCGCGCTGGCGGGTTCAGTTGCAGTCCTCGCTGTACCAGAGCTTGACCAGCCAGTGCTCAGCTCAGTTCTATACGCCTTTCTTCATCCGTCCCGAACGTGGGCATGGTGACTTCTGGCTGCTGCACCTCTCGCAGCACTGGAAGGCGCGTGACGTGATGGCAACCACCCATTGGCAACACCACAACCACTTTGCGCACTACGGCGAGGCGGGTTTTCACATGTTCAGCACGGGATACATCGGAAAAATCGACGACGAAAAACGGATGCAGATGGGCTTCGATTTCAGCGAAGTAGCGGCGACCGTCAGTAAGAGCACCATGATGGAACAAATTCCTGCCATGCTTTTCGACGGAGCTGAGGGCATGACCTTTGAGCAGTTCTTCCTGAAGCTGATCAATACGACGCCTGCAACACGCAGCATGGTGGAAGCCACATTGCTAGAACTGCATCAGAGTGGTGAGATCATCGTGCAGGATGAAGGCGGCGATGCGTCCAAGGCACGTGTAAAGCTTAAGGCCGACTACGTGCTACGTCTGCCTTCGCAACGCTCTTTCGGCTTTACGTTCTAGCCGCGCTCAGGTTCAGGTCACCGGTATGTTGTCTTCGCTCACAACGCTAAGCCGTTTGCCCGAGATCTGATGGAAGCAAGAACTTGGGTTTGCATCTAGCAGAGCGAGGTTGGCACGAATCACTTCTATTGGGAACCTGTAATAGATGCCATCTAAGTAGACGCGGTTCCAAAACAACCGCTCTATACACGTGAACAGACCTTCCCAGCGATAGCGTAGCGGGCGGTGGCTGTAGAGAATGCGTGGAAAGATGTCGAACGCGCAAGCGGACGGAAGAAAGTGCTGGGGATCATCCTCCAGCACTTCCCCTTTTCTGGCCAAACAAAGCAAAACGATGAATGCGTCGAGGGAATACAGGTTACGGATTCCCAGGATCTGTGTTCGAGTTGGCACAGCATGGTGAAATCGTCCATATCGACTGGCCTGGTCATCAGCGAACAGGATGCGCCGGATATTCACGGGGGATTTCTCAAGCAGTCTAAGCATCCATGAGATGGGCGGTGCTTGAGATCCAAGGAGTTCCCAAAGCGGTAGATCCCGCCAGAACCCAAGCCGTACAGCTCCGGCTGTGCGTGCATGAATGCGGTCCACCGACTCGTCGTGCGGGAGTGCTTTGCCTTGCCGCCAGCGTAGGTACTTGTGGGAGGGCGACAAGTCGCCATCGCAATCGTAAGGCTCTCGCCTATCAACGCGCCACTCCAGTGCTCTGGCTGATTCCGTGCCGAAATGTGCGGCCAATGCACCAAAGCAAACGGTACCCCGCGCGCTCTTGACCTGCTTTTTATGACTGATCCATTCATCAGGCTGAATGAGGAAACTGATCGGCATGCGGGATGCTCGTCTTTCAGACCGTCGTTGTCACGCATAGTCGAGGGTGTACAGAATTTTGTGTAAACGGACAATCCACCGCCGGCGCAAGCCGGCCTGTCCGTA